>NZ_JASUAZ010000039.1:0-35688 GCF_030283135.1 Mixta mediterraneensis | reverse complement strand
ACGCCAATGGCCACGTTACTTGATGGAAAACGGGTCTGGGCAGAAAAGAATCTGAACCAGATTTAATCTGACAGACACCTGTATAAATAACCGGTAACTGTCAGATCAGGTCTGAGCTAGTACAAATAATTGCCCCTCGGATCACTGTCCGCTTTTCTCTCCCAGCATGCCTTTCACCAGCTCAATGCAGCGCAGAAAACGCGTGTCGTAATCGTCTTCTTTCACATGAATAAACTCAATATTGTTCTCACGTAGCATGGTCACCAGCATGGATTGAAACTCGCGACGATCCACCGAACTGCCAAGGCTGCGTAACCCGTCAGCCACCCAGGGCACATTGTTTTCCAGCAAGATCACTAAATCGAAGCGATATTCATCGACTAATGCCTGAACGAACGGATGCTCGCGTCCTTCGTACTTCAGACAAAACGCCTGAGTAGTCACAAAATCGGTATCAATAAAGGCGACTTTATTCGCGTACTTCACGGCAAAATCGATATATTGCGCCTGGCCCAGCGCGATCTTGTCGTAATCAGAATATTGCAGCGCCATTTCATCACCGCCCAGATGGGAAAAGACATAATCACGGCCATATTCCCAGGCGCTGGTGGTATTAAAAATATTGGCAAGCTTGTTCACCAGCGTTGATTTACCGCTGGATTCGCCGCCCAAAATCGCTACGGTACGCACAAAAAACGGTTTAACTTCCGTTGGGATATATTCCCAGAAACGGAACGGATCCTGGCGAATTTGCGCACCGCTGATGCTCATAAATGATCGTTTAGGATCGACAAGCACCGTTGGGATGCCAAGGTGTTGTTGGTACATTTCCGCGTCGGGCGCTTCGCTGGTGTAAATGCAGTCGGGCGCAATGCCATGTTCACCAAGAAATGTTTTTACGCCTTCGCTCCATACATCCCAGCCATGCGGATACGGTTCAATGCCCTCTTCATTGAATGCATGGATGCGGATATTTTTCTGATACTTAAACGTTTGTAACAACCAGCGCAAACGGTCGCTGATGGTCGGCTGCTGTGACATAGCGCTGTTTTCGAACAACTCGCGATCGCGCAACTCGTCATAGCCCATGATGATATGCAGTTCATCCACCTGACTACAGGCACGCTGGATCAGATAAATATGGCCGGTATGAAGAGGATAGAATTTGCCGAAGACCACGCCAACGGTTTTATCCCGTCGTGGAAATTCCAGACCCAGGAAACGGTGTAGAGCTTCTAACTTTTGCGCGCTGGGGCTTTTGATTTTGGCATTAAGCAGTTGGCTCAAATAACCTTTAGTCATGCCGCTGGCATCCGCAACCTGTTGCAGCGTGTGGCCCTGCTGGCGAATGGCCGTTTTTAGATAGTCAAACGACGACATGTCGTGCCTCCTGCGTGATTAACAATTGGGCAAGCAAACTGGCTCTCCTGGCACGCTCCACATTGCCGGTGCAGCCAGGAGGGGATAACCATCGCGCTTACAGTTCGTCCAGAATTGCCAGCGCATCCGCCAGCTTTTTCGCACTGTAAACCTTCATTCCATCGATCGGTTTTTTCGGCGCGTTTCCAGCCGGTACAATGGCACGCTTAAAGCCGTGTTTTGCCGCCTCCGAAATGCGTTCCTGACCGCTCGGCACCGGACGGATTTCACCCGCTAATCCAACTTCACCAAAAATCACTAAATCCTGCGGCAAAGGCCGATCGCGCAAGCTAGACACCATCGCCAGCATTAAGGCCAGATCCGCACTGGTTTCAGTGACTTTTACGCCGCCAACCACGTTAACAAAGACGTCCTGATCCGACATCTGCAACCCGCCGTGACGATGCAGCACCGCCAGCAAAATCGCCAGGCGATTCTGTTCAAGACCCACCGCTACACGACGTGGATTGCCCATCATTGAGTGATCCACCAGCGCCTGTATCTCTACCAGCAACGGACGCGTCCCTTCCCACACCACCATGACGGAGCTGCCCGATGTCACCTCATCGCCGCGCGACAAAAAGATGGCGGAGGGATTGCTCACTTCACGCATTCCCTGTTCAGTCATGGCAAAGACGCCCAGCTCATTTACGGCACCGAAGCGGTTTTTATGGCTACGCAGCGTGCGAAAACGTGAATCCGCATCGCCATCCAGCAGGACTGAGCAATCGATACAGTGCTCCAGTACTTTAGGGCCAGCCAGCGAACCGTCTTTGGTAACGTGACCCACCATGATGATGGCGACATCACGCGTTTTGGCGAAGCGCGTCAGGTAAGCAGCGGTTTCGCGGACCTGCGCCACGCTACCTGGCGATGACTGAATATCAGCCATATGCATTACCTGAATGGAGTCGATCACCATCAGCTGGGGCTTTTCCTGTTCGGCGATCAGGCAGATTTGCTCAATGCTGGTTTCCGACAGCATATTCATATTTTCTGTCGGTAATCCCAGACGATGGGCGCGCATCGCGACCTGTTGCAGCGACTCTTCGCCCGTGACGTACAGCGTTTTCATCGCTCCCGCCAGTTTGCACATCACCTGTAACAGCAGCGTCGATTTTCCTGCGCCCGGATTCCCGCCTATTAAGATGGCGCTGCCTGGCACGACGCCGCCACCTAATACGCGGTCGAACTCTTTGAAAGTGGTCGAGAAACGCGGTAACGCTTCCAGACTGATTTCAGACAGTTTTTGTACCCGGCCTGGGCCTGCGCTGCCCGCATAGCCGCTTAAACGCTCATTGCGCGCTGCCGCTGGCGAGGCGGCGATACGCACCTCAGTGATGGTATTCCAGGCGTGACAGGCGCTACACTGCCCCTGCCAGCGTGGATAATCTGCGCCGCATTCATTACAGACAAATGCGCGTTTTGCCGCTTTGGCCAAATCAATACCTCTGTTAACGCTCTTCGTGAATAAGACTGCCGCTGAGGATGCAGAACACGCCCAGCAAATCGGCATGGCGAATGGTAACGTGCGTCTGCTCATTCACCTTAGGTTTAGCATGATAAGCAATGCCCAGTGCTGAGGCTTTAATCATCGGCAGGTCATTTGCGCCGTCGCCAACCGCCACGGTTTGTTCGGGGGCAATATCAAAACGCTGCACCAGCTTTTTCAGCGTGTCAGCTTTATATTGTGCATCAACAATCGGACCCGTTACTTCACCGGTCAGTTTGCCGTCGCGAATTTCCAGTTCGTTCGCGACGATAGCCGCCAGATGCAGCTTATCGCGTAGATATTCGGCGTAATAAGTGAAGCCGCCGGACGCAATGGCCACCTGCCAGCCAAGCGCTTGCAGTTTTTGCACCAGCGTGGTTAAGCCCGGCATTAACGGCAGTTCGTCACGCACCTGTTTCAGAATATTGGCATCAGCATCTTTTAATGTGGCGACACGCTGACGCAGGCTGGCAGTAAAGTCGAGTTCACCACGCATGGCGCGCTCAGTGACAGCCGCAACCAAATCACCACTGCCCGCCAGTTTGGCGATCTCATCGATACATTCGATTTGAATGGCGGTGGAGTCCATGTCCATGACCAACAGACCGGGCGTTTTCAGATGCGGAATTTTGCCTAACGGGGCCACATCCAGTCCGGCATTATGTGCCAGTTGACTGGCGAACGGCGTCAGCGAGCCCGCCAGGCGAATCACCTGATACTCATCCACGTTCCAGGCACTGACGATCACCATCGCAGCACCGAGTTGATGCTGATAATCGGTCAGTCGTTGTTTATCCAGTCCGCGACCGTAAAGTAACCAGCCAGTACGACCCGCGCGGTAATCCAGCGGCATCACTTCATCGCCGCTGAGGGAAAGGGGCAACCCCGGCCAGAGTGAGACATCGGCGGGCAGATCGCACCAGGTAAGACGATTTGGCATTAGAGCTCCTGTAGGCACAACAAAACCACGCAAGAGGCTACCTTGTCTGCGCCGCTTCTGGCAACATAATCTCCAGGCTTTCTGTTGTGACGTGACACGGGTTAGTGATGGCTAAAATTGCATTGAAATTTCGCTTACATCGCACGGTGATTGTACTTATCTCGATGGCGCTGTTAGTTGTCCTGATGCAAGGCGCGTCCTGGTTCAGTCTTGGTCATCAGATGGCGCGCTCAGAACAGGTAGAGGAGCTGGCGCATACGCTGACGAATCAGGTGGCATTTAGTTTGCAACCATTAATGGACAATAGCGAAGATAATCGCAGCAAGATCGAAGGCATTCTCAATCAGATGACTTCAAACAGCCGCATTCTTGATGCGTCGGTTTACGACGACGACGGCAGTTTGGTCGCGCACAGCGGCGAAAATATTAGTGTTCGCGATCGCCTGGCGCTCGACGGCAAACGCGCCGGCAGCTATTTCAATCATCAAATCGTCCAGCCGCTCGGCAATAGCGACGGTCCGCTCGGCTTTCTGCGCGTCACGCTGGATACGCATGTGCTGGTAACCGAATCGCGTCAGGTTGATAACACCACCAATATTTTGCGTCTGATGATGCTGCTGGCGCTAGCTATTGGCATCATTCTTACCCGGACTTTACTGCGCGATCGCCGCACCCGCTGGCAACAATCCCCGTTTTTACTGACGGCCAGCACGCCAGTGAAAGAGGATGAGGACGAAAATGTCGTGGCTGGCGAAGAGAAAAAACGTCTGGATATATAGGATCAAATCCACAATCCGGCTTGCCGTCCGTCTGGCAATGAAACCAGAAGCTTCAAATACTCACACCATCCTTTGTATTAAGCGGGAGTGTGAGTAATTGGGTTACAGCGTTAAGACTTAAGGATGGCTTCCAGTTCAGAGAGGGTCTTGACCTGCCAGGTGGGAGTAATATGCGCAGGCAGCGGGCGCGTACCGTGATCCAGCCAGCATGTCTTCATGCCAGCATTCATGCCGCCCAGAATATCGGATTCCGGCGTGTCGCCCACCATCAATACGCGCTCACGATGTGGATGACCTAATAATGTAAGCGCATGATCAAAAATCTTCACATCCGGTTTGGGCACGCCAACTTGTTCAGAAATTACAAGCGCATCGAAGTAATCACGGAAACCCGTCCGCTCCAGTCGGGTTTGTTGTAGCGCAGTGAAACCGTTAGTAATAATCCCCATTTTGACCTTACCGTGCAGCAGGTTCATCAGGCTGACCGCACCTTCCAGCGGCGTACAGATTTCGGCCATCGCTGAGAGAAAACCGCTGTTGAGGATCTCAGGCGAAATACTGAGTTTTTCACTCCAGCTGTTGAAGCGGCGGGTTTGCAGCTGCAACGCGGAGAGGGTGCCGTTCTGGTAATCGACCCATAGTGGCTTATTAACTGACTGATAATCAGCGTAATCCTGATCGGTAAAATGGACATCGTAACCGGCGAACAGCCGCTGCAACCCGGCGTAAGCATCAAAATGAAAAAGGGTATCGTCGGCATCAAACAGGATACAATCCCAGTTTTCTATCATTAGAACTCCTTTAAACCCTTACAGCGTCAGCGCCATGATTAGCGCATCTTCACGCCCGCTGGCGGTAGGGTAATAGTTGGGGCGACGGCTGACCTGATTGAATTCCAGCTGTTCATATAGCGCGATAGCGGGCAGGTTTGAGGCGCGAACTTCCAGCCAAAGCGTCATAACCTCACGCTGAATCAGTTGATCGATTAAATATTGCAGCAACTGGCGACCTAAACCCCGCCGTTGATACGCGGGATCGACCGCAATGTTGAACAACGAGGCTTCATCCAGCACCACCTGGGTAATGGCGAAAGCGGCTAACTTGCCGTCTACTTCAAGCCGGAGATTTAAAAAACGTTCGCCTTGATTGCTGGCAAAAGTTTGCTCACTCCAGGGAAAAGCATGGCTGCGGCGTTCAATGTTCAATGCCTGCGTCAGATCGTCAGGGGTGAGGAAAGAGATGGCTGTCATGGTTACACATTTGTTGCCAGAGTGCGCGCCTGGCTGCGCCACTGCTGATCAGTTCATTGAGGGAGGCGCTCGATAACGCGACGCCATTAAACGGTTGCTCACTTTCAACACCGAGCAACCAGCCTGCGCAATCCAGCGTTTCCGGCAACATTTGCAGCTGCTCCGGCGTCACCATCATCACCTGCGAGCTTTGCAAATGAAGCGTATGCAGCACGTCACGAATCAGCGGCTCCTGTAAGCCAGGCGGCGTTTCAGTCACAATCACTAAGCGCGTATCCGCTGCCAGCGTGACGGCAATTTCGCCCTGCAGTACGCGCGGACGGCGCAGTTGATACTGCATAATCCCCATTTGCTGTAAAAGCCAGTCGCGTCTGGACGTCATGGTGTTACCTGCTCCGCTGCCTGAATGCGACGCTATGCTAGCAAACCCATCGAACATGCGCCAACAAAGCACTATAATCGCCGCTCAGATCTTACAGGAGCTTTACATGTCTGCTTTTACCCCGGCCAGCGAAGTGATTTTGCGCCACAGTGATGAATTTACCGCCCGCCACGTGCTGTTTGCTGGCGATTTGCAGGATGACCTGCCCGCTCAGCTGGAGACCGCTTCATCGCGCGTGCATACCCAGCAATATCATCACTGGCAAAACCTGAGCCGCCGCATGGGCGAGCAGGCGCGTTATGGGCTGGTCGCCCAGGCAGAAGATGTGCAGGGCTGCGATACGCTGGTGTATTTTTGGACTAAAAACAAGCCGGAAGTACAATTTCAGCTGCAAAATCTGCTGTCGCTGTTGCCGGAAGGCTGCGAAGTATTCGTGGTAGGAGAGAACCGCAGCGGCGTGCGTAGCGCCGAAGGCATGCTGGAAAAGTGGGTCAAACTTGAGAAGATCGACAGTGCGCGCCGTTGTGGTCTGTATCATGGTCGTCTGGAGGCGCAGCCCGCGTTTGACGTCAACGCGTTTGGCAATACGTATCAACTCAACGATCTCACCGTCCATACCTTGCCAGGCGTATTCAGTCGTGATGGCCTGGATGCAGGCAGCGCGCTGCTGATGTCAACCCTGACGCCGCATACCAAAGGTAAAGTGCTGGACATCGGCTGCGGCGCCGGGGTGATTGCCGCTTCTCTGCCTGGCCATTCGCCAAAAGTGCGTCTGTGGTTATGCGATGTGCATGCTGCTGCGATTGAAGCCAGTAAAGCTACGCTGGCGGCGAATGGGCTTGAAGGTGAAGTATTTGCCAGCAACGTTTTCTCTGATGTCACGGGCCGCTTCGATCTTATTATTTCCAATCCGCCTTTCCATGAAGGGGTACAAACCAGTCTGGATGCCGCGCAGACCTTGATTCGCGGCGCGGTGAAGCATCTGAACAGCGGGGGTGAGTTACGTATCGTTGCGAACGCCTTCCTGCCCTACCCGCAGGTCCTGGACGAAACGTTTGGCAGTCATGAAGTGCTGGCGCAAACCGGTCGCTTTAAGGTCTATCGTGCCGTCTACGGACGGGGAGCGAAAGCGCGTTAATTACCTGTTATTGCGTTATCTTTCTCTTCGCGGCGTGAAAACGTTGTTTTTTACAGCGATTGTTTCGTCACCGCGAAATATCAGTTGACGCAATGCGTAAAACCTCTAAAATGCGCCTCCGTGGTTGTAATACTGCCAAAGTATTACGGGTATGCGAAGGTGGCGGAATTGGTAGACGCGCTAGCTTCAGGTGTTAGTGTCCTAACGGACGTGAGGGTTCAAGTCCCTCTCTTCGCACCAAAATCACAGATTTCATATCGCACAGCACTGAGCGAAGGTGGCGGAATTGGTAGACGCGCTAGCTTCAGGTGTTAGTGTCTTAACGGACGTGAGGGTTCAAGTCCCTCTCTTCGCACCAACGTTATCCTGCTTCCCCTTCTTTACAACACGCCAAAACAATCAATCACGATGCGTGAAAATTCACCGCAACTGTCGCTAATCCGCAGGCTAATGCCAGGCATGATGGCAACAACAAAAAGTGACGCAGGCGGTGATTAAACAACATCACTATCGTCAACAGCAGTGCCACAATCATGACTATGCGCCACTGGCTAAAGCTGGGTTCCCACAGGGCAAATAATGGCAATGCGGCGCACGGTAACAAAACGCCCCATGCGCTATCCAGTTTTTTCCCCATCATCCCGCTGACTCCCCACAAGCCGCAAGCGGCAATAATTGCTATCACCATCACCATTCCTCAAATGATAATCATTTACATTATCATATGATAAGTTTTCTCATTGTGCAGCCTGTTTTTGTGTTGCCCAACGGGTCAAGATGACAGACCAGTTGGAAAATGCTAGATTGCGGTCAATAACTCTCCACATAACACAGCAATAATTTGCTCATTGTTCGACACCGAATATTTTTGTCGGCTTGCGCTTTGATATTTCAGAGCCATCACGAGTATTAATAATGAAAATAGAATCTTATGATGCATTGAAACACAGCAAATATCGGCTTTCGCTGATGCTTTTATTGTTTTTAAATGTCGCCGCTTCTCTATTTTGTCTGGTGCCGATGTCAGGAGAAGCAGAAAATGAAATTACTTTGCCGGCTCTCTTTGTCGCCTTTTTTAGCGCAATCTCATTAACCAGTTGTTTAATAAAGACTAAACTAAAATTACCACTATTAAATCCTGTTGCGCTCATTCTCGGTTTGCTCTGGGCATGGCACATTAATTATCGCTATCACGCCGTTATTTACTTTGATGGCAGCTTTTTAATTATCAGCCTGTTAAGCATATTTTTTATCAGTGCGATTGCCTTAAGCGATTATCTGGTGGCGTTCTGCCTGCATATCGCCCCGCCGGTTTTAACCGTGCTATGGCTGGACGACGGTGAGCATTTCGTCATGATTTTATTGACTATCGCGCTGCCGCTCATTGGTTTCTCTTTGCAACACTTGATGCGCCGCCGCGCCGATCGCTTCACGCTGCGATTGATGTATCAACTGTATGAAGAGAAAGAGACGTTTAGCGATCTCAGCATGCTCGATCCTCTGACCGGCTTGTATAACCGACGCGGCCTGAAGAACCGCCTCGACAACATTCTGAATAACCACACAGGCAGCCATTACGTGCTGTTGTTGGATATAGATCACTTCAAAGCCTACAACGATAATTATGGTCATGCGATGGGCGATCAGGCGCTGGCACGGGTATCGGTTGCAATTCGTGATGCAGTACGCTCGCGCGATGTAGTGACGCGTTATGGCGGCGAAGAGTTTCTGGTATTAATGACAAACGTTAATGCTTCAATTGCTATGAAACTGGCAGAAAGGATCCGCAAATACGTTGTGGATTTAGAAATTCCCCACCGCTTTAACGAACGGGTTTCTACCCACGTCACTATTAGCGCCGGTATTGCGCCTATTTACGATAATGAATTTGAGCAGGCGGTTGCGAATGCCGATCGTGCATTGTATGTCGCGAAAAGCCAGGGAAGGAATACCATTCTCGCCTGGGAGGATTTACCAAAAGCGAATGTCATCTCTTCAAGCGAAGCACATTAATTCATGCGGTAGTAGTGGGCGATAATATTGCCCACATTATCTTTTGCGATATTCTGCACTATAAGTTCCTGATCCTGTCTTAATAACATCGTTACACGCCGCTTCTCCGCCTGGCTTGTAGATAGAATCAATAACGATTATCATTAGCTTTCTTATCTAAATTTGCGTTGCGAGTCAGCATGGCAATTGTTCCCCAACACAAACATCACTTTGGCAATGAGTCATTGATTTTCATGCAAAATCAGCAACCGCTGGCGGATGCGTTGTATGAGATGCTGCAAACACAACGCAGCGATATGTTGGAGATAATCAAGTTTGGTCAGCCTGCCAGGCCAACCATGACATTCAGTGAATGGTCTGTCGCCGACGCGTTTACTGCCCTTACCCAACGCTATAGCGATCATCTTTATCGTAACCATCCTGACGCGATTCGTGAGGCTAAGCCAGTGCAGTCGTTATGGGCACAGTGGTATTTTGGCCTATTGTTGCCGCCGCTGATGATGGCGTTATTGCTGGGGGCCCGCGCGCCGGACTGCGCTCCGCAGCACATACAGGTGGAATTTCATGAAAACGGTCATCCCTGCGCGTTTTGGCTCAACGCACAGGAAGATGAGGATGCGCGTTATCTCAATGCCCACCAGCGAATCGATCGCCTAATCCAGCAACATCTTATTCCGGTGGTAAACGGTATCGCTCAGCATGGCGACATCAATGCCAGGCTTATCTGGAATAATATGGGCTTCTCCTTCTCCTGGTTTCTTGGCGAATTAAAAAACCAGCTCGAAGAAACGGTGATATTGCAACTGGAGCAGGCGCTGTTTTTCACCAGCCATTTGCTGGATGGCAGTGATAATCCACTCTATCGCACCATGCTTCCTCGTAACGGTCAGATGGTGCGTCGCAGTTGCTGTCAGCGTTATCGCATCCCCGATGTTGAGCAATGTGGTAACTGCACGTTAAATCCAGCCTGATTCCTGTGCATTCTGTTACGAATTCTCTTTTTATCCCGTTTACAGCCTTAAAGGCTTGTGGCAGTTTTTATGCCTGCGATCAACATGGAGATAAAGATGAGTCTGGAGTCAGTCCGCCAGTTCTTTGCCGAACACGCCCCTGAAATTAACATCATTGAGATGGCAGAAAGTACCGCCACGGTAGAAATGGCGGCGCGCGCCCACGGCGTTACGCCAGGCCAGATTGCAAAAACGCTGTCGTTAAAAGTCAAAGTTAACGTGGTGTTGATTGTAACGCGCGGCGATGCCCGGCTGGATAACCGTAAACTGAAAGCGGCGTTAGGCGCTAAAGCACGGATGCTAAGCGTGGATGAAGTGATCAACTGGACCGGACATCCGGTTGGCGGCGTTTGTCCGTTTGGCCTGGAAAACCCGCTCACCGTTTATTGTGATGTGTCGCTACGCAGCTTTGATGAAGTCTTACCGGCAGCGGGCGCCATCCATAGCGCCGTGCGTATTTCGCCGCAGCAGCTTGCCGATCTCACTGCGGCGCAATGGGTAGATGTGTGCGAAACGCCCTAATCCGACTGTTTTGCTACCGCCCCTGAAATTTCGATGCCGCGGGTTTCGCGGCCAAAGGCTACCAGTACACAAATTAATACCGCCACCGTACCCGCAACAATCGCCATGCCTAACCCGTAATTGCCGCTGTGCGCTTCGGCAATGCGTGATTGTAGCGTGGCGTTCACCGAAGCAATCAGATTGCCTAGCTGGTAAACAAAGCCGGGCAGCACCGCTCGCGCATTGGCAGGCACCAGTTCAGTAAGGTAAGTCGGCACTACGCCCCATGCGCCCTGCACCATGAATTGCATCAGAAACGCCCCCAATCCAATCACCCATGAACCGCTGGAAAAAGCCCAAAGCGGCAACACTGGCAAAGCGAGAAAGGAAGCCAGAATAATGGCTTTTTTGCGCCCGATACGTTCTGATAAGGCGCCAAAGCAAATCCCGCCCAGCATCGCTGCAATGTTGTAACTGATAGCGATGATACTGACAGTGTGCGCGTCAAACTGGTGCTGTACCTTCAGGAAAGTGGGATAAAGATCCTGCGTGCCGTGACTGAAAAAATTAAAGCAAGCCATCAACAACACCATGTAAATACAGATTTTCCAGTGCTGACGAATAGTCGGCAATAGCGCTGAACTCTCTTTACGTTCACGCGCCGCCAGCCACACCGGTGACTCTGGCACTTTGAAATAGATAAACGGCAGCAGCAGAACCGGCACCGCGCCAATCAGGAACATGCCACGCCAGCCAACCATCTCAAAGAATAAGCCAAAGATTACTGACGCCAGCAGGTAGCCGCAGGGATAACCGGCCTGGAAAATGCCGGACATCAAACCGCGCGAGCGATCGGGGATGGTTTCCATCGCCAGCGACGACGCCACGCCCCAGATGCCGCCCATCGCCACGCCATAAATCACGCGAAACGCAAGAAACGCGCCGAAGGTAGGTGACCAGGCAGAGAGCAGTTCAAACAATGAAAACAAGACGATATTCAGCATTAAAATGGGTTTACGCCCATATTTTTCTGCCAGTCGGCCAAACACCAGCGCGCCTATCGGCCGCACTGCCAGCGTCAGCATAATGGCTATCGACACGTCCGAGACCGAGTTGTGAAAGTATTGCGCCAGGTCGCTCAATACAAACACCAGAATAAAGAAATCGAAGGCGTCCAGCGTCCAGCTGGCGAAACTGGCAAACGCCACGTTCCGCTGGGTCGAAGTCCAGTTAAACATACGGGTATCCTGTCTGAGATGCTTCCGGCTCATTGACCGAAATTATTGTGGATACAACCAGCGACGAATTGGTTGCTTGTTTGTTAACCTTTTGTATATAGCATGTCAGGAAGCATTAGCGTGCTAACGAATTGTCAGCCTTCGCTTCAGGCTGTAAATAACCGTGTCTGGCGGTGTAGAAAAAGCCGTTTCCTGGTGCTCTTTAGATCCCTGCTCCATACCTGTCTCTGGAAAAGAGGCGCATGTAGCCGGGCCGCCTGACCTTACAGGGCGAGTAAACTTGCGCACCACCACAGTTAACTGGCCCCCTCTGCCAGCCCGCCGCATAACAGCCCTGTCGGGTTACTGCGCAATGCGAGCGCCGGTTTTTTCTGAAAAATTGTTGAGTGATTGGCAAACGCCAGCAATGCTTTACCCTACCAAGGAAGCATCGCAGGAGTGTTATGACAATTATCTTAATGCGACACGGCAAGCCCGATCATCAGGCCAGTGGACGACGCAGCGCACAGGCACTGGCAGACTGGTGCGAAGCTTACGATCTCGCGTTGGTCAGCGATCTGCCGCCTGAGCGCAGCATTCATATTGCCCGCCAGGCTGCGGTAGTGGTATGCAGCCCGCTGCCGCGAGCGCGTTCCTCTCTTACCCGACTGGGCTTACATCCGCATGAAATCGACGGTGTATTTAGCGAAGTGGCTACTCCGCTGCTGCGTTCTGAAGGGGTGCAGCTTCCCGTTTCGATCTGGCTGACGCTGCTGCGTTTATTGTGGTTATGTGGCTATGCGGGAGAAACAGAATCGGTGCAGCATGCCCGTCGTCGCGCGTCACAAGCTGCGGAAAAACTGATCGCGTATTCTCAGCGCGGCACCGTGTTATTGCTTGGTCATGGCATCATGAACAAGTTAATTGCACGTGAGCTGCGTAAACGCGGCTGGCAGGCGGAAAAACACGCCAGCAGCCGTCACTGGAGTTCAGCGATCTACCATCGACCTTTCATTTAATCGAGCTGGTAAAAACTCAGAATTTCGCAGCCCGTTCCCACGCGCGGTGTGGCGATGACTTTGCGCTGGGTTAAATCGATAACGCTCAATGTGCCGTCATCTTCATTAGCGATCAGCAGTTGTTGCTTGTCTGAACTGAAACAGCCATCCATCGGCTTATTGCCGACTGCAATATCGCCTAACGGATTAAGCAGGTCGTCGAACAGCGTCGCAATGGGTTCTTGATCGCCAATCGCTACCAATAATTCGCCGTCCGCGCTGAAGCGCACCACCTGACAAGGCCGTTTATGTCCCGGCAGCGCCAGACGCTGGCGAATGCGATGGCTTTGCCGATCGATCACATACAGCAGTGGCGAATCGGCAGCACTCGCGACCAGATAAGGATGTTTGGGTGAAGCGGCGATACCGGCAATCGGGCCAGGCAACAAAATATTATCGATGACGCGACCCTCAGTTTCACACAGATCAACCACGGTAATGCTTGCATCCTCTTCGTTATCAGTAAACAGCTTGCGCCCGCTGGGTGATAACGTCAGGCGGTGCGCATGATGCGAAGGGATGGGGATCGTTTTTTCTATTTTATCGGTCGCAGGATTAATCACCGCTACCGTCGCGCTGTCTTCACAGCAGAGATAAACCATGCCGTCACGCCCTAACTGTCCAGTGTGTGGCGCGCGCAGCGGCGACATATCGATAAAACCGCTAATTTCACGACGCCGTAAATCAATCACCGCGACTTTGTGACCGGGATGCGGATTATCACCGTGCATACCATCACCATAAATCGGCACATAGGCTTTTCCCCAAGGCGTTAACATCAACAATTCATGCGGGCGCGGTGGAAAAGCGTTTAATTCCTGCTGCACCGCAAAGGTTTCAGGATTGAGAAACAGTACGCGATTGCCTTGCTTATCTACCGCCAGCAATCCACTGGATTCATGCTGCATATCGTCTCCTTTCTCTGTAAGCTTTCTTTAAGCGTAGACAATCAACCCTGCGCTGTACGATCCAGTCCAAAGATGAGCAATGCTAAAGATGCTGATTTAATCTCAACTGAACTGACTAAATAGAGAAAGGCCTGCAATAACACGCCAGGCGTGGATAAAATTAAGAACTTCCTTAATTCATATATTATAAATTAAGAAAATGGCCCCTATAAATCATTAAACAGCGATGAATTAAATTAACTTACCCTCATCTGATTTCTTTCCGGTTTATCCTAAATTCAGAAAAATACATAGCTAATGCGTTAATAATGTTTTATTAAGAAGGTGCAGTGCAATTTTATACAGCCGTGAGGAAACTATCGCGCGCTTAACGCTGCGTCACCATCAGGGAAAACCATAATCTGCCCGAATCATGTGCCTTACAGCCAGAAAAATGACGGGTATAACGATAATAACAGGTGCATCATGACTACATTCAGCCAACGTCCAGCGCATAAGTTATGGCGCAACTGGAAGCGAATAGCGTTTACCAGTCAGATGATATGGAATAAGAAAAAACACAGCGCGGTAATCGCACCAGAATATGATCCAGAGCAAGAAGAAAATGTTGTCTTGTTATCACAGCAGAAAAGCTTGCCCGATATACCCAAAAAAGTCTGGATGTACTGGCACGGCGAGCAGCTTCCTAAGTCAATGAAGTTGAATATCAAAAAGTTACGTCAGGACAATGCCGATCACGAAATCAATCTGATTACCCAGCGCACGCTGTCTCAATGGCTGCCGGATCTTAATTTTATTTCATCGGACCTGACGCTGGCGCACAAAAGCGACATCATTCGCCTGGAACTGTTACAGCGTTATGGGGGAATCGGCATTGATTGCAGCACCCTATTATTTGAAAACCTTTCCTGGGTACATAAAGTTCATCAGGAAAGGCCCATGGATGTGATCGGTTATTATCGCGAACGTTCGACAATTAATTATCTTTCGCCAGTGACCGAAAGCTGGTTTCTGGCTGCCGCGCCGCAAAATCCGTTTATTCGTGAATGGTTAAAACAGCTGGCTCCGGTAAAAAATATCGGCATTCAGAATTATGTTCAGGAATTGAAAAAGCGCGATGACTTTCCGTTAATTTTACAAAATATCGATAACCCGTCGCGCCAGTTGCTCTCCCTGGCGCAGCAGGTGGCGATTCGGGAATATCGTCGCATTAACTTTTATCTGCGCAAGGGCGAGGCCAACGCTTATTACTATCAGGGCCTGCATGCCGATAACAGTGACGCATTTGCCCGCTCAGTGCTTTTTCAGCAGCGTCCTCAAACGCCGCCGCCAATTATAAAACTGACCGGCAATGAGCGGTTGCACCTGGATTTTAATCTGCATCTTGGTCTGTATAACCGCACCAGCCTGATTGGCGAGATGATGCATAGTGCATCGCCTGTTCCGCTGGCGCTGCCTTCAGCTATCAACAAAACGCGTGCGTAACCAGTGCGCAAAAGTAGTGACTGCACGCGGCACCTGCGCCGACCATGGCCGGACAATCCATAACCGCGAAGCAAAAGCCTCTACTGCCTGCCAGTCAGCCAAAACCTGCTGCAATAAGCCGGATTTTAATGCCTCGCTGGCGCTAAAGTCTGGCAGCATGGCAATGCCCAGACCCTGTAATGCAGCATCGCGAATCGACTCGCTATTATTGGTGGCAAAGCAGCCCTGAATGCATACCTGAACGCGTTCTTTACCGTGAGCTGTCGCAAAAGTCCAGCGAGGTGATTCCACACCACGCGGATAATACAAACAGTTATGGCGTGCTAAATCCTGTGGCGTTTGCGGATTACCCTGCTGCGCCAGGTATCCCGGCGCCGCCACCAGCAGCGTGCGGGTTTCACACAGCGGCTGCGCGATATGCGTTTCTGGCAGCGAATCACTGTGGCGTATCGCCAGATCAAAGCCTTCACTGCTGAGTGAGACGATGCGATCGGTGACGTCCAGCTGCAAACGGACTTGCGGAAATTCACGCAAAAAATCGCCGACGATCGGCACCAGCTGCTGACGGGCAAACGCCACTGGCGCGGTAACGCGAACTAAGCCGCGTAACGGCCCGGCAGTATCGCGCACGCTGAAAAAACTCTGTTCAATGCGGGAAAACGGTTCGCGCAGTTCCTCCACCAGTTTTTCACCCGCCAGGGTTAAACGCACGCTGCGTGTAGTGCGTTGCACCAGTGACACACCCGCCATTGCTTCCAGCTCTTTAATTTTTTGGCTCATCGCCGCTTTACTGACATCCAGCCGCTCAGCTGCACGCGTAAAACTTCCCTGCTCTGCCAGCACGGTTAACCAGTGCAGGTGTCCCCAAAGTGCATCAGTTTTTATCTCTTTCATTATTATTGTTCAATATAGTGAATAATCAGTTCAGGTTACGCGCTTTTTCTTCAGGGTTAAAGCAGGCAGCATAGCCCTGTCAGCTTTCGTCATCATTTAACTCAGAACCGAGGGGAATCGCCATGCCGTTACTACAATTTGATGTTATTCAGGGCCGTTCGCCGTCCGAATTGCGCACGTTATTAGACGCCGCGCATCGTGCCGTATTGACGGCGTTTAAAGTACCCGAGCGCGATCGTTATCAAATTGTTCAGGAAAACAAAGGGTATCAGATGGTCTTTCAGGATACCGGGCTGGGTTTCACCCGCAGCGATAATTTAGTGATGGTACGCGTCTATACCAGTCCGCGCAGCAGCGAGCAGAAGCAGTTATTTATGGCTGAGCTGGCACGCGAATTACGCGAAAGCTGCGGCGTGCAGGGAAATGATTTAATGATCAGCTTTATTACCAATGGCAAAGGCGACTGGAGCTTTGCCGATGGTGAAGCGCAATATCTGACCGGCAAGCTGTAGTAAGGATTTACTCTCCTCCACTGATGGCGGTTGGTGATCGCCGTCAGGTCACCACCTTTTCTCTCTAATCTGCGTTAAGCCATTCTCTATTCCACCGCACAAATCTGGCTGGATATGTTGCAGCCTTATGACAGCCCATATAGATTGTCGAAAAAACCATTCTGAAAAAATGGTCGATTGCGCGCCAGGGTGCGTATTCATGTGAAAAGAGGAATTAACGTTGTCCGAATTAGTGTCAGTCGCATTGTTTCTGGCCGCCATTGCAATTTATTCCAGTAAAGCCGGGCGAAATAAATTCTGGTTCATCCTTGTTTTATTATTACTTATTCTGTTTGTAGTGCTTAACGCCACGCTGTATGCCAGCGACTATTTTACCGGCGACGGCATCAACGATGCTGTGCTCTGTACCCTGACCAACAGCCTGACCGGTGCAGGTGTCAGTAAATATATCGTGCCTGCTATCGGGCTGATCATTATCTTATTTTTACTCTTTTGCCTGCTGTCGTGGCTGCTCCGTCGTCGCGAGCGTCCCCATCACCCTGGCTGGAGTTTACTGGCATTTGCCTGTGCCGCCGGTTCCGTCCAAACCACGCCAGCGTTTCGTCAGATGACTTCGCTGATCGCGTCATATTCTCAGCTGGCGGATTCTGATTTCGATACTTTCTATAAAGTGCCCGAAAACCATATTAATCAGCCCAGGCTAAATGTGGTGTATATCTATGGCGAAAGCCTGGAACGTACCTATTTTAATCAGCAGACATTTCCTGGACTCGCACCTGAACTCAGTCGCGAGAAAGAGCAAAGTATTGATTTTAGCCATACCGAGCAGTTGCCTGGCACGGATTACACCATTGCAGGTATGGTCGCGTCGCAATGCGGCATTCCGCTGTTTGCGCCATTTGATGGCAACGCATCGGCGGCACTTTCCAGCTTCTATCCACAGAATGTCTGCCTGGGCGACATCCTGAAAAACTCCGGTTACGAAAACTGGTTTATTCAGGGTGCTGATCTGCGCTTTGCTGGAAAAGATGTGTTTCTGAAATCACATGGTTTTAGTCCAGACAATATGTACGGTTCGCAGGAGCTAAAAAACCGCGTCGCCGACCCTGCCTATCGCAATAACTGGGGCTATTACGATGACACGGTGATGAATGAGGTGTTTAAAAAATATGAAGAACTTTCGCGCCAGCAAAAGCGCTTCGCGCTGTTTACCCTGACAGTGGATACCCATCATCCCGACGGCTTTATCTCACGCAGTTGCCAGCGCAAAAGCTACAGTTATGACGGCAAACCCAACCAATCTTTCAGCGCGGTTGCCTGCTCGCAGGAGCATGTGGCGCGCCTGATCGAACGCATTAAAGCTTCGCCGTGGTTTAAGAATACGGTGATCGTGGTGACTTCCGATCATCTGGCGATGAACAATACCGCGCATCCCTATCTGATTAAGCAGCCGCGCCATGACCTGTTTATGGTGATCCGCGGTGACCACCCACAGGCAAGCGTGATCGACAGCAAACGCAGCACGCTGGATAACGGCGCAACGCTACTGGATATTCTTGGCGGTGATAAAGCTATCGGCCTGGGCCGCAGCAGCCTTTCATCCATCTCACTTTCTGCTCAGTTTGATGATCTGAAAAAGAAAGTAATGAGCTGGAAGCCTGACATTATTCAGTTGTGGAATTTTCCAAAGAACATGGACAAATTCACCGTAGATACGGCGAAAAACATCTTCAGCTTTTCGGGCACCACGTTTAAATTACCCATTCTGCTTCGTGTAACAGATAAACACGTAGAGCCGCTGCCGGAAGGGGAATATTCGGCGCCGCTGCGTTATCAGCTGGCAGATTTTATTTCAACGGATAAATTCGTCTGGGTCGATCGCTGCTTCAAGATGGCGCGTATGTGGAAACCTGAACTGGCGCTTTCCACCGATTATTGCCTGGCAATGGGACAAATGGGCGGTCTGCCAACGGTAACGCTGATCGATAAGCCGCAATGGAAAAGTAAAGTGCAGTTTCCGAATAGCAGCGCCAGCGACTCACAATATCAACGCAATCTGGCCCAGATTCGCGTGCTGGATAATGACATCCGCTACCATGCAGATCGCTTTTTATTCAATGTACCAGGCGCGCCTGACAACGTTAAAAGCTTTAGCGGCATCTCTCGCCCGGAAAGTTGGGGGCGCTGGTCAAATGCCAACCTCGCACCAGAAGTGAATATTGAATATGTTGATACATTGCCAACGAAATTTGATTTAGTGATCACCGCGCGGGCTTTTGGCCCCAACGTGCAACGTGCTATTCCGGTTCGCGTTGGCGATCAGCAGCAACTTCTCACGCTGGGCGAGGAGTTTTCTACCACGACTTTGCACTTTGAAAATTCGAACGGTAGCCATAATTTGATTATTGCGCCCCCGGAACCGCAGTTGAGTAATATCGGTAATATCATCGGCCAGGAGCCGCGCAAATTAGGTATTGGCATGGTGGACATTAAAATTGTCCCGCAACCGTGAGGCTATTCCCGCTATTTATGTCACTCCACCACAAAGCGTGACATAATGTTTCTTATTTTTTCATAATTTATAATGTGGATCATCGCGGTGCATTCTGCACCGCCTCTTCCATAAGTTATCCGTTTATCTTACGGATTTAATCTTCTGTTCTTTTTTTGCCAGCCTGTTATAACTTTCTTTCATCTGCTGTCGCGCTTTATCGCGCCGGTTAATAACACCTGGCACATTATATGCTTTATCACCTTATTCCGTAATAAAACGGAACGGGTTGTAAAGCCGTATAAAAGGTAACAGAGGAAATTATTTATGGCGTCGACGGGACTTAAAAAGAAATTAGGCCTGATGGATCTGTCACTGCTTGGTATCGGATCAATGATAGGTTCAGGCTGGCTGTATGCTGCGCTGAATAGTTCCGGTTATGCGGGCGCGCACACCGGCTGGGCGTGGATATTGGGGGCCGTTATCGTGCTGCTGATCGGGCTGGTGTATGCCGAGCTTTCGTCCTCCATTCCGCGTGCGGGCGGCTTTGTGCGTTATCCTAACTATTCTCACGGTAATATTGTTGGTTTTGTTATTGGCGTAAGCTCGTTGCTGGCTTATACCAGTACCGCAGGCGTTGAAGTGGAAGCGGTACGCCAGTATGCCGTGTATTGGTGGCCAGGATTGGGTAATGCCGACGGCAGTCCAACCGGTCTGGGTTTCGCGGTCCAGATCGGCCTGCTAGTGGGATTCTTTTTACTTAATTACTGGAGCGTCAGCTTCTTTGGCCGGGTCAATACAATCGTCACCATCTTCAAATTTATTGTGCCGCTGCTCACCATCGTTACCCTGTTTCTTTACTTTCACGCGCCGAACCTGGACGTGCCACCACCTCCGCCAGGCGGCGCACATGGCGTGTTCACGTCATTAACCGGTGCCGGTATTGTTTTTGCCTATCTCGGCTTTCGCCAGGCGGTAGATTTTGCCAGTGAAGCGAAAAACCCGCAGCGCAATGTACCGCTGGCGATTGGCATCGCAATTGCCGTCAGCTTCGTTATCTATATTGCTTTGCAATATGCCTTTATGGGCGCGGTGCCAGCGAACCTGCTTAGTCAGCACGGCTGGGATGGGTTGAAGCAGGTCTTCCAGTCACCTTATGCCGATCTGGCGCGTAGTCTGGGTATTACCTGGTTGATCAAACTGATTCTCATCGATGCGGTGATTTCTCCTGCCGGAACCGGAAATATCTATTTAGCGGGTGCGTCGCGCGTGCTGTTTGCCTGGGCGCGCAATGGACATCTGTTTAAAATCTTTGGCAAAGTGGATGCCAAATCGGGCGTACCGCGCGGCGCGCTGTGGCTGTCGCTGATCCTGGCTATCGCCTGGACGCTGCCTTCTGAGTTTCAGGTGTGGGGCGGATTAATCGGCGCGGTTACATCGGCTACGGTTTTCACCTACATGCCAGGACCGGTAACACTGGGCGCGTTCCGTAACCATCTGCCCGCTATGCAGCGTCCGTTCCGCTTGCCGCTTTCTGCCTTGCTTAGTCCGCTGGCATTTGTCGCCAGTACATTACTCATTTACTGGAGCGGTTGGCCGGTCAATGAGATCCTTATCCCTGTCTTAATCGTGGCCTGGATAGGT
Source organism: Mixta mediterraneensis (assembly GCF_030283135.1). Lineage (NCBI taxonomy): Bacteria > Pseudomonadati > Pseudomonadota > Gammaproteobacteria > Enterobacterales > Erwiniaceae > Mixta > Mixta mediterraneensis. The sequence goes on along the minus strand of NZ_JASUAZ010000039.1, from coordinate 14,555 downwards.
TATGCCATTTTTGGCAAGAAAAACGCCCAGTCCGCGCAGGACCTGAGCTGTGCGTGGTGGCTGTTGGCGTATTACATCGCCATAATGTGCTTTCAATGCTTGGCACTTTTGGCGGAAGTGGCGTTATCAGCGCACCGCTGGATATGGTACTGGTGGTAGTGGCTTCGCTGGTTTGCTATTACTGGGGTGTTAAAGCCAGCCTGAAAATGCCCGATATTCGCGACGAAGAGCATGAAACTTCGGCGTCAGCCGATAAGATCAACAGCAAATACGCTCACAGTTAATGCCATCCTTTCCCCTGCACAACTCTGCGGGGGAAAGGCTTTCCATCACTTCTTTACGCTTTTGTAAGCCTTCCCTTATTCGTGGATACGCAGAGCTTCCAGTTTTTCATGCTGTTTACCGTCAGCGCCGAAGTTGTCACGGTTCAGCCAACGTTCAAAAGCGTTTTTGACCTGCGGCCATTCACCGTCAATGACTGAGAACCAGCGGGTATCACGGCTGCGTCCTTTATAGACAATCGCCTGGCGAAATTCACCTTCGTAACTGAATCCCAGCCTTAAGGCTGCACGGCGTGAAGGTTCGTTACAGCTGTCGCATTTCCACTCATAGCGGCGATAGCCAAGCTGTGCAAAAACATAGCGCATCAACAGGTAATGCGCTTCGGTTACCATCCGCGTTTGCTTTAGCAACGGCGAAAATGCCACATGTCCTACTTCAACTACGCCATGCCTGGGTTCGATACGCATCAACGCCAGGCTGCCGACCGGTTTGTCCGTTTGCAGGTCAATCACCGTGAAGTGCAGCGGGTCGCGACTGGCTTCCATTAACGCCGCGTTCTTTAGCCAGTCCTGCATTGTGTTAAACGGACCGACAGCCATGTAGGTCCAGTCACGATCATCTTTTGCCTGCGAATAAGCGGCAAACAGTGCATCGGCATGATTTGCCATACTGAAGGGTTCAAGACGACAGTATTGCCCGACAAAGCTTTCACGCTGCGGAAAAGGACGTTCCTGCCAGTCCAACGGCTGACCAATGGGTTGACCATATTGATTGGTATAGTATGCCATGCTGCCTTCCTGTTTAAGTGACAGCAACAGACTGTCACTTTACTGGCGGGTTAAAAAGCGCTACGAGCAAAAACGGCCTGGGTTAATTTTGGCCGACAGCAATATCAGTGACAGGCAAACCGTGGCTGGGCGCAGTAAATTTGCCGTTTATTGCAGCACGCGGCGGGTGAACGATCATCACCGTACACGCACAGCGGTTCGCGCCGAACGCTTTGGCAAAAGGCCGGTCATCAACAGATCCGGCCTTCGCGTTTAGCCACGGAAGAAAATATCGCCTGATTTCCCCATCACAATCTTACCGACATCATTAGTAATTAAGATGTAGTTGGCATTGATATAGGCCCAGTGGGTATTTTCTTGCGGCGCAGGCAGGTTACGTTTTTGCCATTCGGTAATGGTATACGTCTTATCCAGATACTGCTGCGGCACCGTATCACCGATTTTATACTCTTTATAATCGATGATGATCGTGGTGAGATCGTAGGTCGGTGGCGTATTTGGCGCACTGGTATCCGGCCGCGCTGGCGTCGTCGGCGTAATACCATCATTGGATTGAGACGACTGTGACGTACTGGCATCTGGTTGTGCGGCATTCGTATCCGGCTCGGCCTGTTGGATTTGTGGCGGTGGCGGCACAGTATCGGTGCCTTCATTGGCAGCCTGAGCCGTATTAAGCAGGCTCAATGAGCCAAACAGTAATCCTGCTGAAAGAAAAGTGATTTGAATCCGGCGCATAGTCGCTTCCACATTGAATAAATAGTGGTAACAGTAGACCAAGAGATAGACATTCTGTACAGCGGCACAGTTCCCGTCCACGGCGTGTGAATGTAAGAAAACGCAACGTTATTCTCCGCTCAGTACGGGTTTACGCTGTATCGGATGGCAAAATTCCCGCGTAAAATTAGCTACAAATGCGCCTGTAAACAGCGCATTAAATCGTGCGTTGATTGACGAAAACCGTGCTAAACCTGATGGAAGCGGAAGAAGCGTGTACACTGCAACGGTTTTAATCGCCCCTTAACCACGAAATCATGAAATGCCGGGAGACAACCCTATGAAAGATGGCCCACTGACCGAGAAAGAGCTGGAATGGCTTGAAGAGATGCTGGAAAAACATGGCAGTGAAGCGTCGATTCTGGATGTCTCAGAGCTGGATGGATTGCTCACCGCCGTACTTTCCGGCCCCACCACGGTTGAGCCAGGTGAATGGTTACTTGCGCTGTGGGGCGGGCAAAAACATGTGCCGAAGTGGAGCAGCGAGCGCGAGATGACGCGTTTTATGTCGCTTTGCTTCCAGCATATGAACGACATTGCCGATCGCTTATCTGAGTACCCGGACCAGTTTGAGCCGGTATTTGGCCTTCGCGAAATGGAAGGTCTGGAATTTACGGTGGTGGAAGAGTGGTGCTTCGGCTATATGCGCGGCGTGGCGCTGACTGACTGGTCAACGTTGCCACAGTCTCTGCAGCCGATGCTGGAAGCGATTGCCCTGCACGGCACAGAAGAGAATCTTGAGAAACTGGATACGCTAACGCCGGAAGAAATGGAAGCCAGCATTGATGCCATCCGCCCTGCTGCGCTGGCGCTGCACGACTACTGGATTTCACAGCCGGAAGCAATTACGCAGCCACAAAAACCCATTGTGGCGGATGCACTGCCAGGCCGGAATGAACCTTGCCCCTGTGGGAGCGGCAAGAAATTTAAGCAATGCTGTTTGCATTAATTTGAGTTAACGTTTTTATTTTATCACGGCTTGTGTTCCTTAAGGGACAAGCCGTTTTATTATGAAATAAGCTCTCCCTTAATTTGCTTTCGTCATCGTTTGATTATCTGTATCTTCACTTACCGTAATGTGAATTAATCGGTTTAACGCCTCAGTCGCCAGGTATTTTTATACTTTATCCGACATAATTTTTTTGCCTGGCCATTAACCGAGGGAAAGATGCCTCAGTTTAAGTAAAATGCTATTACGGCAGAAGCAGGACATTTCACGGGCTTCTTTATAAAGACGATTAGTGCAGCGGCATTCCCCTACGAATACGCTATAAAAAGAAGTTTTTTCACTTGATATACGCGCTTTAAATTTTGCAAACTTAGTGGGTTGGATTAAATGAGTCCTAAGCCCTAATGTGTGACACATATCACACCTTAGGACCTTTACCTGTTATGGCGTTAATTAAGGATGGATTAGACGTGCCAAAAATAATCCCAACTATAAATAGTTGCAGTGGTAAAATAACAGCCGGCGAGAAGCGCCTTGCTCGAATCCTTGAAAACAATCTAAGTAGCGAAGCATTATGCTGGTACGATATTGCGATTGGCGAACGTAATTTATATCCGGATTTCATCATTCTCGAACCCAAAATAGGTTTGATCTTTTTAGAAGTTAAAGACTGGTTCTCGAGTCGTATAAGATCGTTTGACAAAGACAAGCTTGAATACGAGAACGATGAAGGGATCATATGTCTGAAAAATCCTTTTGAGCAGGTACGGAATTATGCCAACACCGCAATAAACTGGCTAAGAAAAGATGCTGGCTTACAACAGCGCGATGGAAGATACACAGGAAGTTTCTGCTTCCCCTATGGATATGGCGTTTACCTGAGTAACATAACCAGAAAGCAATATAATAAACTCTTTGAAAGTGACGCCTCAAAAAACATTCTTCCGGCAAATCATGTCATTTGCAAAGATGAAATCACTGAATTTATGAGCGCGGAAAAAATTCAGCAGCAAATAAACAAACTAGTAGGTTATAAATTTGATTTTGAAGCGACGATTGAAAAAATAAACCGAATTCGCTGGAATTTATATCCTGAAATACGCATTCAGGGAAAAAACAAAAAACATGACGAAGAAGAAAATACAGAACATGATACTGTTCAGTCCCCAGGCATCATAAAAATAATGGATACTCAGCAAGAATTATTAGCACGCAGCCTTGGCGAAGGCCATCGTGTTATTCATGGTGTGGCTGGTTCCGGTAAGACGTTAATTTTACTTTATCGCTGTTATCATCTGGCCAAAACGTCTACTTCCGAAAAACCAATCTTAGTCACCTGCTTTAATATTACTTTAGCACGGAAATTATCATCAATAATAAAAACAACGATACCGCAAGCGAATATCGAAGTTATACATTTCCATTCCTGGTGTGCCAGAAAAGTAAAAGAATATCAGCTTCCCTGCCAGAAAGAGGGAAACCATGTTAAAAACCTTGAGTTAGCGGTTATTAACGGTTTTCAGAACGCATCTCTGCCCGCGGGTAAATATAGCGCGGTACTTATTGATGAAGGGCATGATTTTGAATCAGAATGGTTAAGCCTGTTGGCTAAAATGGTTGATCCCTCAACGCAATCATTGCTGTTTCTTTATGATGATGTGCAGTCAATTTATAAAAAAAGAAATAGTTTAGGCTTCTCCTTAGCAAGCGTGGGCATTCAGGCTTTGGGACGCACATCGATCCTAAAATTAAATTATCGCAATACTCAACAAATATTGCATTTCGCCAGCCTTGTCGCATTTAATTATTTAAACGAACATTGCACAGATGACGTAAAGTATGATAAGCCCGAAGCCGCTGGAGATATGGGTACTTACCCGGTTGTTATAAAATGCCTTAGCAAATATGATGAAAAAATTCGTATAGCTGAGTGGTTAACGGGAGAAAGAAAAAAAAGAATTGACTGGTGCGACATGGCTATTTTATGTCCTACGACATTTATATTTTCAGATGAAACCTTCAAGTTTTTGAAAGACAGATCTATACCGTTTAACCTCATTATAACCCCAGAGGATAAAAGAAAATATAATCCCAATGAAAATAAAGTTGTCATTATGCCTCTTCCAAGCAGCAAAGGGCTTGAGTTTCACTCAGTAGCGATTTTCGATACGTGTAATATGTTAGGAAAGGAGAATGATTTAAGTGATAATATCCGGAAACTTTATGTTGGTTTTACGCGAGCGACGCATCATCTACTCGTGACGCTTACACGTGAAAATGCGCTAAGCGATCATATCCATTCAATTTATTTAGGTTTGAACAGAAATTAATGGTCATTTCTGCTTAATCTTTGCAAATGACTGGCTTTGCCAATTAAGCAGAAAATCTCCCATTCAATTTTATTCGCTTCCGTGCATAGGGCCAGCTTTAGACGTCCTGATATAGAGAATAACTATCGCTCCAGCGTTTGTTACTGCTATGCCATTCGCGGGCAATCGTTCCAAACGTATAGGCCCCGGATGTTTCTGCCTGCGCTTCTTTTTGCTCAGCTTTGGGATCTATACCCTGCCCCAACAGCTTTTTTGCTTCGTCATGCTTAGCGCGGACTTCAGCCAGTTTGACGTAGGCCAGACGCCGAAAGCCAGACGATCTTCTTTTTTGTCAGCGGGACGGCGGTATTTCATGCGCCAATATTTGGCGCCTTTAGACGTGATCTCAAAATGCAGCCCGCCGCCATCAGCGATTTTATAGGTTTAGGTTTGGCGGTTTCGCTCTGGCGGGCGTTGAGCTTCTTTTTGTGAGCACAATTTCTATCGGAGTGGAAATACCTCTAATTCTGCCCCCACCAATACCCGGATTGCAACGGATGTGCCCGGACGGATTTGGACCAAAAAAAAGCCTTTCGGCTTTAATTTTAGTAAGTTGCGGACTGTTACGGAAGTTCTCGTATCTTTAAATGGTGCGAAGGCCGGACTCGAACATCGCAATTATCCTTATGATCTTAAGAGATTAAAAATTACCACGTCAGGCACGATCCCATCATTGATACCATCAGACCCGATTGGTGATAATCGAACAGACTGTATTAGTCATTTCGGATTGATAGTGTAAAATCTATACATCCTTTAATCAATGGCCCTAAGCAATAGTTTAGCAACGGAATTATAAATAATGTATAGAGCAAATCAAATTGTAAAAACAATAAGCAAAATGAATTCTTATGCTCCTTATAATCAAATAAATAAAAAAAGTAATTTACTTAGAAAGACTCAAGTATATTCATTTCTTATATCTTTCTTCTCTCTTGTACTAATGGTTATAATGATAGCTACTTATAAGATCTTTAGCCTTCCAAAAGAACCATTTATTTTACCCGCATTCTGTTTATATATTCTCAATTCTATTTCTGGTATAGTATATCTATTCACACCTATTATTCCAGCTTTAAAATTCATGTTGAATTTTAAAAAGGAAATTTTTAATGATCTAATTTGTGAAATTGACAATGATGAACAGAACATACAAAAACTGCTGCCATACTCGTTGGCTGAGTTGAACTATTCAATAGATTGGTTGAATCTAAAGATACAACGATTGAAGTCAAGAGTAAATGATTTCTTAGGAGAGAAGACTGCTGTTTTATCAATAATTGGATTAGCATACTCTACAGCTCAAGGTTTTGGTGGATTAAATAGATTGGGTGATGCCATATCAAAAGGGCTTTTCAATTCTGGCACTGCAAATACATTAATTGTATTTGGATTAGCTTTTCTTTTAGGGTTATCACTCGGAGCATTAGCACTTAAGAATATTGTGAATCATTTGCAATATCTGAAAGAAATTATTGAAATGGCGAGAAGAGTTAAAGAAAAGGATGAGGCATAGTTTTAACATGAAAAATAATGTCGTATGGAATCATGAAGCTGGTGGATTCAATTCCCGCGAACAGGAAATATTAGTTTCCATAGTTTAAAAACTAATGAAAAAACATTGATGGATTATCTAATTCCGATAGAATAATGAAGTTAAAAACTCTTTATTTGCTATCATCAAATGCAGAACTGTGAATTTTTTAGTTTAAGAACACTTTTTGAATATCGCTCATTAAATATCATGTTTTTTTAATCTATCATATTATATGACAAGTGTGTGTTTTATAAGCAACTAAAGTTACGCTTGACGTAACACTGTTATTATACTATATTAGCGAAAATATTTATAGGATTCTGAAATGAAAATTGAGCATCCTGGAAAGTTACTATTATGTAAGCTTGAAGAATGTGGATTAAGTGCTTCGGAATTAGCAAGGAAGATAGGTGTTCCCAAAAACAGAATCACTACAATTATAAAGGGTACCAGATCGATTACAGGTGATACAGCATTGAGATTAGCTCATTTCTTTCAAACATCTCCTGAATATTGGATGGAATTACAATTACATTTTGATTTAAATGAAGCGAAAGTCAAATCAAAACAGTTAATTCAATTCTTACCACAATTCCACCAATCTAATTCTAACAGTATTTCAAAAGATAATTTAAATGACTAAAAATATAGAGTTGAACTTCGACAATACTGAAACTGAATCAACAGAAAACATCGTAAATTTAAGAAAGCATTGGGAAGGATTATCTTCAACTGGAGCGAAATGGGAAATATATAATGGAGATTCATCCCAGATCATAAAAGACCTTCCAAAAGATAGTGTTGATTGTGCAATAACATCACCTCCCTATTTTTGGCTTAGAGACTATGGTGTTGATGGTCAAATTGGTTTGGAAGATTCAGTGCAAGAGTACGTCAATGCTATTGCTGATGTTATGGACAATGTGAAAGAAGCCCTCAATCCTGAAGGGACTTTGTTCATGAATATTGGTGATACATATTATTCTGGAAAAGGTCAATCACAAGGTAAAGATAGAAAAAGTAATAAACGCCGTTTCGGTCTTAGAGCTGTAGATAAAAGTGGTGGAATGGGTATTGGTTTACAAAGAAAATCTATGATTGGAATTCCATGGCGAGTAGCTATTGAAATGGCTACTCGTGGATGGGTTATTCGTAGTTCAATCATTTGGCATAGAGAAAAATGTCTGCCTGAATCGGTTAAAGACAGACCAAGCCGAAGCTATGAGTATGTGTTCATGTTTGTTAAAAGCAGAAAATATTATTTTAACAAACAAGAATTGATAGAACAAAAAGTCGAAGAGGATATGTGGACTATACCAGCAAGACCGAAAAGCGGGGGGGGGCTTGATACAGCACCATACCCGGATGCTTTAGTCGAGAGATGTCTAAAAATTGGCTGTAAGCCTAATGGTACCGTATTGGACCCATTTTTGGGTAGCGGAACAACTTGCAGGGTAGCGGCACAGATGGGATATTCATCGATTGGTATAGATCTTAATCCTGAGTTTTGCGAATATTCTGCATTAAATATGGAGAACATTTGAACATGTATTTTAGCCAAGATGCCGTGCTACAGGCAATACATAACCTTAAAAAAGTTCATCCCTTTTTTGGGATAACTTTTTTAGTTTGTAAGATGAACAAACTACCTGTGGGAAGCAGCATAAAATTCCCTTTAGATGCTGAAAACAAAAATTTCTTAGAAAAAACACACAAAATTTCGCCTGAATCTGATTTCTATTATCAGCCATTTAAATCAATCAGTAATTGGCTTAAGAATGATTATGCTTCATCTGGCTTACAGTCAATAAATACTCGTTCCTTTATTGATGCATTTATTCATGAAAAAAACACTCAATATTGGGGGTGGGGAAATAATTATCTTACTTACCTTTCATCTCATCAATCCATAAAAAAGAATAAGATTCCATTACTCTCGTTATGCATATGGATATATAAATACAATAATTTTAATGAGAAAACCTCATATCAAGATATTAAAGCCCTTTTTGTTTCTGACTTTAACATTACAGATGAAGAATTAAGTTTATTATTTGAAGACCAAGATACTTCAATTGAAAATTTACTTTTAAACGAATGTATCACTTGGAATAAAATTAAAGGAAAACTGCCTTTGCCGCCAGATTCAGAACCAGAAAATGGTGGCACGCTATCACTTTTATCTATTGAAAACATAGGTCCCGCTAAAAACCTTTCTATAGAACCTAAGGTACGTTTGAATATTATAACAGGGGATAATGGTCTCGGTAAGTCATTTATTTTAGAGTCAGCCTGGTGGGCATTAACCAATACATGGACAGATCGAGAAGCTTATCCAGATCCTCGACTGCGTGGAGACAGGATAAGTTTAACTTATTCGATTAAAGGTAATGAAAACTTTAAAACAGAAAACACAGTAAATTATGACTGGGAAAACTTTTGCTGGCCAACGCAAAATGATCGTCCAACTATACCTGGTCTAATTGTATATGGTAAGGTTGACGGTTCTTTTGCCGTCTGGGACCCTGCAAGAAAATATTCATCACAGCCCTCTAAAAACGATAAAGAAAAAGCTATATTTACAAGTTTCGAAATATGGAATGGTCAGAGTGGTATATTAGAAGGACTCATTAGAGATTGGATTACGTGGCAAAGCGACAAAAATAGCCAACATTTCATACATTTCCAAAATGTATTGAAAAAACTATCCCCACCTGATTTGGGTATTTTAGTCCCTGGAAAACCTGTAAGAATACCTGATGACCCTAGAATCATACCTACACTCGTACACCCTTACGGTGAAATACCTATAACAAATGCGTCTGCTGGGGTAAGAAGGATTGTTGCATTAGCATACATGATCGTTTGGGCATGGAATGAGCATCAAGTTATTTCAAAAATGATGAATATCCCTCCCCAGAATAACATGGTTGTACTTGTAGATGAATTAGAAGCACATTTGCATCCAAAATGGCAAAGAGCATTTTTACCTTCTTTAATCGAACTAAATAAAGTATTTTCGAACGAATTAAAAATACAATTTATTATAGCAACTCACTCACCTTTAGTAATGGCATCTTCAGAGGAAGTATTTAACGATGAAACAGATAGTCTTTTCCATTTACAACTTGACGAGTATGGTCTTATAACCTTAGAGGAGTTAGATTTTATAAAGTACGGAGACATCTCTTCATGGTTAATGTCGCCGATATTTGAACTTCGTCAAGCTCGTTCTCAAGAAGGAGAATCGGCTATAGAAGATGCAAAAAAATTACAAGAATCTTCAGATCCAAGTATTCGTTCAATTGAACAGATCACTTTAAGATTACGTAAGTATCTATCTGCTTCTGATCGGTTTTGGCCACGGTGGATGATGTTTGCTGAAAAGAATGGATTCGACATATGATACCTCTAAAATTAATGCCTGAACCAGAAGATTTTGATAAGAATGTCCGTCAAAAAGGTGCTGCTTTTCTTATAAGCAAACCTAATCCCTCTTCTAAAGACTTCTCAGGTAGGGATTTTTGGAAAAAAGCGGCCCATAGCTTACATTCTTCATATAAAGCCATTTGTGCTTATAGTTGTATATCATTACCAACAGCACCAGGTGCAGTTGATCATTTTTTACCAAAGAGTAAATATCCTAAACTTGCTTATGAATGGAGTAATTATAGATTATGTTTGGATAAAATTAATCAATACAAAGGTAGTGCAGACAATATTTGCGATCCTTTTACTATTAAACCAGGATGATTTGTTTTAGATTTTCCAAGTTGTCTCGTTAAAGCTGGTGAAAACCTTGACCCTGACATTAAAGCAAAAGTAGAAAATACAATAAAAGTTTTAAAACTTAATGCAGATGAAGGCTTAGTAGATAATAGATTAGGTATAATTATGGATTTGATAGACGGACATGTAGATATGCATTTTATTGAAAAAAGATATCCGTTTATTGCGTATGAAATAAAAAGACACGGGATTGAAGATAGTATAAAGAATATTTTCAAAAAATTCCAACTCTAAATTAAAGCGAGAAGATAATGAATGTATTCAGTCTAAAAAAAAGTAAAGGATATGCTTATCCATTAACAAAACCTAAGTATGATAAAGAAACAAATAAAGAGCATCCATATTTGCAAGAGATAAATGGCAAGACACAGGCATTTGCATTATGTCCAGCTTGTCATAATCCCGTTATTTTAGTGAATAGGATAGTCCCACAAACGAAAAGCAACACCCTCTATGCAAAACATTGTAAATATAATGTTACTGATTTAGCCAACTATGATCAAAATTCCTATGAGAATTGTTCTTTGGCGAATCCTACGAACTTTGATGAAAAAATCAAACGACCATTAAATCATGCAACAAATGATATAATAAAGGATGCAATAAGAAATCATTTTGCTTTGTTAATCTATCATCTCGAATTAGCAACTGGCATACTATTTAGTGAAAAAGTATTGAGACAAATGCTTAAGGATTTTGAATCATGCCAGGGTTATTATTATCATTCAATTAATCTATTCAACTTACCTGTTGCATTTTTATATGTTGTGAAATCTCAAGATTTATCTTCTTGCAAAATAAATTCCGACATTTATAACAAAATAAATATCAAATCAAAATTATTTACATTTCAAAGTAATTCTAACTTTGGAAAAACCAACTTTAGTATAATCCCCCAAAATAATTCACTTAATTCAAATATATCGTTCTATCTATATGACCATACATTATCAACAGAATACACCGAGGAATCAGTTACTTTGTGTATCATTGAAAAAACAAGTAATGGATCTTATGAAAAAACCTTATTTGAGAAAGTGATTAATTTTGATGGAGCATATTATGTTAACACTTTAAATAAACGAAACAAGTTCAATTCACTGGCAAGATCCATCATTACCTAAAACTAACCCATGATGTATAAAATTACTGATAGGCTGGCTAACTACCAGCCTTATTCGTTCTAGTGTAATAGGAGGAACATCATCTGAACTCATAGAATTAAGATAAAAACTTGAATTTGGCAAACTTGAAACAACATGCGGACTTATAGATAGAAAAGTGATAATTTCGCAAAATTCCTCTTCATTAACTTTTGCTTCAATAATCCCTAACTCTATTAGCCTATCATATTCAAACAAGGCTTTTAATATGGCATTATCCCAAAAATCGAAAGCTTCATGATAAACACCATTTTCATTTACACACATATTAAATTTCATACATCCTCCTCTATTTATAATTATTCATTTATATAAGACTTGGGAAATTTGTCAATAGTATAAATTAAGCAAGGGCTAACTCTACGAAGCGCTACGCTGCTTCTTCGAGTTCTCCCTTGTTTTTTCGCCCTTTGGTTGAAAAAAATTAAAAGCAAAATCAACACACTGCATTGACATTATTAGTTCCTATCATATAAATAAATTAAGCATAAGGAATATGCTTTTATTTAATTATATGAAAAGGAGTTCATATGGCCGCAAGTAATACTTTTAATAAGATCGATGTGAGTAAGAATTCTCATAATGGAAGCGTTAACGAAGCGAAGTTCTCGCACAACAAGATTCGTTCTCATTGCGTCAGTGTCAGATTAAATGATGAAGAGCTAACGCTTCTCAATGAGAGACGTGGCCGTCATCGTAAAGGCGAATGGCTTCGTATGGCGTTTCTGCATAACCTCCCCTCAGTTATTCCATCGATTAATCTCGAAGCATGGAAAACCCTTGGTGAGATTTCACATAAGTTAAACAGGCTTGTCGCTCATCTGGATAGCAAGAGCAATGATAGTTCTCTCTCACAAACTGAACTCTTTGCAGTGAAGCGTCAGATCTCAGAGCTTCGTTTGAACCTGATCACAGCCGACCTAGGGAGATCACCTTCTGATGAAGGGAATGCAAAAAATCAGCAGGGGTAAAAACTTCTCTGGTGTCGTTCTCTACGCATTAAAGCCAGGCTCTCACCATAAATGCACACCTTATGTCATTGGTGGGAATATGGATGGAAGTGATGCTGGAGATCTGATAGCTGAATTTGATGCTACAAAAACGCTTCGCCCTGATGTAGCTAAAGCAGTGTGGCACAATTCGCTTCGCTTGCCGAAAAACGAAGCCTTAACAAATTCAGAATGGACAACCATCGCTGATGACTACATGAAGCGTATGGGCTTCTCTGAGACGCATCTAAGATGCTATGTCCTTCATGACGATAAGGCCGGTCAGCACATCCATATCATCTCCAGTCGCATCGAACTCAGTTCGGGGAAGCTCTACCTTGGAAAAAATGAAAATCTCATCAGCACCCGCATCATTCAGCAGCTTGAACGCGACTATTCACTGACCAGAACCAAGGGTCTGGAATTCTTAGCATCACCATCCACAGCTTCGCCCTATCCTAAACCCAAACGCAAAAAATCGCGTAGTGAATCGATGATGGAGAAAAGGACTGGTGAGCTATGCCCGAAAACCATCATCCAAAACGCTCTGGAAGTATTCCTTGCTGATAAACCGTCAACCACTGAGCTTGTGCATCAGCTTATCGCACAAAACATCAGAGCAATCCCGAACATCACTTCCACTGGACGCATGAACGGCTTCTCATTCGAATACAACGGGATTGCTTTCAAAGCATCTCAATTGGGAAAAGGGTATTCCTGGTCTGCTTTGCAAAGCAGAATCGACTACCAACAGGAACGTGATAATGCTTTCCTGTTTAAACTGAAATCATCTGTCAGAGAAACATCTGTTAGTGCAACTCATGATATGGCCATAACTACAGATGCTCCTGAAATCATGACAGAATACGTTAACCGCCCCATAGAAGCTCTTATCCTCGATAACCGAGCTGCTGGTCAGGACGAATACTCTATCGCTTCTGTCGAAGCGCTTCTCCCAGAAGCTGTTGCAACTAACAAAGAAGCGATAGCAACCGTAGCGTTAAAAGTAGCGCCCAAGCGAAGCTATGCAGTGTCAGCGTTCAGGTGGTTGGAATACATCCCCTACCTCGATGTAATTTATCGTATGTTGAAAAACCTCAAAATCCCCCCCCTTAAACGCCCTCGAAAACACAAAACCATCACTGGCGTGAGAATGATAGAGATAACATCATCACCCCCCAAAACTGCCATTGAAACACCACATAAATCGCATAGAGCTTCGCTTTCAATGTAGGGCTGGCAAGCCTTTTTTGATAGATAAAGGCCAATAAATTGATCGTTTATACCGATCGATATTCCAATGATGATAGCCTTCATCTATCATTAATCTTTAATCGATCGGTACAAGTGATTTGCCTTTCCTGTAAACCCAGTCAAAATGTGATTTCACACCAAAGAATATAACAGACTGATTTAACTAGCCTATTTACGTATTCAACTAACATGCAGGTTTTGAAATGGCAGATACCATCTCATCTGTAGTCCCTGATTTCTTCATACATCGAATATGAATTTAACATCTAACACAAAGGAACTTGTATGAGCATCTCCACCACGAAACGCCGCAATGAAGAAGTCAACGTTGGTCTTTCTGATCGTCGGAAAGCAGAGATTACAGCCCCAACGTTTGATCTGTTTGGTGAAACTTACACGTTTGTTAAGACTTTCTCTGGCACTGTAATTAATTCCAACCCAAGCAATAATCAGATCTGGGTAAAAACCGACGCTGGGGATGAGAAGCAGATTTCCGACTATGGTATCCCCTTCAGAAGTTCACACACTATTTATTGTCAACAACGGGTAAAAAGTGATCCGCTTACCATCACCACCAACGGTTTAATATTGATCCACCGTTTTACTCAGGATTAGCTTCCGCGATAATCCCTGCCTTTCGTTTCTGTTTCAGTCGATAGCT
>NZ_JASUAZ010000038.1:0-36554 GCF_030283135.1 Mixta mediterraneensis | reverse complement strand
GACTGAAAGATAAGCTGAAAAGCGGTCAACTCCAGAAGAAAACGAAAGCAACAACGCTCGAATGATTCAAAGGGGGTGGGTCAGTTTTACTTTGGCAGGGTGGGTCAGAATTCGATCGGTATTGACATGTTATGAGTTGTGCCTTTCGCTATCGCTGGGTTTTGCCAATACCAGCACGCAGGCGATTGAAGTCGGGATGGTGAATTATCTCTGGCCCGGCTTGACCATCGTGTTGTCGGTGCTCGTCAACAGACAGAAAACCAGCCTCATCATTATTCCAGGGCTGCTGTTATCACTTGCCGGTATAGGCATGGTGTTGGGCGGTGACGAGGGTTTTTCCTTTAGCCAGATTGTGGCAAACCTTTATAGCAACCCGCTAAGTTATGGCCTGGCCTTGACTGGTGCGATCATCTGGGCCATTTATTGCGTCTTCACAAAGAAAACTGCACAAGGCTGTAATGGCATCACACTATTTTTTATGCTGACCGCATTGACGTTATGGATTAAATATCTTTCTGCACCGCAGCCGCTATTTAATATTAATCTGCAGGTAATAATCAGTTTAATACTTGCTGCCTGTGCCATGGGCTGTGGCTATGCCGCCTGGAATACCGGCATTTTACATGGCAACGTTACCATTCTGGCAACGGCGTCCTACTTCATTCCGGTTATTTCCGCTCTGCTGGCCGCCTTAATATTAGGCTCAGCGCTAACCGTTTCCTTTTGGCAAGGCGCGGCAATGGTCAGCCTGGGCTCGTTGATGTGCTGGTGGTCAACGCGTGCCAGCGTTGCTGCCAAAATAAAACAGCAAGCCTAATTACACGCATCGTAAATCTTGCACATCCGCGCTCTGCCCGTTAGGGTGTGCAAAATTTTCTGACAGGGTCAGGTAATCCATGACATCTCATACTTCAAAAGATCCTTTGCATGGCGTCACGCTGGAGATGCAGGTAAACAGCCTGGTTTCCCGCTACGGTTGGGTTGAACTGAGCAAGCGAATCAATATTAACTGTTTTAAAAGCGATCCGAGTGTGAAATCCAGCCTGAAGTTTTTGCGGCGTACGCCCTGGGCAAGAGCTGAAGTAGAAGCACTGTATTTAGCGTCATTAGAGCAGCCACTGCCTGAATCGGAGGAAATCGATACCCCGGCTGATAATCCCTGGTCAAACTGGCGCGGGGATAAAAATTAACCCGGATACAGATCCAAAAAAGCCCCATAGCCGAAACAGGCGGCGGGGCTTTTTACTGGCTCTCTTACAGTGCCATATCGTGCTGTGTTTCTGTCGCTTTCTGCTGCTGCGGTTGAGCAGCCGGTGCGTCAGCCGCTTTACCAGCCATGTTGATGACTGGCGGCCTGGTCAGTTGCAGCGTGGCTGCGGTGTCATCCCAAACTTGCTGTGCCAACGCGGCGTCATCGTTCAGTTTCTTACCGTAGCTCGGTACAAATTTGTGCACTTTTTCCTGCCATTCTGGCGTTTTGAACTGCTCTGGAAATAGCGCCTGTATCACATTCAGCGCAATAGGTGCGGCCGTAGATGCACCCGGTGAGGCACCCAATAAAGCCGCCACGGTTTTTTGCTGATCGATAACGATTTCGGTGCCCAGCTTCAGCACGCCGCCCTTCGCTTCATCTTTTTTGATGATCTGAACACGTTGACCCGCCTGAATCAGTTTCCAGTCCTCTTTTCTGGCGTTTGGATAATATTCTTTCAACGCTGCGAAGCGATCATCGTCACTTAACATCACCTGACCGATCAGGTATTTGACCAGGTCGAAGTTATCCAGACCGACATGCGTCATCGGTACAACATTTTTAGTCGTCGTCGTGCTCAACAAATCAAACAGCGACCCATTTTTAAGGAATTTGGTAGAGAACGTCGCAAACGGTCCAAACAGCACGACTTGTTTGCCATCAAGATAGCGCGAGTCCAGATGCGGAACCGACATTGGTGGCGCACCGACAGAAGCCTGACCATATACCTTCTGTTTGTGGCGATTCGCGAGCGCCGGGTTTTCTGTTACAAGGAACGAACCACCAACGGGGAAGCCCGCGTAATTGTCTGCTTCCGGGATGCCGGTTTTTTGCAGCAGTTTAAGCGCCCCGCCGCCTGCACCAATAAAGACGTATTTGGCGTCTACAGCACGCTCTTTACCGCTTCTGGCATCCTTGATGATAACGTGCCAGGAATTGTCGCTGTTACGTTTGAAATCGGTGGCTTCAGAAGAGGTTTCCAGCCTGAAGTTATCATGCTTCTTCAGGCTACCAATTAACTGACGCGTAATTTCACCATAGTTAACGTCGGTGCCTACTGGCGTCCAGGTTGCGGCAACCTTCTGCTGCGGATCGCGGCCCTCCATGATTAACGGTGACCATTGCTCGATCTGCTTGTGATCGGTAGAGAATTTCATGCCCTGGAACAGAACGGTCTTTTGCAGCGCTTCATAACGCTTCGTCAGGTAAGCCACATTTTTATCACCCCAGACAAAACTCATGTGCGCCGTGGAGTTAATGAAAGCATGTGGATTAGTCAGTACGCCGCGCTTAACCTGCGCCGTCCAGAATTGGCGCGAGATCATAAACGCTTCGTTGATTGCCAGCGCCTTGGTGACATCAATTGAGCCGTCTGCACGTTCAGGCGTGTAGTTCAGTTCCATATTTGCAGAGTGGCCAGTGCCGGCATTATTCCAGCCATTCGATGATTCAAGCGCGACGCCGTCGAGTTTTTCAACCATAATCTGTTTCCAGTCAGGCTGAAGTTCTTCTAGCCACGTGCCTAAAGAGGCGCTCATGATGCCACCGCCTATCAGCAGAACATCCGTTTTTTCTGAGGAGCTTGCGGCATGCGTTACAGAGGTCACTAATAAAGCTAAAAGGGAAAGCGAGGGCAGGACTTTTGTTGATTTAATCATAGCTGGCATTCAATACAATCGTAATCTTGGTTAAAAAATGATGGTCAACTTTAAATTATTGTTATTTATTAGTTGATTTATTTTTAGTTAATTAATTAAAAAACAATACTAATTGTTTCTTTAGTTACAAAATAATGTGCAATAGTGTCAGAAAGTTAGTTTTTAAGCGGAACTCTGGCGCTTTAAAAGCGCGAATCAAAACTATACGGAAGCAACAACGTAGCGTATGTTTCTCAACGTATAAATACCTGCCCAAATCTATTTTGAAGTCTCTCAATGAACGCATCTCAGCAGCAAAAACCGGGACGTAAGCGCCCAATGAAACTCAGCACACTAACGACGCTCATGATGGTGGCGGTCATTTTTACCGTGCTGCTTAGCGTTCATCTTTTATATTTTATCCAGATTGATGATTTCACCCGATCACACGTCAAAGATAAGGCGCTTGCTGTTGCACGAACGCTGGCTGACGATCCGCAGATACAGCGCGGTCTGGCCCTGGCCGATAACGACGCACTGACTCAATCGATTGCCCAGGCTGTCCAGAGACGTAACGATTTACTGTTTGTGGTTGTGACTGACATGAAAGGTATGCGTCATTCTCATCCTAATGCGGATTTAATTAATAAACATTTTATCGGTGATGACCTGCTTCCCGCCCTGGACGGACATGAAAACATTGCGGTAAACCACGGTACGCTAGTTGAAGCGTTACGCGTATTCACGCCGGTGTATAACGCACAGCATCAGCAAATCGGTGTGGTGGCAATTGGTATTTCGCTTAGCGATGTCATCGCGCAGAGCAATAAAAGTCGCTGGAATATTTTCTGGACCGTTCTGCTGGGCGGATCGATTGGATTGCTGGGCGTACTGATTCTGGTTAAACGTTTGAAACGTATTTTGCTTGGGCTGGAGCCGCATGAGATTTCCAGTTTGTTTGAACAGCGACAAGCGATTCTTGATTCAATTAAAGAAGGCGTAATTGCGGTTGATGAGCAGGCACGCGTCACGCTCATCAATAAAGCCGCGCAACAGTTGCTACGTGAGACGGCTATGGAAGCACCACTGAGCGGCGATCGCATTCCAGATAACTCCTTAATGTTGAGCCACCTGCGCGAAGCGCTGCATGACGGCAGAGCCTGGCAGGACGAAGAATTAAACGTGCGTGGCCGCGTCATGATAAGTAACACCGTACCGGTTCGCAGCCGGGAACGTATTATCGGCGCAGTCTGTACCTTTCGTGATAAGACCGAAATCAGCCAGCTAATGCAACGTCTGGATGGCATGGTAAGCTATGTTGACGCGCTACGAGAGCGCTCCCATGAATTCATGAACAAGCTGCACGTTATTCTTGGCCTGCTGCATATGAAAAATTATGCACAAATGGAAGCATATATTTTAAAAACTGCAAATAACTACCAAACGGAAATTGGTTCGCTCTTGCAGCGTATTAAATCGCCGGTAATAGCAGGCTTTTTATTAAGCAAAATCAATCGGGCCTCAGATCACGGACATCGGTTAATGCTCAGCGATGCCAGTTATTTGCCTGATAGCGGCAGTGAACAGCAGATTGCAGCGCTGATTACCGTGCTAGGAAATTTGATAGAGAATGCGCTGGAGGCGCTGGATCAACAGCAAGAAGGCGAAATGCATGTCCTGTTGCATTATCAGAACGGCTGGTTGTCTTGTGAAATCAGTGATGATGGACCGGGCATTCCTCCTGAGCTGGAGACGGCAATATTTGAGAAAGGTTTTTCGTCAAAAGGCAATGAGCGTGGCGTAGGCTTGTTTTTGGTCAAACAGCAAACAGAAAGCCTTGGCGGAAATATCAGCGTCGAGTCAGAACCGGGCGTGTATACCCAGTTTTTTGTACAACTCCCGTGGGATAAAGGAAATAAAGTTTCATGATCAACGTATTAGTGGTAGACGATGATGCTATGGTCGCGGAGCTAAACCGCTGCTATATCGGCCAGATTGCAGGATTCATCTGTTGTGGGACGGCTTCGACCTTACAACAGGCGAAAGATCGACTCATGCACATCGAGCCGCCTGTCGATCTTATTCTGCTGGATATTTATATGCAGCAAGAAAACGGCCTGGATTTACTGCCTGAATTACGCCGTTCGCAGCGCCCGGTTGATGTGATCATCATTTCATCTGCAGCTGATGCAGCCACGATCAAAACCTCACTGAATTATGGCGTGGTCGATTACCTGATAAAACCTTTCCAGTTCTCCCGCTTTGAGGAAGCCTTAACTACCTGGCGGCAAAAAAGAACACAGATGAATAACCAGCAGTATTATCAACAGGCGGAGCTTGATCAGTTAATCCACGGTAATCCACCGGCGACAAACGAGCAAAAACGCCTGCCGAAGGGATTAACGCCGCAAACGCTGCGCACGTTATGTCAGTGGATCGACGCGCATCCGGGCAGCGAATTTTCTACCGATGAACTGGCAATGGAAGTGAATATTTCACGCGTTTCCTGCCGTAAGTATCTTATCTGGCTAGCCGAAATAAATATTCTGTTCACTACCATTCATTACGGTGCGACGGGAAGGCCGGTTTATCGCTATCGGCTGCAGGCAGAATATCATTCATTGCTGAAACATTATTGCCAGTAGCTCAGCTGATAACGGTTATCCAGGAGGGCAAAGTTGAATTGTCGCGATGACGAGCAAATCACTTGCTTGTCACGGGTGATAAAAATGGCGTCGAGAGCAGGATGAGCGGCCAGATACGCGATGCCTTTTTCAACGCCCATGCCATACAGCAGGGTGGTGTAAATATCGCCATCAATGGACCGATCCGAAATAATGGTCACGCTGAGCAGCTCGTTATCCAGCGGATACCCTGTTTTAGCATCAAGAATATGATGGTAAATCTGTCCGTCCAGCTCAAAAAAACGCTCGTAAATGCCGGATGTCACGACTGATTTATTAACGACCTCAATCACGCCGATTAACTCATCAGCTGCGCCGAACGGTTTTTTCAGTCCAATCGCCCAACCGGCCTGACTGTCGGGCGCACCTAGCGTCTGTACATTCCCGCCCAGGTTAATCAAGGCGCGGCTGATGCCCTGCTGATGCAGCAAGGCCTGTACGCAATCGGCGATATAGCCTTTCGCTATGGCGCCAAGGTCAATTTCCATGCCCGCTTTTGCCAAAAATACCGTCTGCTTTTTCTCGTCCAGAATCACGTCTTGCGGATTACAGCGCATCAGCCGCGCCTGTAATTCAGCATCGGACGGCACGCTGTTGCCTTGAAACCCAATTTTCCAGCATTTCACTACGGGTCCGATAGTAAAATTAAAGATACTGTCTGGCATTAAACTCACCGCTTTGGCACAGCGGATAAGCTCAAAAACCGACGGGCTGACGTTAACCGGATGCTGACCAGCAGCAAGGTTGACGTTCATTACTTCAGAAGGCGTACGGTTTACCGTCAGTAAATTTTCCTGCTGTTTAATCAGGCGGAAAACCTGCCTTGCCAGCGCTTCATTAAGTTCAAAAAGCTTGAGCAGAATGGGCGAACCCATCAATACAGTGGAATAAGCACAGACCGGGTCATTTGTCGCCATGTACGCCTCTGCTTAAGATTTGACAAAAAAGGGGGCGCGTTATCCCCCTGTTGATTTCGTTTAGCGTTTGGCGAAGGCCGCTGCGTTACGCCCCGCCAGGATACCAAAGATGATAATATCAGCCACCGCATTACCGCCGATGCGGTTAGCGCCATGAATGCCACCCACAACTTCACCCGCCGCCCAGGCACCTTTTATGACCTGTTTCTGGCTATCCAGCACGGCCGTATCCGTATTAATAGTTACGCCGCCCATCGTATGATGCACACCGGGCGCAATACGAATGGCATAGTAAGGGCCTTCATTCAGCGGATGACGCAGCGCGGTAGTACGACCAAAGTCTTCATCTTTCTGCTTAATGACAAACTGATTGTAGCGATCCAGCGTCGCCTTTAAAGTGTTCTGATCCATATTCAATTTTACGGCCAACTCTTGTACGGTTGGCGCGCTGTTCACAAACCCACGCGCAAGGTATTCATCCGCGGCTTTGTTATTCTGGCGAACCTGCTCGTCAAAAATGATCCAGGCGCTTTTCTCCGGCAAAGCAATAATCTGCGCCGAAACTTTGTCACGGGTTTCCATTTCATTAAAGAAGCGTTGCCCCGCCTGGCTCACCAGAATCGCACCGCCACCCCGAATGGATTCAGAAATCAGGTATGACGTGGTTTGTTCAACGGTGGGATGGATCTGAATTTCGCTCATATCCACCGTATCCGCGCCTATTTTTTGCAGCATGGCAATGCCGCTGCCCGTGGCGCCTTTGTGATTGGTCGTGACAAAACCATCCAGCTCAGGGCGATATTTGACTACCATTTCGCGATTAGCGCTGAAGCCACCCGTGGCGACAATCACGCTTTTCGCATTCAGAATTCGGCTATCGTTATACTCATCAATGACTTTAACGCCGGATACCGCGCCGTTTTCATACAGGATTTCAGCGACCGACGTTTCCAGCAACACCTCAATATTGCGTTTGTTGATATTTTTTACCAGTCCACTGATCAGGAACCCTCCCACAGCTGAACGGTCGGCGGGACGATGTGTGCGATCAATGCTCATGCCGCCTGTGATGGTGATGTCGTTCAGTTCGATGTCATGGTTAGCCAGCCAGTCAATCGCTTCTGGTGCCAGCTCAACAAATTCGCGTAACAGAACTGGATTGTTTTTGAATTTGCCGCCTTTCAGCGTTTCTTCGTAAAACAGCGCTTTACTGTCTTCAATGCCTTTCATTTTCTGAAAACGCGTTTCTGCTGCATTCATACCCACAGAGGCTTTGATAGTGTTGCCGCCAATGGTTGGCATCTTCTCAATGATCACCACGCGAGCACCTTCATCGCTGGCCTGAATAGCCGCCGCCAGACCTGCACCGCCACTGCCAATAATCACCACATCGACGTTCTGTGGCGCTGCGGGGTTGACCCCTTCCTCAATCATCTGCGCTTTGCTGGAAGTGGTCATTGCACGCGAAACGGCTTTTTTTAGCGCTTCACTCTGCGTGGTTGCGCCGGTAATGGCGTCAACGTATGGGCTATTTGCTACCAACATGCGGGTTCGCAGGCTTTCAAACGTGGTGGTAAAATCGACATCCAGCGTATCGTCCGGTACGAGCGAAATGTCAGTAATACGGTCAGTATCCAGCGTCACGTTTATTTGCAGCTTCAATGCTTCAGCTTCGACTTTTTCCTGATAGACACCGGCTTTGTATTTACGACCCGTATCGCTGACGTCGCGAATCATCGCGTCCACCAGGGAGAAACGCCATAACGGCTCAGGAATATTCAGCGCCTCGCGCTGAGTACTATCAATATACAGCTCCAGTTTCTCATTATTGATAATGCGGTCGACCCAGTCAGGATAAGCGATACAGGCTTTACCTATCGCCACCAAATCGTAACCGTGCGCCAGGGCAGACTCGGCATCAGCTTTGTTGACCACGCCGCCCACACCAATCACCGGTACTTTTGCCAGCGTTTCTGAGCGCATAGCGTGGAATTTAGTGATTAACGGGGTGGGATCGCGGGTGTCAACGATAGAAGGACGCAGCAACTGGCCCATAGAGAAGTGAACGTAATCCAGTCCACGTGCAGCCAGCTTTTCCAGCAGGTACAAAGTGTCATCAAAGCGAATACCCGGAACTTCGATCTCTTCAGGCGAAAAGCGATAGCCAATAATAAAGCCTTTATGAGCAAATCGGTCGGCCATCTGGTGCGCGATTTCCAGCACGGCGAGTGGGAAACGGGCGCGATTATCGCGGCTGCCGCCCCACTTGTCGTCACGCTGGTTAGAATTAGGAGAATAGAATTGTTGAATCAGGTAAGTATTTGCACCATGAATCTCTACGCCATCGAAACCGGCTTTGATCGCGCGGTTTACAGCATCACCAAATTTGGTGATCATGACGTCGACTTCGTCTGCCGTTAACGCCTGCGGCCGGGTTGCGCCTTCACGCGGCGCGGCAATAGCGCTGGGCGCGACGGGTGTTTTACCGCCAATTAACTCAGGCTCGACCATGCGGCCGCCATGATAAATCTGCAAAATCGCCAGTGAACCTGCGGATTTAATGGCGTCAGCGATCTTCTTCAGGCCAGGGATTTTGTTGTCGCTGTCAATGGCGATCGCGCCAGGAAAAGCCGGCCCTTTGGTGTCAATAAAGCAACATTCAACAATGACCGTACCGATGCTACCCGCGCGGGAACGATAATATTCGACTAATTCGCTGGTAACCGTTCCGTCATAAAAACCGGTACAGGTGGTCATAGGCGCCATGACTAACCGATTTTTTAGCACAGCGCCATTGGGTAAAGTAAGTGGATTCAGGATTGGGGTGAGTTTATGCATTGATGATCAACTCCAGAATTAAAAACCTCGAAGGCTTACCCGGACATTTTTTGAATAAAAAGTGGTCCGATTTAATCTCGCCAATATATCAATTTTTTAGCTGCGCAATTGATAACTTTAGTTATTTAAGTTTTTATTTATTTGGAGTGATTTATTATTGCTGGGCTATTTTTATATCCCAACTAATTGTTATCCAGATGTTGACAAAAATCAAATTCTGACTTCAAGGTAACAAAAAACCATATAAAACAAAAAGTTAACCAGAACAACTTGCGGCTTATCAAATAGCATTCACGCTATACCAGGGCCAGAAAAAGCTTAATTATCATGTATCAGCGCTATAAAACTCAGCTTCATAAAAATGATATTAGTTTTTTATTGATCCAGATCAAAATTAATAATTTTATAAATCGCAAAATATTTTCATTGCCACTTAATATTTCACAGAAACTGGAAAAGAAAAAAGAAACAATTCACATGCCACGGTTAATGCGTTAACGAATAGAAAAACAATGAATAATATACCGGGGCGTAAACCACATCCTTATTAACTTGCAGACCAAAACAATGAAACCATTATCACCAATGCATGAACCGCCTAAAGCCGCCCCTGCTGCTGCAGGCCAGAAAAAACGCTATATCATGTTGTTTCTCCCGGTTTTAGTTGCCGTATTGTTACTGCTGATGCCGGTTCCCGCCGGACTCGAACCTTACTCGTGGCACTTTTTTGCTATCTTCGTGGGGGTCATTGTCGGTTTGATCTTTGAACCGCTGCCTGGCGCAGTAATCGGTTTGACTGGCGTAGTGGTCATCGCTTTGTTCAGCCAATGGGTGTTATTTAGCCCAGCAGAACTGGCCGATCCGAAATTCAAAACCGCCACCCAGGCTTTTAAATGGGCGGTGAGCGGCTTCGGCAACTCCACCGTCTGGCTGATCTTTGGAGCCTTTATGTTCGCTGCGGGTTATGACAAAACGCAGTTTGGCCGTCGCCTGGCGCTTATTTTGGTGAAATACCTGGGTCGCCGCAGTCTGACGCTGGGTTACGCCATTACTTTCGCAGACTTGCTGCTAGCGCCGTTCACGCCATCCAACACCGCACGCAGCGGCGGGACCATCTATCCAGTTATCGCTAACCTCCCGCCGCTTTACGGTTCTAAACCTAATGACCCGAGTGCACGTAAAATCGGTTCTTATCTGATGTGGGTAGCAATAACTGCGGCCTGTATCACCAGCTCAATGTTCCTGTCGGCACTGGCACCGAACCTGCTGGCCCTGGCACTGGTTAAAAGCATTATCGGGTTTGAAATCTCATGGGGCATGTGGTTTCTCGCTTTCCTGCCCCTGGGCATCCTGCTGATCCTGACCATGCCCTTACTGGCATACCTTTTTTATCCACCAGAGGTCAAAATTAACGACGAAGTGCCGCGCTGGGCAAGCAGCGAGCTGGAAAAACTAGGGCGACTGTCACGTAACGAAATTCTGTTATTACTCTTCGTCTGCTGTGCACTACTGATGTGGATTTTCGCCACTGCGTGGATTGAGCCAGCCATGGCAGCGCTGCTGGTGGTTGTACTTATGTTGTGGACCGGCGTACTGAACTGGAACGACATTACCAGTAACAAACCGGCATGGAATACCTTTGCTTGGTTTGCAACGCTGGTAGCTTTGGCAGATGGTTTAGCCCGCGTTGGATTTATCGCCTGGCTGGGTAAAGAAGGCGGTCAGCTGTTAAGTGGTTACGATCCACAAGTTTCGGCTGTCATGCTGATGATTGCTTTCTTCCTGCTGCACTATCTGTTTGCCAGCACAACCGCTCATACCACGGCCTTGTTACCGGCAATGTTAACTATCGCAGCGTCAATTCCAGGCATCAACATGCCGGTATTCTGTCTGATGATGGTGACCTCGCTGGGGGTGATGGGAATTATTACTCCCTACGGCACCGGCCCAAGCCCGATTTACTACGGTAGCGGCTATCTGCCAACCAAAGATTACTGGCGTCTTGGCACGATATTCGGTGCCATCTTCCTGGCGGCAATGATGCTGATTGGCTATCCATGGATGGTGATGATGTTCTAATAGCTGTACGCAAAAGCGTGAAGATCAACCACTTATATTATACCATTCTGACACTCACCAGCGGCTCTCCCGGCGGCTGGTGAGATAATAAAACCATTAAATTCCGCCAGTGATGTTGTCTCTTCTGTTAAGAAAAAAACTACCGAACATTAAGTGAGCATAACATGTCGAACAAACCGTTCTATTACCAGAACCCTTTTCCCCTTGCCGATGAAAACACTGAATATTATCTGCTGAGCCGCGATCACGTTTCCGTTGCTGAATTTGACGGGCAGGAAGTACTGAAAGTTGATCCCCAGGCGCTGACGTTACTGGCGCAGCAGGCTTTTCATGATGCGTCATTTATGTTGCGTCCGGCGCATCAGCAGCAGGTTGCTTCAATCCTGCATGACTCGGAAGCCAGTGAAAACGATAAGTATGTGGCGCTACAATTTCTGAAAAACGCTGAGATCGCTGCAAAAGGCGTTCTGCCAACCTGCCAGGACACCGGCACTGCCATTATTATGGGTAAGAAAGGCCAGCGCGTCTGGACCGGCGGGGGTGACGAAGCCGCGCTGTCGCGAGGCGTTTACAATACTTATATCGAAGATAACCTGCGTTATTCGCAGAACGCCGCACTGGATATGTATAAAGAAGTGAATACTGGCACCAACCTGCCGGCGCAGATCGATCTCTACAGCGTGGATGGGGATGAGTATAAATGTCTGTGCATCGCGAAAGGTGGCGGTTCCGCTAACAAAACCTATCTGTATCAGGAAACTAAAGCGCTGTTATCGCCAGGTAAACTTACTCAATATCTGATCGATAAAATGCGTTCGTTAGGAACCGCTGCCTGCCCGCCCTATCACATCGCTTTTGTAATCGGCGGCACTTCGGCTGAAAGCACCCTGAAAACCGTTAAGCTGGCGTCAACCCACTATTACGACACGTTACCCACAGAAGGTAATGAACACGGTCAGGCATTCCGGGATGTGCAGCTTGAGCAGGAACTACTGGAAGCGGCGCAAAACCTGGGCTTAGGCGCACAATTTGGCGGGAAATATTTTGCCCACGATATTCGCGTAATACGTTTGCCGCGTCACGGTGCATCGTGCCCGGTTGGGATGGGCGTTTCTTGCTCCGCTGATCGAAATATCAAAGCAAAAATTAACCGTGACGGCATCTGGATTGAAAAACTTGAAGTTAATCCAGGCCAATACATTCCTGAAGCCTTGCGTCAGCAGGGCGAAGGCAATGTGATCGCTGTTGATCTGAATCGCCCAATGAATGAAATTCTGGCCCAGCTTTCTGAGTACCCGGTTTCAACCCGTGTTTCGCTGACCGGCACCATTATCGTGGCGCGTGACATTGCCCACGCCAAACTAAAAGAGCGCATCGATAACGGCGAAGGATTACCGCAATATATCAAAGATCATCCGGTATATTATGCGGGCCCGGCGAAAACGCCAGAAGGCTATGCTTCAGGTTCGCTCGGCCCAACCACCGCAGGCCGCATGGATTCTTACGTTGATCTGCTTCAGGCCAACGGCGGCAGCAAAGTGATGTTGGCGAAAGGTAACCGCAGTCAACAAGTAACAGATGCATGTCAGAAACACGGTGGATTCTATCTGGGCAGTATTGGCGGCCCGGCTGCGGTACTGGCGCAGCAAAGTATTAAGAGCCTGGAATGTGTTGAATATGCCGAGTTAGGCATGGAGGCAATTTGGAAAATCGAGGTAGAGGACTTCCCTGCTTTCATTCTGGTCGATAACAAAGGCAACGATTTTTTCCAGCATATTGAACGCAATCTATGCGCGAAATGCGCCAGGTAACCGTGCTGTTGTGGTTACATCGCAAATATAAAATCTGAAAAAGCAGGTCTGGGTTCAAACTTCCTTCGGGCCCAGACCTTTAATTTTGCAGCTACGGCAAAATCACTTTCTCTGTCTTCAGCCTGGTAAATGGCTGTATAAACGCATCCAGCGAACTGCGATAGCCGGTAAAGCTGCTTTATTCGGCTTCTCAGGCGTTTTCACTGTGGGATCGGATGAGGTTGCGCCATTGTCACAAACAGGTTGCTGTTTATTACCGCTAATGTTACCCAAGTCAGGGCATAGCCGCAGATCTGTTGAAGCTTAAACGGTTAACGGACGACCTTAATATTTCTGACAAGACGCAAAAAGTAAAATCTTACATGATAAAAATGATTTACAAGGCACTCATTTCCCGTAGCGTTTGCTCTCTTCCTGCCAGCCCAGGCGGAAGCTCAGTCCCTTATAGTTATGGCGCAGTATAAGAAGCGCGTTTATAACGTGAGATGAAGTTTATTTACCTTAATTCAAACGGTTATATCATCTCAAGGTAAAGCGCACAGCGCTTCCGTGATAAAAATATATATTTCATCGCATTATTTATGCCGGTTAACACACTACTTTATTACCAGTAAAAAATATTTCGCCGATATGCATACTTTTATAAACTGCTCTGTATTTAGATACGTTATTAAATAAAATATTTCGGCTCGCCCGTATCAAAATAGTGATTATTCGCTCTACGATTGATCCGGCCTCGTTATTACAAATCCTGAACGGGAAAATTACAAAAAATAAAACACTATCAACGAAGTGACTCCTGCTGCGTTTAACAACAATGGCGGTTATTATGGCTATAAACTTGCAAAAACAGACAGTAATGATCTAAGGTGAGCGGCTGAAACGTTTAACCGCTTCATTTATCCGTAATTCGGGCTTCTTATAGCTTTCATTTCCATCGTTTCTTACGTTCATATTTGCGGCTGCGAAAGCTATAAGATTCCCTCAATTGGGCTGTATGAGGAGAATATGACCACTAAAACACCATCATCTGAACATCCGAAAAAACACTTCTGGAATAAGAAGCAAAAAGAAATGACCGTTGACGATATTACCGTCATAGACAACGACATGTTGAAACGTGCCGTCGGCGCGGCTGCGTTGGGTAATGCCATGGAGTGGTTTGATTTCGGTGTTTATAGCTATCTTGCCGTGATTATCGGTAAGGTCTTTTTCCCGGATGCGAATAATGCGGTACAGTTGATTGCCACTTTTGGTACGTTTGCCGCAGCATTCTTAGTTCGCCCAATTGGTGGGCTGGTCTTTGGGCCGCTCGGCGATCGCATCGGACGCCAAAAAGTCCTGGCGATGACCATGGTTATGATGTCCATTGGGACATTTTGTATTGGCCTGATCCCCGCTTACTCCTCCATCGGCATTATGGCACCGGTTCTGCTGCTGGTGGCACGTCTGGTTCAGGGTTTCTCAACAGGCGGTGAATACGGTGGAGCAGCGACGTTTATTGCCGAATACTCCACCGATAAACGCCGTGGTTTTATGGGCAGCTTCCTTGAATTTGGCACCATCGGCGGTTATCTGCTTGGTGCCAGCCTGGTCACCGCAATGACCATGATAATGTCAAATGAAGCTATGCTGGCGTGGGGCTGGCGTGTACCGTTCTTTATTGCGGCGCCACTGGGTTTGTTCGGCCTGTATGTGCGGCTGAAACTGGAAGAAACCCCGGCCTTCCAGCAGCATATGGAAAAACAGGAAGCGCTGGAGCAGAGTAAACCACGCCTGACTTTGCTACAGATGTTGTCTAAATACCGCGCACCGATGATGAAATGTATTGGGCTGGTACTGCTGTTTAACGTATCCAACTATATGCTGACCTCGTATATGCCGAGCTATCTGACCGGCGTACTGGGTATGAATGAGATGAGTGGTCTGCTGCTGGTAATGGTCGCAATGTTTGTGATGATGCCGCTAACTTTGTTATGGGGCCGCTGGACTGACAGAATCGGTCGACGCCCGGTGATTGGTTTTGGTGCCGTTGGCCTGATTCTGCTGTCGATTCCCTGCTTTATGTTGCTTGGGAGCGGTAATATGTGGGCCGTATTTGCAGGGTTGCTGGTTCTGGGTGTGTTGCACACCTGTTTTAGCGGCACCATGCCGTCAACGCTACCAGCCTTGTTCACCACGGACATTCGTTACAGCGCCCTGGCCATCGGCTTTAATCTGTCAGTTTCGTTGTTTGGCGGTACGACGCCACTGATTACCGCCTGGCTGGTCGATACCACACATAACTTAATGATGCCCGCTTATTACATGATGGGAGCTGGGGTGATCGGCCTGATCACTATCCTGACAGTACATGAAACCGCACGCCAGCCGCTGAAAGGCTCTTCACCTGCGGTAGCAACCAGAGCGGAAGCACAAAAGCTGATTGATAAGTTGCGCATGCGTAACAGTAAATCGAAACCGATTCCTGTGCCGTCGGAATAATCAATGACTAAACCGGGCTAGCCCCGGTTTTTTTGCCATGCTCCGTATCTATTTTCTCAAGCTATTTGCTGTTACTCTTCGCTGCTTTGTCCGACTATTTCCTATTTTGACGACGAGCTGACGCGCGCTGCTAGCCCGGCAAAAAATAAAGGTTTCAGTACACTTTCCTTCCCGCCATGTGCTTACTTACCTGATAACGCAGCCGTTTTCACTTCAATATTTAATGAAGATGATCGTAGCTACCTAAAATATGTTGTAACTATAATGGTTATTTTCTGTGCGATTTAAAAAGCATGGCCGGCTTGTCATTGAAACCATGCAGCGCATGCTATAACAGCTGGTCTGACTATGCAGATAATCAAAAGTGCGGAATTATCCGCACCATCTTTACTTAATCGTTACCAAAACGGCCAACGGTGCTTGCAGCGCCTAATGTATGTCCTTTCAACTGGCTCAATAATTCAGCATGCGTTAAACCCGCTTTTAACTGTGCGGGAAGATCGGTGGCGATCAATACAAAGTTATAATGATGCAGACCGCTACCCGCCGGGGGGCAAGGACCGTAATAACGGGTGGTGCCAGGCGAATTTTGACCGCCGGTATAACCTTTACCTTGTGTTAGCTCGCCTTGCGCAAAAGCGCTTCGGTTTACGGAGATGTTGTATGCCACCATATGAGTCACACCCATGCCTTTGCCGCCGGACGGATCGGTAATTAATAAAGCGAAACTTTGGGTGCCGACAGGAACATGTGACCAGTTAAGTTCAGGCGAGACATTTTCACCAGTACAAGAAGGGTTACTTTTGTTGCCGCCAGCAAATTTCTTCTCTAGTACGGCATTGTCAGTAAAATCTTTGGATTGCAGCGTAAATACCGATGCCGCCATGCTGGTAATCGGTAATGTGGCGAATAAAATGGCGCACGCTAATTTCTTCACAAATCACTCCTGTGGGAAAAAATAAATTAAACAGCAGCTAAATATTAACCAGCCGTAATGATACCTTTGCGAAACGTTAAGATTCAGCCGCTTATTAACTATATACCCATCTGTGAAGTGCGATAAAAAATTCACCCGCTTCCGCCAGGCGTACTGGAATATTTAGCGTGATATTTTTCATTCTGACTTGTTATTTTGAAGGTGATTTATCCACCGTCACCACAGAAAAGCGAAGATAATGAAAGGCCGCCGGGCTTTTTTACAACACCGAATCAGCCCTTCCCGTTCTGGCTATGAATCCGGCCAGAACGGGAAGAAAAGCTAACGCGTTATTGTATTTGTTTTAGCGCAGCAAATACCCGCGCAATTGCCACGGCGCCCGGATCCTGGACGCCATGCAAATTTTCGCTGTTGAGATATGACGAGCGCCCTGCCTTGGCCTTTGTCATGCTGGCGGTATTTTCCGCGCCTTTATTCGCGGCATCGGCCACGTCAGTGAAATCTTTGCCGTTAACCATCGCTTCAATTGCTGGTTGTAGCGCATCGATTAAGGTACGATCGCCGAGCTGCGCGCCGCCATAATGCTTCATTTTTTCCAAACCTTTTTGCAGCGCTTCAGGCAACGCGTCGCCCTCCGCCATTTTTTGTCCGGCAGCGGTAAAGAAGATAGCCATTAACACGCCGCTGGAGCCGCCCATCACTTTTGCCAGCCGCTCGCCTGTTACCGCTAACAGATCGGGTAAGACGTTTAGCGGCAATTGTTTTCCTTTACACTCATCATAAATTTGGCGCGCCCCCGCGGCGAACGTTGAACCGGTATCACCATCACCAACCTGCGCATCCAGCTTGTTTAGATCGCTTTCATTGGCGATCAGGGTTTCGCAAATAGTATTGATGATGCGCGCGACTTCCGCGTTTTCAGACGGTTCAGCGTTGATCTCACTGGCCTGTTTTTTCGCTTTATGGGATTTCAGTGCTTCAATTTTTACCGCTTTTAACCAGCCTGCGGCTTCTACGGGGGCGCAAATGGCTTCTTCAAACAGCGGTGTCAGTTCAAGACAGGTAACAGAATAACCTTTCATATCCAGCGCGGTCATCATCGCGGCAGGTCCAATTAAATACTGCACGTTTTTGCTCAGTGGTGATTCGATCAGGTCACGCGTTACCAGGTTCATTTCTAACGCTGACATTCCACCGAGATTGTTGACCAACAGCGCGCACGGTTTTTCACTCTGCTGCTGATTAAACACTTTTGTCAGAAGCTGTTTGGCGATTTGCTGGCTACTTTGTGATTCCATAACCTCAATGCCCGGTTCACCATGAATACCAAGACCCAGTTCTACGCTGCCCTCCGGCACACGTTCGTTCGTATTTTCGCCAGGCAAATGACAGCTCGACATGGCGACGCCCATGGTAGTCAGCGCGTTATTCGCCGACTCGGCGATTTTGGTCACCGTTGCCAAATCGTCACCCCGTTCAGCAACAAATCCCGCAATTTTATGCACCAGCAAGGTTCCCGCCACACCGCGCGGCTGAGGATTTTCAGGCAGGGCGACATCATCACCCACGATCACCATGCTGACATTAAATCCTGCCTTACGCGCTTTTTCAGCGGCCAGGCCAAAGTTAAGACGATCGCCAGTGTAATTTTTTACGATTAACAGGCACCCGGCATCGCCAGTCAGATTGACGATGGCGTTATACACGGCTTCCACGCCTGGCGAAGCAAACACATCACCGCATACTGCGGCAGTTAACATGCCCTTACCGATAAAGCCAGCATGCGCAGGCTCATGCCCCGAGCCGCCACCAGAAATCAGCGCTACGCGTTTTTTATCCCAGTCATTACGCATCACAATGCGGACCCATGGATCGACATCGAGTCGCACCAGATTTCGCCATGGATTAGCGTAAATGATGCCATCCAGCGCTTCAGCAACAAGATCTTCCTTTTTATTCATCATGAATTTGGTCATTACTTATTCCTCATCTGATTGGTTCGATGTTATTTGCGTGATGAAAAAGTGTTACACAAGGAAATGAATAGCGGAGGTAAAATGCGCTGGTAATGTCTCAACCCGCAGAAATCCATGTCAGCCCCATTTGCATGATATGTTTGCGCGACAGCAGAATTGCTAAGCTCACAGCTATCGCGCTAACTATTTCACTTTTCCATGGAATACCCAGAACGTCCAGGTGTGATAAATAAGCGTAACCGGCATGACAAAGGCCACGCCCGTTAACACAAATCCCTGTGTTATCGTACCGGAAGCGCTTTCATGGAGATCAAGCTTGTGCGGAATTAACCATGGATACATGCCCCAGGTCACGCCTGCAATTACTGCGGTGATCAGCGCCAGCGTTATAGCAATTTGTACATGTGGACCAGAACGGTATAGCGCAAACAGCAGCATTAACCACAGCATACCGATCAACAGGCAAAGGCCTTTGCCCCATCCGCTCCACGTTTGCTGCCAGGGATCGGGATTAAGCAAGATCAATGCTAAAAACAGTACCAGCGCAACCACCCAGAAAAACCATGCTAATGCGTTTGCCAGCATTTCCACTGCTTCACCAATGCGCCAGCGGATCCAGCAGCAACCAAGTAACAAATAAATCGTCATTAAGCCGAAGCCAGACACCATTGCGTACAGGCTAAAGCCGGACAGGCCCCGCCCTTCCAGCACCACGCCTGCGCACCATCCCTGACAAAACGCCGCTAACGCCGAAGACAGCGGCAATAGTTTATCCAGCCAGTGTTTTAACCTGTCGCTGGCCTGCGAGCGATATTCCAGCGCCAGCGCCCGCATAAACAGACACAGCAGCATGATAAAAACCGGTAAATACAGCGCGCTAAATAATGTGCTATAAGCCACAGGAAACAGCGCCAACAGACCGCCCGCCAGCAGTACCAGCCAGGTTTCATTAGCGTCCCACACCGGCAGGATGCTGTGGACCATGCGCTGTTTTTGCTCTTCATCACGGAACCAGAAAAACAGCATACCGACCCCGAGATCGGCACCATCCAGCCATACGTACATCAACAGTGAAAACAGCAGCGTCAGCGCGGACAGATCGGCTAAGTTCATTGTCCGTTATCTCGATGAGGTGGTTAACATATTGGCGACAATGTGGGGTTCCTGTGGCAGCGGCGAATTTACATGTTGCAACAGGTAGCGCAGGCCCAGCGCGAAACTCAGGCTGTAGATCAGCAGCACGCCGATAACAGACGTCAACATCCAGCCGAGCGGCAGCGCTGAAACACTTTGCGCGGTGCGTAACAAGCCATAAACCGTCCGCGGCTGGCGCCCCAGTTCAGTCACCAGCCAACCGGCCAGCATGGCGATGAATCCACCCGGCGACATCCACACCAGCCACCATAATAAACGACGCGATCGGATCAGTTTCCCCCGCCAGCGCTGCACATTGGCGACCAGCGTGGTGATCAACATTAATATGCCCAGCCCGACCATTACGCGAAACGAAAAAAACACCAGCAGTACCGGTGGCAGCGTATCAGCGGAAAATTCACTCAGGCTTTTTATATGGCCGTAGAAGTTATGTCGCAGGTACAGCGATCCCACATTAGGGATCGCGACTTCAGCAAGATTACGCTGCATTTGCTGATCGGGTATCGCAAACAGCCGCAGCGGCTCTCCCTGGTCTGTCGCGGGCGGCTTCCAGCTGCCCTCTATCGCCGCCAGCTTGGCAGGCTGATAACGCAGCGTATTTTCACCGTGAAGGTCCCCAATAATCAGTTGCAGCGGCACGGCAAACAGACAAAAGGTGATAGCACTGGTCAGCATGAATTGGGTCGCCGCTTCCTGCGGACGATGCAGCACACGCCACGCCGCTACGCCAGCTATCATGAACGCCACCGCAATCAGCGTAGCCAGTAGCATATGGGCAAAGCGCCAGGGGAACGAGGGTGCGGAAAGCAGAGTAAACACGCTGTTGGGATGAAACACACCGGCTTCATCCCGTGAAAAGTTAGCCGGTGTTTGCATCCAGGAATTAGCAGCAAGGATCCAGAACGCGCTGAGAAATGCCCCAATGGCCACCAAACAGGTAACGATGAAATGAATACCGGGCCGAATACGTCCCATACCGAACAGCATTACGCCAGTCAGAGCTGATTCAAGAAAAAAAGCCACCAGCACTTCATAAAACAGCAAAGGGCCAATTACGCCCCCTACCCGCTGAGAGAACGGCGCCCAGTTGGTGCCAAACTGAAACTCCATCACTACGCCAGAAACCGCACCGATTGCCACCGTCAGCGCAAAAATCTTTAGCCAGAAATGCAGCGCCTCCCGTGCGCCAGGATGATTGCCCCAGAGCCAGCGCGCCTCAAACCAAACCAGAAAAGGCGCAAGACCCAGCGTTAATGCCGCAAGCGTGATGTGCATACCCATTGTCAGCGCAAACTGACCACGCGACAGCAACAGCACCCATTCTGCATCACTCATGGGTCTGCTTTCCGCTGTAACGGGTTACGGGTGGCTCCTCTTCGCGCTGCAATTCCTGAGAAAAAGCTTCCATGCCGGCGAACAAAGGCCGCAGACTTTGCCACAGCGCTTCGTCCTTCAACAGCGAGATCACGCCCTTCAGCCCAGGCGCAGCCGTTTGCTGCTGCGTCTGCTCACTGGCCGGTTTTAGCGCCAACAGGCCGGCCCGTAGCGCCATAATCATATGGTTAAACCTTTCGGGTGGAATTGTACCCAGCGCCATCATTAACAATGACAGGTTTTGAATCGCGTTTTGCGAGCCGGGCCGGTTTAAACCATCGACCAGAATTTTGCCAATCTCACTGTTTGCTTTCACCACATCATTCGCAAGGCGTAAAAAACCATGCTCATGCAGGCTTTCCAGCAGCGTATCCAGCGATTCTTTTGCGGTAGGTTCGGTCCGCGTAGGCGGCACGTCGTATTGCATGCGTTCGGCCATTAAAATTTCTCCGGATGTTTTACGTGTGCGGGCGGTTGTTGATAACCCGACTGCTGCCATTTGCCTTCCACTGGCAGATGATCAAGCGGTGTGCGCTGGCCGTATCGAAAATTATGTTGGGGCAAAGGATTAGGCTGCGGCGGCCGATTAAGCTTGTGCATTTTCACGGCAATCTCTTTATATGCTGGTGTGTTCACGTCTGGGTCATGATGATCACCGGTTAAACCGTTTACTCCCGGCTTGCCATGATGGATAGGTATAAATAAGACGTTGCCGTGCACCCGCTCAGTAATCACCACAGGCACTTCCAGGTTGCCACGTCTGGACGCAATCGATACCCAGTCGCCCTCCTGCAACTGACGATCGGCAGCCAACTGCGGCGAGATTTCAACAAACCAGTTGGGCGACAGTGACAGAATACGCCCGCCCTGTCCGGTTTGATTAGTGGACTGGAAATGCTCCAGCATGCGGCCATTATTCAGCAGCAAATCATATTCATTATCTGCACTCTCGGCTGGCGGCTGCCATTTGAGCGCATACAGACGCGCCTTTCCGTCTGGAAAGTGAAAGGTGTCGGTGTAAAGCAGTGGTGTGCTGCTACCATCAGCTTTTACCGGCCACTGTTGAGACTGCCAGCCCACCAGCTGTTCATAACTGACGCCAGCGAAAATCTCAGCAATGCTTGCCGCTTCAGCCATGATGGCGCCGGGATTAGGATAACGCCACGGATGACCCAGACGGGCGGCAAGATCGGTCAAAATTTGCCAGTCCGGACGGCTATCGCCAAGCGGCGGCATCGCCGGAGAGAAATGCTGGATACGTCGTTCAGTATTAACGAAAGTGCCTTCCTTCTCGACGCCTGGACATCCCGGCAATACCACATCAGCAAATTCGGCGGTGCGGCTCATGAAAATGTCCTGTACCACCATAAAATCCAGTCGGCTGAAAGCTTCGTGGACTTTAGTGGAGTCGGCATCAGAGAAAGCGGTTTCTTCGCCGATGATGTACATGGCCCGCAGTTTTTTCGCATGGGCCTGTTGGATCATCTGGAAGTTGTCTGCACCCACCTTATCTGACAAGGCTTCAGTCGCGACACCCCAGGCTTTGGCCCACTTCTCTCGTTTAGTCTGATCCGTGACCTTTTCATAGCCAGGATAAATGTTACTGAGGCAGCCAAAATCACTGGCGCCCTGCACGTTATTGTGACCGCGCATCGGATAACCGCCAGTACCGGGACGGCCATAATTTCCGGTCACCAGCAGCAGGTTTGACAGCGCAGTGCTGGTATCCGCGCCGTGGCTATGTTGCGTGATACCCATCGCCCATAACAGGCAAACGCTGCCTGCATTTCCGATCATTTCAGCGGCAACCGTCAGCTCTGCCACGCTTAAGCCAGTAATGTCGCTGGCAAATTCCAGCGTAAATGGCTCAAGTGAAGCGCGATATTCTTCGACCTGAACAACCCGTTCGCGAAGAAAATCTTCATCGGCGTACCCGTGGTCAAACATATAGCGCGCCATCGCCGAAGCCCAAACCATATCAGTGCCCGGCTTTACGCGCAGATAGCAGTTAGCACGTTCGGCCATTTCATGACGACGAGGATCAACCACCAATAATTTTTGCCCGTGATGTTTGTGGCTTTGCTTGATGTGCGAGGCGATAACCGGATGGTTTTCCGATAAGTTGCTGCCGACAATCACAATCAGTTCAGCCTGCTGTAAATCTTTGATACTGCCTGCATCGCCGCCATAGCCTACAGTGCGAAAAAGTCCCTGGGTAGCTGGGTTCTGGCAGTAGCGTGAAGAGTTATCAACATTATTAGTACCAAAAATAAGTCGGGCGATTTTCTGTGTCAGGTAAGCTTCTTCATTACTGGCCTTGCTGGAGCCAATGAATCCAATAGCATCACCGCCGTGCTGGCTGGCAACCGCACGTAACCCTTGAGCCACGTGCTCCAGCGCCTCATCCCAACTGGCAGGCCGGAACCGTCCGTCTTCACGAATTAGCGGAGTGGTCAGGCGTTTAGGACTGTTAACAAAATCCCAGCCAAACTTGCCCTTAATACACGTAGAAATGCCGTTGGCGGGTGCGTCTGCAACTGGCTGAACTTTTAAAATATGGCGGTCACGCGTCCATATTTCAAAACTGCAACCCACGCCACAATAGGTACAAACGGTTTTGGTTTTTTTGATTTCTGCCTTACGCAGCGCGGTATCAATAACGGATACCGCGGTAATCGGCTCCATGCTGATACTGTTTTCCAGCGACTTAACGAAATCAATCAGTGGCCGTTTTACCTTTTGCGGCATAGCAGTAAACGGTCCCGCATCGGGTTGCATGGTTTTTTCCAGCAAGGCGTTACAGGGGCAAACCGTAACGCAATGTCCGCAACTTACGCAGCTGGAACCGGCAATCTCTGTCCCACCATCCCATAACACACGCGGATGCTCGGCGGTATAATCGATCGACAAGGTTTCATTGACTTCAACGTTTTGGCAAGCTTCTACGCAACGCCCACACAAAATGCATTGGTCTGGATCGTAGGTATAAAACGGATTGGAGTGATCTTTTACACTGGGTTTGCGCTCATAGGGATAATACTGGATGGGAATGTGCATATCTGCGACGGTATTATGCAGCGTACAGTCACCGGTATTGTGTTCGCACACGGTGCAATAAAGTTCATGGCGGTTGAGAATACGATCCATGCCCTCTTCTTGCGCGGCGCGCGAGGTGGCTGTCTGGCTGTTGATTTGCATCCCTTCCTGGGTGGTTAAGGTGCAGCCACGCACCTGCTTGCCATCTACTTCAACCCAGCAAACATCACAGGTCTGCAACGGCGGTAAGGCCGGGTGATAACAAACGTGCGGTAATTTTTTTCCGTGGTGCTCAAGAAAATCTATTAATGGTTGGTCCACGGCTCCACTTAACGCTTCGCCATTATAAATAATGGTGCAAGTATACTCGCTCATATTCTGCCTCGTTAACGACATTGCTTTCAGCTTCCTGCTGACGTTTAGTTATTGTAAAGTTATGTCTTTGAGGATAGCGCTTATTACCTGTTCTGCAATTTGCTTGCGCTCTCGTTAATTAAGAATGAAATAAAAGCTAAGATGACCCGCTTCCGCTTCGCTTTGTGAACCGCTTAAATAATTAATAAATTTCAACCGCTTAGTTATTTTAAATTATCGAGCATTACGTGATTTATATTTACTAACAAATCCCAAAAAGATAATTACCTGATTTTTATTCGGATTTAACCTAATCAGGTAAGAACAGTCAAATCCACTCCTATACTGATCGCTGTTCTAATCTACGAGTAAAACGCAACCGCAACGTAAATTTATCGGAGGAAAATATGCGAGCATTAGTCTGGCACGCTGTTGGCGATATTCGACTGGATGACGTACCTGACCCGAAAATAGAAAAACCGACGGACGCGGTAATTAAACTCACCGCTTCGGCTATTTGCGGGACGGATTTACATTTTGTCCGGGGCACCTTCAGCAATATGCAACAAGGCACCATTCTCGGCCATGAGGGCGTGGGCATCGTTGAAAGTCTGGGCGATGAAGTGCGCAATTTTAATCCCGGCGATCGTGTGGTGGTTTGCTCAACATTATCGTGCGGCGTATGTCCGCCCTGTCGCGCCGGTCATACCGCGCAGTGTGACAATGCCAACCCTAATGGCCCGGAAGCGGGAACCTGTTTCTTTGGCGGTCCCCAGGCTACCGGCCCGATAAATGGTTTGCAGGCTGAAAAAGCGCGTATCCCGTATGCCGCCAATACGCTGGTGAAAATTCCTGATGGCGTGAGCGATGAACAAGCGCTGATGATCAGTGACATCTTCCCTACCGCATGGTTTGGCGCGGAGATGGCGGAAATCTGCCGTGGCGATATTGTGGCTGTATTTGGCTGTGGTCCGGTAGGACAATTTACTATTGCCAGCGCGTTATTAATGGGTGCAGCACGCGTCATCGCCATTGACTGCCATGCAGATCGCCTGGCGATGGCAAGACGTCAGGGCGCGTTCACCATTAATTTTGAGCATGAAGATCCCGTTGCCACGGTGAAAAAGCTTACCGGCGGCACCGGTGTAGACTGCGTTATTGATGCTGTCGGTGTGGATAGCCAGCATGCGCATCATGGTCCTGCCAGCGATGAAGCAGAGAAAAAAGCGGATAAATTCCAGCAGGAAGTTAAACAGGTTGCTCCAGAAACGCATCCGCACGACGGCAACTGGATACCAGGCGATGCGCCAACACAGGCACTGGAGTGGGCAATAGCCAGCGTGAAAAAAGCGGGTCGCTTGAGTATTATTGGCGTTTATCCTCCGGCTGCGGAAATGTTTCCGATTGGCCTGGCGATGAATAAGAACCTGACAATGAAAATGGGTAACTGTAATCATCACACCATTATTCCGCATCTGCTGGAACTGACCCGCAGCGGCGTAATCGATCCGGTTGACGTGCTGACGAAAGTCGAGCCGATGAGTAACGTTGTTGATGCCTATAAAGCTTTCGACAAACGCGAGCCCGGCTGGATTAAGACCGAACTGGAACCGCAGGCTTAAACATAAACAGAGCGCCCATGGGTGCTCTGTTATTAAGCGTGCGAACAGCATTACGCGCTATGCAATCTTGCCCCTCTCCTGGGCCGATTTCACGGCAACTTTATTATAGCGGTTAAATACGCCTGGAAATCCGTATGGTATTGCTGCCATTCGCCACCAGGGTTAAATGACTGCTAATAGCGCCGCATCTGGCTTTTAGGCAACTATCACAGCCGTCTTTCAGGCTGAAATCGCCTGTGAACGCATGCAAAATCCCTTACCGCGCTTAGCAACATTAATCAGTGGCTAAACGTGCTTTTTACTTGATCTGGATCACGAAATTTCGCATTATGCGCGGCGCAAATCCTGTTAACGCTGCGGAGAAAGAAATGACCCTTTATCAACATATGCTGGTATTTTACGCCGTCGTCGCATCAATCGCAGCGCTTATCACTTACTTCATTGCCAAAGATAAATTCAGCATCAAATTGCTGAGCGCATTTCTGGTCGGCGCAACCTGGCCCATGAGTTTTCCAGTCGCGCTAATGTTTGCTCTGTTTTAATTGACATTTTTCGTTCACCGGTCACACTTAGGCGATACGCCTCTGGTCTGCTGGATGCTTTTTTGACCACCGACGTTTGTTTGCTCTCTCAAAACCCCAACAAGGAGCGGATATGCGTTTTTTCCCCCTGTTTTTGTTTATTACTGCGTTAACAGCCTGTAGTTCGCCATGGGCACCGGAAAAGCCGGTACCGAAGGGCGAAACGCGTCAACAAACCTGTCAACCCAGCTCCAATCCTAATCAAACCGATTGCGGTCACTTTCCTGAACCTGAGTTTCACTGATTAGCTGCGTGGCAACACTGATAATCACAAATCGCCGGCGCCAGGTTACTGGCACCGGCGGTTTGCCCAAATGCGGCGAGGCGCATTTTCACTTTTCACGGTGAAACATCTGTCTTCAATTCTCTGTAATTTAATGTTTTATCCCAAACTGAAATGGCGGAATAGCCGCGAAGTTGCTTTCATATATTATTCACATTGGTATTTATCAAGGGTTTACACTGTACCGTTCAGCCATTAGGGTAGCGTGCAGACATCGAATCTGATGCGTAAGCGTTAACGTCAACCAACGCACCACCTGCAGCCTTGCTGCTCTTGATGATGTGTACAATGACGCCTGTTCAAACACCTGGTAAATCTTCATCCGTTATTTCCAGTTCTGGATTTTTCCTTTTTGTTTTGCTGCTGACCGCTGCTAATCTGCGCGCGCCCATTACCGCCGTTGGACCGGTGCTACAGAATATTCGTCTCGCTTTCGACCTCAGCGCCAGCGCCGCAGGGTTGTTCAACTTTATCCCCCTGATTCTGTTTGCGGCCTTAGCGCCGGTTGCGGCAGCGCTGGGTAATCGCATTGGGCTGGAACGTAGTTTGTGGGGAGCGCTCAGCCTGATTACCCTCGGCACGGTGATCCGCTGGAGTGCCAGTGAGACCGCTTTGTGGTCAGGTACGCTACTGCTTAGCGCAGGCATTGCCTCGGCGAATGTCTTGCTGCCGCCCTTAATCAAACGTGATTTCACCGAGCATACCGCTAAATATATCGGCTTATATGCAGCAACCATGTCGATTGCCGCGAGTCTGGCCTCCGGTATTTCAGTGCCGCTGACGCAGCTTTCCGATGCCGACTGGCGTCTGTCACTGGGCGTGTGGGCGGTGCCAGGCATGGTTGCGTTAATTGTCTGGTTGCCGCTGTTGCGTCATCGTCATCAGCAACCAAAATCGGCGGCGAGCCATCAGGATCTTACCATCAGCAACCCGTGGCGAAACGTGATCGGCTGGCAAATCGCACTGTTTATGGCGTTACAGTCGCTGGCGTTTTACACCTTGATCGACTGGTTTACGGCGTATGCACAAACTCAGGGTTTCAGTCAGGCGCAGGCCGGCTGGCTGCTGTTTTGGTATCAGGCCATTGCGATTGTTGCCAATCTCGGCTGCATGATGGTGCTGAAAAAGGTCCGGGACGCCAGATTAACGGCATTTGTCGCTTCATTAGCGATTTTTCTGGGTATGTCAGGCTTGCTGCTACAACCGCAGCTCGCGATCATTTGGCTGACGCTGGCGGGTTTGGGTGCAGGCGCATCACTGGTTTTATGCCTGTCGCTGTTTAATCTACGCGCTCGACATCATCGTCAGGCTTCACAGTTATCCGGCATGGCGCAATGCGTTGGATATGGCTTAGCCGCGCTCGGACCACTGTTTTTTGGTGTGCTGCATGACCATAGCGGCAACTGGACGCTACCATTTACGGTTCTGGTAGGATTGAGCTTCTTGCAAATGTTGCTCGCGCCGCTGGCAGGCAGCGCAAAGCAAATTTAGTTTTTCACCACTGCATCAGGATCGAGTTTCTGCTCTTTAGCCAGAGTGCGCGCCAGTAAGGATGAATATAGCGGCGTTCCGCCAAAGAACTGTGCCGCTAAGGTGGCACCGAGGCAGGTAATGATCATCGGCAATATCAGCTGATAATTGTTGGTCATTTCCAGCACCAGCACGATCCCGGTCAGTGGCGCGCGTACCGACGCAGCAAACAACGCCCCCATCCCCGCTACCGCAAAAGTAGCGGCTTCAAGATGATAATGCGGAAACTGCTCAACACAAATCTGGCCGAAGCAGGTGCCAAATAGCGTCCCCAGGGCCAGCATTGGGGCAAAAATACCGCCCGGCGCGCCCGATGCAAAACAGCAAAGCGTGACGACAACACGCAGCACGAATAACAGAAACAGCGCCGTCTCGGTGTAACGACCTGTCGCGAACTCTGGGATCAGCCCAATTCCCCCATTTATTGCTTGCGGTACAACTAAACCCAGTACGCCACAGAAGCCACCGAGTATCGCTCCACCTATTACCCAGCGCGTAATCCATCCCTGATGCAGCTTCTGGAACAGATCCTGAGTTGCAAAGATCAATCGGTTAAACCCTACACCAAAGCCCCCAAAAATAATGCCCAGTATCAGATAAAGCCAAAGCGTTGGGGTGGGCGCATCTTTCAGCAAGCCAATATTGATGATGGCCTCGTTGCCGTTCAGCAGGCGAAATACGATGCTCGACATGATTACGCCAACGAACACCGCTTTAATCGAAATCAGGCTATACCGAAACTGCGGGCGCATCTCTTCAAGTATGAACAGGATGCCGGCCAGCGGCGCGTTAAAGGCCGCAGATAAGCCCGCTGCTGCACCAGTAGCCAGGATTGTATGGCGTGATTCAGACGAACGGATACGAAAAATATCCAGGCACATACGTCCCAGATTGCCACCGATTTGCACCGTTGGCCCTTCTCGTCCCAGTACCATACCCGAACCCAGCGCGCCTAATCCGCCAAAAAATTTTACCGGTAATACTCGCCACCAACGCACCGGCCGAAGTTCCTCCAGCGCCCCTTCAATCTCAGGAATACCCGAACCACCCGCTTCTGGTGCAAAACATCGCACCAGAAAATAGCTAATCGCGGCTAAAACCGCAGAGACAAAAAAGGCGCACCCGCCATAAATAAACCAGTGGTTATCGACGTTAGCCAGCCAGCCCAGACGCTGTTGAACTACCCATTTCACCGCTTTATCAAACGCGACGGCCACTAAGCCTGTAAGAATACCCACCAGCGCTGCCAGAAACAGTACGGCAACCGACGTTTTATCACGGCGAATTAATCGCTGGAGCAGTTGCAAACGCCCCGCCCGAACGGCAGCACCCGGTTCAGGGGAAGCTGAGTGAAAAGACATGCCAAACCTCATTTCCGCGCAAGTGCGCATGACAAAGCAAAAGAAATCCAGAGGTTACCGCAATCTTAAGCGGTTGCCTCGGCTTTAATCGTCTCGGAATTTTACAAACGGCCACCGTTATGCGGCGATTCACGAAGGGATTTCGTAATGCACTGACAGCCAAATCGTAGGCTGAACAGTGCTGGTCCAGTTAACGCGATGACGGCATTGTGCCGGAATATTGACGAAATCACCGGCGCGCAACACCCGTTCCTGCGACTCATTTTCCAGTTGCAGTCCCGCTTTGCCTTGCACCACGAGCACCCATTCGCCTTGCGGTTGG
The DNA here is from genome assembly GCF_030283135.1 of Mixta mediterraneensis. NCBI lineage: Bacteria > Pseudomonadati > Pseudomonadota > Gammaproteobacteria > Enterobacterales > Erwiniaceae > Mixta > Mixta mediterraneensis. The sequence continues at coordinate 6,321 of NZ_JASUAZ010000038.1, read as the reverse complement.
CAGTACCAAAAATCTGGCGGGCTCGCTTGCCCGCTGGAGATAATGCGCTCAATACGTAATCCCGGACGGCTCAGCAAGTCTACAAAGGTTTCCTGTCCGTTATTTTTAGCCGCTTCGGGAAGAGGGGTTAGCAGGTTAGTCAGCACAGCGATCGCTCATGATTGTAGAAACAATTAACTGGGATGCGCAGGCAAGGAGCCTGTTTATCCCGGATAAAGTGTTAACTCACCACATTGATCGGCGCGTTTTGCTTAAAACCCGCCAGATTAGCAGCAATTCCCTGCAGCAAATTATGCACCCCGCTTTGACTTGCCCAGGCAATATGCGGCGTCAACAGCAGATTCGGCAAGCTGGCCTGCAATAGCGGATTATCACGATCCGGTGGCTCACTACTCAGCACATCCAGCGCTGCGCCACCAATTTTACCCTCACGTAAGGCCAAAACCAGGTCAGCTTCGTTGATCAGCCCACCTCGCGCGGTATTAATTAGCAGCCCCTGCGGCTTCATTTTGCTCAACGACTGGCGATCGATCAGCTGACGCGTTTGATCGTTCAGCGGGCAATGCAGCGAAATCACATCGCTATTCGTCAGCATTTCATCGAAGCTAACATAACCGTCTCGTACCGTTTTGTTGCCTTTGCGCTCGGCAAACAGGACTTTCATCCCTAAAGCAGCGGCCATTTTTCCTACCGCGTTGCCAATATCGCCTTTGCCAACAATGCCCAGCGTCGCATTGGCAATATCCAGAACTGGCTGACGATGAACGCAGAAATGCGGCGAATCCGGCCAGACCGCTCGCGTACTGTTGACGTAATCCGTTAACTGACGGCGCAGCGCAAAAATAAAGGCAATCACGCCTTCCGATACGCTGCGCGTCGAATACCCCGGCACATTGCTTACCACGATCCCACGCTCACGACAGGCATCAAGGTCGGTGCAATCAAAGCCCGTTGCCGCTACGCAGATGTAACGGAGGTCAGGAAGTTGCGCCAGGGTCGCGGCGCGCAGCGGAACTTTATTAGTGATAGCGATGGTGGCACCCGTCAACGCGCTGACGATTTCGTCTACCGCGGTGCTAGTGCGAAATTGCCAGCTACTGCACCATTCAGGTTTTTGCGGCTGAAGCGGCAAGGTTTCGCCATCAAGGGTAACAATTTTCATCTTTTGTCCTTTAGTTTTCGAAAATATGTAATTTTTTCATCCTCTAACCCGACCACAATGTTATTCATCTGTGCTTTATAGGTAATCATTAGGTTAAATAACTCTCTTCATACAGTGAACAGGCTCAAAAGTAGCGAAACTTTTCAGAAATAGTGCCATTTTTTTAGCGCCGTTATTAATGACACGTTACACTGCCCGTCTCAAGATTCTGACCAGTAACGCTTCTTCATATGTATTCGACTTATCTGACACAACGATTCACAGCCTGTATTGCGATACTGGCCGTGTTGCTGTTGTTTGTTGCGCCGATCGTATCGAAGAACCTCGCTGAGCGTCATGACAGAATGATGATGACCCACGATATGTCAGCCATGCATACGGACATGCCCACGTTGCGTCACCACAGCGCTATGCCGAAAAGCGAGCATAACGTAAAAATGGATGAAGGCTTCGCCTGCGGTTATTGCGAGTTACTGGTCCATGTGCCGCTGATGCTATGGGTATTTGTTGCCTCCACCTGGCTGATGCTGATTGTCTCGCGAGCCCCACCGGTTTATGTGGTTGCCCAGCCGCTGTTAAAACGCGTTACCGGCAACCATTGCCCCCGCGCACCGCCTGTCGTGTTTAATTTCACTGCTTTTTGACCGACTTCTTGATCTCCTCTGTGGCGCAAGAAGACTTGTCCTGTCTTTTAAATAGTGTGGAATGGCTATGTCATTATCTCGGAGACGTTCTCCTGCATCACGCGGCGCGGTGCTTAATCTGTTTCGCCGCCTGCATTTTTATATCGGCCTGTTTATCGCGCCGTTTATCTTTGTCGCTGCCTTAACCGGCACCCTGTATGTACTGACACCACAGCTTGAAAATGTTATCTACAGTGATGCGTTAACCGCCCAGCCGCAAGGCATGGCAAAGCCGCTATCCAGGCAAATTGAAGCGGCGCGTCATTACGCCGGGCAAAACGCACATATTTATGCGGTGCGTCCGGCGCCAGGCATGCATGACACCACCCGCGTACAGTTTGCCGCAGCGAACCTGGGCCCCTCGGAATCCCGTTCAGTATTTATCGATCCTTATACGCTTAAAGTAAAAGGCGACATGACGGTGTACGGCACGTCTGGCGTGTTGCCGCTGCGCATGTGGATCGATCAAATGCACCGCAGTTTGTTGCTGGGCGACACTGGTCGTAGCTACAGTGAACTCGCAGCGTCCTGGTTGTGGGTGGCAGCACTCGGGGGAATAGTGCTGTGGTTGACAACACGCCCACCTCGTCAGGCGAAAAAAGCCAGGACCGGTTTTGCCCTGACGCGTCACTGGCACGTCACGCTTGGTTTGGTGCTGGCGCTTGGCCTGGTATTTTTCTCCGTTACTGGTTTGACCTGGTCGCAGTGGGCGGGAAACAACATTAATAAAATGCGTAGCGAACTGAACTGGCTGACGCCCCAGGTTAATACCGCGCTGAACAGCAGCGGAGCGTCTATGCCTGTCGATCCACACGCCGAACATCACGGCGCAATGGATGGCATGGTGATGTCTGCAAAAACGGCGGCCCCGCGTATCAGCAATTATTTAAATACCGACTGGGATCGCGTCCTGAGCGCGGCACGCAGCGCCGGCATTGAAGCGGCAAAAGTGGAATTGCGTCAACCCAAATCAGCCGATCAGGCGTGGACAGTAACTGAAGTGGATCGCAGCTGGCCAAGTCAGGTCGATTCCGTTTCGGTAAATCCTAATGACTTTAGCATTGTCGATCACGTTGAGTTTGCGACCTTTCCGCTGGTGGCTAAGCTAACGCGCTGGGGCGTGGATGCGCATATGGGCGTGCTGTTCGGCCTGCCTAACCAGCTGATTCTGGCGCTATTCGGTGTCGGTTTGTGCAGCATGATTGTGCTGGGCTATCGCATATGGTGGATTCGTCGCCCTGCAATGCCGCAACTTAATCCGGCACAGACCCTCTCCTCCGCATGGCTCGCCCTGCCGTTATACGCCCAGGGTGTCAGCCTGATTCTGGTACTGGCGCTGGGTTATGCCTTACCGATGATGGGGATCAGCTTGCTGGCGTTTGTGTTACTGGATATTCAGCGATGGCGCAAAGTACACCGTGCGGCACAACCTAAAGCCGAAGTATCGCCTGACAAGCAATCACCGTTGGCGATCATTCAGTCACGTTTTGCCGTAAAGCGTAAAGAGATGCGTTATTTCCTGCGCAGCGTGGCGGTATTGGCGTTGATAGTTGGAACTATCATGGCGCGTGCGATGATCAGCGGCGTGATCGAGCAATATCAGATCCCTTTTAGCAACTGGTCGTTAATGATGTACCTTACGCAGGCGATGATGATTCTGCTCTATTCCACGGTATTTACCGGCTTGTTATCTATTCCGCTATGGTATTTCTTCCTCGGCGAAAGCGACGAGCAAGGTAAGTAAGGTTGTTATTGCCCGTCACTCTGGCGGGCAATTTTTTTCATATCCGAAGAGGGGCGAGACGGGTATGAATGCCAGAATGACTTTAGTCCAGAAATCATAAAAATCATGTATGACGCAGAGGGTGTGATCCGCATTATCACTCAGGATATTTCCTGCCTGTATCCAGAAGGTCGTAGCGTAACTGAACTGGATAAATTGCCTGATGCGCAGATATTGATGGCAACTGGCAGTTTAAAAATAATAAAGTTCTTAAACGATTGCCAAGGCACGAGGCGTTAATACATTCGGCAGACAGTAAGAAAAAACACTTATCTGCCGAAGCTGAGAAAATAATGGCTCCGCTGCGGGACGCGATTGAACTGGAGATAGCCACGGAGCAGGAAAAAATGCGCTACGTAACCCGGCAAAGATACCGGGTTCCTCTGAGCCGCATTGACACCTCTTTACCAGAAAATATCATCTGGCCTCCTTTTCCAGAGGAATAGCATCCATTTTAGCGTTATAGAGGGGCAGAAGTTTCTTTTTCAGCCAGCGCGTAAAACGGACTTCAATATATTGATAAGTGAAATGTGCGGCGATGATAGATGCGGCAGTTGCCAGTATAACTGCCAGTACGGCTCTGACAGGCGATGCATCTGAAAATTCAAACCGTTTCAAAACGGCCCAGCCTACTGGATTATGTAACAGATAGAGCGAGAAAGAGATATTTCCCAGATAAATTAATATCGCCGGAGTGAATTTGCTCAGCACCGAATCGCCCAGTGTCAGGGTAAGCACAAAAAGACCGATAATTACCGAGCTCCAGGTGTCTAAGGCCCTGATATTATGCGTGTAAATTCCCCATGCAAGGTATAGAAAAATCACCAGGGAAAGCAAGGCCGAGAACAGCGGCAAATGAACTGATGTGATTTTCTGTCTGATGCCAAAATAAAGATAGGCGGCAATCGCGCCAATTAAAAACGCCAGAATGATGGGGTTTGACAAAAGGCCATAAAGTGGCGATTCCACATGATAGCCCTGAATATTTAGCGTGGGTTGAAAACCTGCTATCGCAGGAATGATACAGGTCGCTAATGCTCCCCAGCTTATCAGCGCTATAAACCGGTTTCTTATCAACAGACACAGACCAAAAACCAGGTAAAAATAGATTTCATAATTAAGCGTCCAGCGAATGTTATACATTCCCCCATCATCAATGTAATGCGGCGTTACATCGGTTTTGTAGACGGTAAAGGTGAGCGCACTTATTAAATTCTGTACCTTTTCTGGATAATGGAATGTGCTCATTGCCCCGCCCAGAAGAAAGGCGATGAGTAAGCCAAAGTAATAAAGAGGAAGAATACGCACCGCCCGGTTTATCAGAAACCGTTTCGAGGAGCTAAAGTCACTACGATAGTGGTGAGTGGTGTAAACCATGATAAAGCCGCTGATAACGAAGAAGATGTTAACGCCAATGATTCCCCATCCAAACAGCGCGTCCCATAGGCTCGTCCCACTATTATCATCGCCTCGCAGATAAAAGCGGTAATGGAAAAGCAAAACCAGTAACGCCGCAACACCACGCAAAGCCTGAAGAGAGTAGAACTTTCTGTCCATAAAAATACTATCGTCGAAAAGAAATTAGCGGATAAGGATACGGGATGAAAAACATTCCTGACAGAAAATTTTTTTGAAGAATAAAAATGGGATGCGCCTTCTGTATTGGGCTTATAGATCAAGAACACCCGGTGCCGGTGCTCTCTTCCAGACGCTATAAAAGTAGAACCCTGCCCAGGTGTGCGAAACAGGTTCGGGTCAGCGAATATTGAATGGTCACCCGCGCCAGAAAAATCCGTGCAGAAAACGTAACGACTTTTACGTATAGGTAATAATCTAAAGAACATATTTATCACGCGGATCCGATGGGATTATCGTACGGTGTAACAGCATCCATAATATGATTTCAGGCCAGTGGTGGTCATCCGCGTACCGCGTTGATAAAGACAAGCTATTGATACAACAAGGCAAAATAAAGCCGGCTGGCATTAACCGGCAAATCGCATCGGATTATTCTTATGGCGAGGTCTATCAACAGCAGAACAAGTGGGCGCTATTTAACACGGCGGGCTATCGCGAAAAGTATTGCGCTGGTTATCACCGATGATTCCTGCCGGGCAGCAATATAGAAATGAGTCACCGTACTGAAACACGTAATTATGTGGAGTTAAAGCAGATCATAATTAAACGGTGTACGAAACGCATGACGTGCAGCGTTCATTAGCTGGCTGGCGGTGACTGTATTCGGCAAACGCATCAGGATCTTGCTAGCCTGCCAGTAGCACAGCACCATCATTTCATCATCTTCACTTTCAGCCAGTTCGCTCAGTTTTGCACGTAACGACAGTACATTCAGCGTTTGGTGCTCATCCAGCATATCAGCGATGGTCTGATTAATAATTTGGTGAAGGGTTTTCCAGGACAAATCTGTGTGCAAAATAAACCTCTTTGATGCTTTTCAACTCCGGGCAAATGAACATAAATATCCGCTGCAAAAAAAGTCGCAACGTAAGGGCAGAAAAGTATGGCAATAACTATAGACGCTTCTGGCTGCCGCTGCCGGGATGCCGGCTGAGGGATCCCCACTAATCGCAGCTCAGTAAATCATGACCATATTCCGGTATGAACGGGCAAGATGATTGAGGACCTCATCCGGCAACAGCTGCCTTAAGACCAGCGAAGAATGTCTGAGGATG
>NZ_JASUAZ010000037.1:0-36960 GCF_030283135.1 Mixta mediterraneensis | reverse complement strand
CATTATACAATGCTGCTCGCAAACCAGCGTCAATCCTGACTTGAGGGGGTATAACCCTGAATGTATTTTAGGTATACCAAATGTGATAAAAACACGAACAAAGCCAGCGTTCATGCTGGCTTGCCCGTGTATACACGCATTCTGTTATAAATCGTATCCTCCCTGATCGCTGTAGTTGCTTCGGGCGCGGGATGCCAGTTGCCGCTGTTTCGCTTCAATGCGTTTCATCACTTCATCAGCAAGGTCTGCGGAGCTTTGGCCTGGTAATTGATGAATATGAATCTCGACTTTCCCTATAGAAGAACTCTGGACAGGTGCAACAACCGGAGGCGATGGCGGCTTTTTATACTCCGATTTTGGCAGACTGTACGGATGCATTGGCTTTGCTTCTGCAGGCACAGATGCGACACCCATAACGCCAGCGACGACTGTAGCCAGAAGCATCTGACGCGCAGGCAACCCACCACCTGAAAAACCAGTATTATTTTTCAGGATATTAGCCGGGTTCATCGACGCTGCGAGCTGTGCCAGCTCAGCAGTACGTCTCCGGCTGGTTACTTTTGCCGGACCGTTCACTATCTCAGGCCCGTTCTCTCCCACAATGCCAAACTGACCGCGAGGAATAACGCCTCCACTGTCATACATCCCGGCGAACGGAACCGAAGCAGGCGCACTGCCAGACACCTGTAATTGCGCTTTACCCGTTATTTTATTGTTTCCCGTCATCCAGTCGGGCAGATAATCGGTGACGGAGGAAAGTTTGTTTTTGAGTGCCTCCCATCTGGCATTAATTCCATTGAGAATACTGTCAATAATGGCGCTGCCCATGTCCTGAAATTTAGCAGGAAGCGCGGCAACATCAGCCAGGATCGAATTCCATTTATCGCTGATTGATTGCCTGATACCGGCCCATGCCTCAGTAACGCCAGATTTTATTGCATCCCAATTTTTAGCGATTAATCCCGGCAGGGTATAATTAAAGAACAGCGATTTAATTCCTTCCCACGCAGTGCTGGCCTTTTCTTTGATCCAGTCCCATGCCGCACCTGTGGCATTACATACGGCATCCCACATGGCTTTAAACTTTGGTCCCAGCGTATCCCAGTTCCGCCAGATATAAACAGCACCAGCGGCGATCAGCCCAATGACCGCCAGTATAGGGTTTGCAAACATCAAACGGCCCAGCCATAACACGGAGCTGCCCACTGCTCTGACTGCATTACCAATAAGGCCAAATGCAGATGAAAATTTCAGCCCCAGCACGCCTGCACTCATTCGCACAACTGCCATCGGCCCCAGCACAGAAGCCAGTGCAAGCGAGGCAACCCCTGCACCAGTGGCAACAACCGCAAATCCTGCCGCCAGTTTAAACAGCGCAGAAGTCAGTTGCGGGTGTCGCTTGACAAAACCATCCAGACGTGACGCCAGCTCCCCCAGCCAGTCAGCCAGTTTCTTTAATGCCGGGGCAACTGTTTCACCAATGCTTGCCATAGCATTGGTGAAGGAGCCGGTAGCGGCTTCCCATTTATTGCCCAGGGTATTCAGGGAGGCATCGACGCGTTCCCGCAGTGAAGCCTGATTTTCAAGTTTGGCGGCAGTTTCACGATAGCCATTAATACCTTTTTCAATCATGGTGTTAAGGACTTTCATGACTTCCGCATCATTACCGAACAGATCCTTAATCGTTGCCATCCGGGTTTCATCGTTGAGCTTATTAAGCTTTTCCAGCTGGGCGTACATATTTTCCAGCCCGCCGAATCCACCTTTACCATTGGAAAAATTGAAGTTGATGCCGGTGCCTTTCAGATCGTCGTTGACTGACTTAATATTTTTTGAATCCAGCGCTGCCTGGAAAATTTTTCGGTAAGCATTACCTGCGGACTCACCAGCCATCCCACTCTGATCAGCCATCACCAGCAACGGAGCAAAAGTTTTAGCTGCTTCAATACCCTTTTGATTAATAATGCTCATGGCGCTGCTGATATTAGAAAATCCCTGCAGCATATTCCCGGAGTCAACACCGGCATAAAAACCCTTCTGGATCAGATCCATCAGGCTCATCATGTCTTTTTCTGAGGTCTGTGTTGCATCCTGCAGTTTTGCGGCAAACTCAGCCGCAGCAGTGGGAGCCATCTGCAACTGCACCCCCAGATAAGCCGCCGATTCCCCCAGCCCGCCAAGAATGACCTGTGCTGACATACCCTGACGACGCAGCATTGTCATCATGTTCTGGAAATCTGCAGTGGTTCCCGGCAGCCTGTCTCCAAGCGCTACCGCCAGCTGGTTAATTTTCTCAAATTCAGGTGCGACCTTTCCACCCGGCCCCATCATTGAACCGGCGAGCTGATTAGCGGCATTTTCAGATTCAGAATAGGCTTTCACCGGCGCAAGCAACGTCATACCTGTTGCCATGCCCGCAGCCACAGCACCGGCTCCATTTCCGGCAAGTTTATTCCTCAGATCATAGGTTTTATCTGCTCTTGCCCGGATCGCATTCAGCTTTTGCTGGCGTTCTCCTGCTGCCCGCAGGCGGCGCTCCTGCTCTGCCAGTTGCCGGTTGTATCGCTCAGTTTCGCGGGTGATACGCGAGGTTTCCCGCGCTCCGCCGCCTGCAGACAGCCCCAGCCGGTAGAGTTCGGCTCTGGCTGCCGCCATCTGCCGGGTTTCCTGCTGCTGCTTTTGCTCCAGAGTCGATACAGCACGCCACTGCGCTTCAAGCGCCTGTGTTTGCTTTTTGGTTGGTGACTCCAGTGACGACATTTCGCGCGTTAACATCTGCGCCCGCAGCCTCGTCTGGTCCAGTTCTGCGCTGGTCCGGCTGAGACTTTGGGTGAGATTATCAAAGGACTGCAGACGGGCACCGGCGTCAGTCAGATTTTTAATCTGCTCACGGGTTTGTCGAATTGCAGAAGCCAGCTCTTTAGAGCCAGCCTGGGCATTTTTGAAGGGGCGGGTCATTTTATCCACCGCCCCCAGAACGACCTGCAGACGCAGGTTATTATTACTCATCGCTGACTCCGCTTCTCACGATCGCTTTATGCCGCCATTCCAGAACCTCAGTCAGCGGCATGACGTCAGTGATGGACGGCGACCAGTGAAAGATGGTGGCAATATCGGCCACCAAATCATCAACCGTCAGGCTGGCAGGGAACCCGACAACACCGATTTCGGCAGCAAAAAAGCCACAACCTCCAGCGCCAGCGCTGAAAGATCGGCAGGGTCCAGCTCCGCCATCTCTTGCTGGGTCAGCGCCGGAGTCGAGATACGCGGGATCACCGTCATCATCGCGGTAACGTCCATCTCCATAATCGCGTGCAGGCGGAGGCCTCTCAGCGCCCCGGACTGTGGTTTACGCAACACGATTTCAGTAATGGCTGTGTCACCACGTTTAACTGGCGTATCCAGAACAACGGTGGTTTCATTTTTAGCGGTAACAGTTTCGCTCATAATACGATCCTCAATGGCTGTCAATGTGCTGGCAGTGTATCGTGTTCAGCACAACCATTCGGGGTTGGGGTATTGTTCCGCTGACCATACAACTGCAGCGGCGGACAACCAGCCAGATAACGTACTTTCCCCCCTCAGCGCGCGCAGCCCCGCCCGCCTGCCCGCTTCGCTTAACAGACTGGTTTTCATGCACCCCGTAAATCGCCTCAGAAGCCGCCACACAAGGGCTTTTACGTCAAAAATGGTGCATGAGACTCATGCGTTTTCATGCGCCATAGACATGCACTCATGCGCCCTCAGGCCCGCCAGGGAAAAGGCGTAAAAAATCCCGGTACTGGACCGGGATTATGTGGGCGTTTTTTGTTAATCAGACCGGGATTTGCTGACGGCTTGACAGCTTTGACGCGGAGCCATAGCGATTGAGCGTTTGCTGTTGTTTTTCCGGCATTTGTGCCTTGTCTGATTCCTGTTCATTGCGCCGGGGCTTCATAATTATCGTATCCACACTCTCCAGTGCCGTAAACGTGCAGGAACATTCCAGATTCTGACACTGATACCATGAGCGTTTAACCGACGGCGCTTCATAGGCGGCGGTTCTGGCATGTGCAACCGTGCCGCATTCGGGACATTTAAGTGCCATTAATATCACTCCTGTATATCGTTAATGTCATTCAGGCGTTGCTGAAAGCGAAGATGTTGTGCCGGGGTATAAGAACGCTGACAATCACGGCTCATCAGGGGGTCTGGCATCACACCAGATTCATCCAGAATCTCACGATAATCCCCGGCAATTTCAGGCGGGGTGATTGCCAGCTGGTGAGCCAGGGCACTGCGTAACATACGGGACGCAACTTCCAGCCCTCCGCGCCCCTTAAGAAACGGAGCCAGCGCAGATGTCAGAGCCGCTCCGTTCGCCTGCATAAAATTGCTGAGAGCGTCTTCTGTGCAGGCTTCCATCAGTAAATGCTGCGAGTAAATACACTCACGCGCAGCACAGTTAATTTGCCATTTCAGCACATCCAGACGTTCCCGCTGTAATTGGAGCTGTCGGGCATAATCTGCTGGTTTTTCCGTGGCAGTGAGGAGAGATTCTATCTGTTGTTCAACGGCTTTTCGGCTCTCACTATGTCCGGCCCACAGAATACGGGCATTTCGAAAAATGGTAAGCGCCTGGGCGGGAGTGGCTCGGGTCGTCATACTGATTTCTCCTTCTCAGCCCGTTCCTGACGAACCTTCATTTTATGAATGGCTGCCGGAGAGGGTTGATTACTGAAATCCAGACGGGCCGCATAATCCGGCGCAACGCCCGCCAGTTTAAACACAGGGTCCTGTTCCGGCATCGCAGCGTTAGTAAGAGCCGGTTTGGTGATATGTTTGTGAATAAACTCTTTCAGCAGTGTGTCCGGATCATTAACTGAATGCACCACACCGACAACTGCGCTGGCTTCCCGGCCCATTGTGGATTTGAGCAGGCTCAGCGTCTGGATTAGCGCCTTACCATGCGCCTGCATAAAATCTTCCCAGATTTGTTTTGCGCGAATACTCACAAGGGTGTCGTGCGCGTGGATATACTTTCCGGCTAATTCCGCAGCCTCCTGCGGCAAAAGTGCATTTTCGCATTCCTGAGCCGCCAGCAGTTCGTCAAAATCCTCAAGCGTTTCGCGTCCCAGCGCAATTTCCGTGCGCAGCTTTTTCATTTCCTTTGAGACAACGCCCTGACTTTCACGAAACAGCGTGCGCCACTCCTCATTCAGTGCGTTCGTCGTGGCTTCCATTTCAGCCCGGCGCTGGCGGATAGTTGCAATATTATCCGCTGACGCTTTCTGCCGACGACGTGCTTCAAGCCATGCGCTTCTGGCTGTGTTCAGGGTTTCCAGCGCCCGCTGCGTGACAGCCGGAAAAGTGGAAAGGTTGTTATTCTCTGCAGTGTTGTTCATGACTTCTCCTGTCGGGTTGGTTCGTTACGTCAATTGTGTCGTGGCTGACACAAGCGCACTATCGGTGCTCAGTGTGTGGTAGCTGGCACAACGGGCGTTTGCGGTTATTCAGACGTGGCTATGAAAGCCAGCCAGATAAAAATGCCTCTGCTTCAGCCTGCTTTATGTCCCCGATGCGGTGGAACAGGTGGAACAGGTGTTACGGCCTTGTTTTGTAATGCATTTACAGGTACAGCACAGGTGGAACATCACGGGTAACAAGGTGGAACAGCGGATCGGGCTGGCGTTCCACCTGTTCCACCTCACTATTTCAGAAGGTGGAACAGTTTCAGCCCTTGTAAAACACGGTTGTTCCACCTGTTACACTTGTTACCCTTAATAAATAAAACTCACGCAAAGCCTTAACCCGGAACCTCGCTGTTGAAGACATAGAGCCTGCGGGGATTCATCTCTGGCGGGCGAATGTTTGTCTGCAGCTTGCCATCGGTGGAGGGCAGCAGATATCCACGATCCGCGCACAGACGTGCCACCTTGCGCGGGTCAAATCCCCGGCAGATTTCTTTCCAGCCGGACGGCATGACGTAGAACGTGGTGACGGCTTCCGTGCCCTGCGCGGTACTGCCTTTCTCCACCCTGCGCCAGCCCACCATATTGCCGGGGCGGTTACGCTCGTCGTGCCAGTCAGCAAAGCGGCTGTACTGATTCGCGGTAAAGAAGCTGCGTACCTGCTCCAGTGCGGCAATATCTTCCTGATTGGCGGTGTGCCCGCGATCTTTCAGCCATGCGTTCAGGCAGACGCGGGTTGCCCGCAGCGCTTCACCCTCAGGCCAGCCGGTGATACCCAGCCGGGTTGCCAGCTCGCCCGCCATCGCCACCAGTGCAAAGCGGTTCACAGCCCGGCCCACCTGATTGCCCGCATCTTTCGGGGTCAGGGCGGCGGTATATTCCTTCATCAGTGACTTTGCCTGTGCCGTCAGCCCGTTAAGGTCAGCGGTCAGGGCTTTCAGCCACTCCCTGAACGGCGAACCGTAGTAGCTGGACGTGGCCCACTCCAGATGTTCCGCCAGAGCTTTGCCGCTGTCGAAGCCGTGCAGCTCCTCAAATACGCCAAACTTCCCGGAATCGCTGGGGATCTGGATCATCCTGACTTCCATCCCGGCAAAGGTACGCTCCCCGGCTTTTGCCGCATGTTCAGTCAGTGACAGCTCGCCGGTTGAAAAGAACAGCAGCCGCCACTGCTTACGGGTGCGCAGCTCACCGTCCGTACCGGCACGGCCCTTGCCCTGACCGTTTGCCAGCATGTAGGCGATATTGCCAGCCTCGCGTCCGTCCACCTCCCGGATCTCATCGAGCATCATGGCGGCATCGTTGCGGCGGCTGGCGCATCCCTCCAGCGCGTTGCCGGTTGCCCGCCACGTCTGCCAGTAGTCAGGCCCGCCGCAGACGGAGGTTGCCGCTTTCATGGTGGTGGTCTTACCGTCCGTCGATTCCCCCTTGAGGTGGTAGCCGCCGCCGTCCATACCAACCAGCCGTAACAGGGGGGCAGCAAAAGCCAGACTGACGGCAAACGCTACGCGGGAGTTGCCGGTGCAGTAGCGGGATACGTGCTCCCGCCATTCCTCCGTTGTGCCCGACACGCGGAAATCACGCCCCTGCACGGAAGTGGTCTGGAGAATGACACTTTCCGCACCTTCACCGCTGACCTCATCCTGCAGGACGTAAACCTGACCATGCCACCCGGTACGGCTGACGCAGGTCACGCGGCGTTCCGGTTTACACAGCGAGATATATTCCATCAGGCGGGCGCGGGCCTCACCGGTGGTGCTGATATAGGACAGCCCGTTAACCAGCAGCACCCGGCGCAGCTCCTCACCGCTGCCGCTCAGCATTTCCATCGGCATCGCCCAGCGGCGGCGCTCACCCCACGTATCTTCCCACTCCAGCAGTCGTCCGAAGTTACCGCCATCGGCATCGCAGGTGATTGCCGTCACGCGCAGCGGGTTGCATATTTTGACGTTCTGGATCTCCGTCTCACCGTTGCGCTGTACCTGTTTTTCATACCAGAGATATTCCTGGGTAAGACGGAACCCGTGCGGCAGCTGCGTGCGGCCCTCCCCGCACAGCACCAGACCGTTACGAAAGGCTTCACGGGCACGGGTTATACCGTGCTCACGATGGAAGTCATTCCAGTCGGCCTTAATCTCTCCCGGTGGCAGCGTCATCCAGCCGCCAACGGCTTTTGCCGCACGTTCAGCAAAGGATCTGCCGGGATTCTCGCCCCCGTCCTGAAAATCGTTATCACCGGCGATGATAATTTTTACCTCAGGCCAGCGTGCCCGCAGCGCCTGTGCGACGTTGGGCAGGTTGCCCGCAGATATGGCAGCCACTACGTACCCGGCGGTGAGCTGACTTACCGTCAGCGCCGTGGCGTAACCTTCGGTAATCACCACCTGTACTGGCGGTTCAGACGGTAACGGGCTGAGCGCCACAAACGCGCCTTTCATCGTGCTGCCGGGCAGTATGCTTTTTTCACCCGTCGGGGCGATAAGCTGCGCACCGGTCACGGCTCCGGCGTTGGTTGTGAGTGGTAACAGCAGGGAACCGGCAGGAAAATCCTTACCGCTGATATGCTGCACGCTCCCGGTCAGGGAGGCCGGGTATCCGGCAAACCCTTTTCCGGTCAGATAGGGGCTTTCTCCCGTGTGGCTCTCTTTCATCAGCGCCGCCACGGTAAGGCTCATGTCGCGTTTAGGGGCTTTTTGCCTGGCGGGCTTAACGGGCAGTTCCTGCACATCCGGCACATTAAGCACCTGCGCCACCTCCTGCGCGGCCTTTCTGACGCCGTAACCGGTCATGAGCTTAACCAGATCCAGACCGTCACCATTGCCGCACTGGCTGCAAATCCACGTCCCGCGCCCGTCAAGGTCATCAAGGCGAAAACGATCCTTGCCCCCACATTTCGGGCAGGGTCCGTGCCTGCCGTTTTCAGGTACATCAATACGCAGCATCTGCAGAATAACGGGCCATTTCCCCCGCGCGGCGGCTGAAATCTGCGTAACCTTCTGTGTTGTCATACTTCCCCCTGATACAGCGCCACACCCGTGCTGCAGAAGTCATCAAAGGCCGCCGGAAGCGTGCGGTACAGCTCCGCCATCACTTCACAGCCGCGCACGGTCAGTACCGGCGGCGCGGTCAGCAGTGACGGCTCCAGCATGTCAGTCAGCAGTGCCAGCGCGGCAGCGGCTCCCTGTGCTTCGCCGTACTCATTAATCAGTGCGCATTCGATATGCAGCGCAATGGCCATTTCAATACGCTCAACCGTCAGGCTGTGCGGACCATACTGATCGCTGCCGGTTTCGTTCAGCGTTTTCTGCCGCCATGCCGAAGCAATCGCCCGCCGGTACAGCGCGGTGGTCATTTCTGCCGGGAAAATGGAAACCTGCGGCTGGTTCATCTGGCACCTCCTTCAATCAGTGCGCAGCTGTGCGCCATATCCGTCAAATCTGCCCGCAGGTACTCCATCAGCGCGGCGACGCCCGGCGCACAGCCTGTATCGAGCGCTCCGACCTGAGACGGGTATTCAGAAAAGAGAAGCTGGAGCAGGTCGCAGGCATTTCTTGCGCGGGTCAGCTTTCCGAAACCGTCCTCTGACAATCCATAGGCAAAAGCACCGGTATTGTGTTTTTCAGGCAAAGTGTGGCCCTGAGCACCGTTGTGCCCGTTTGAAATATTCATCATGGATTACTCCGTTTTCAGCAGTGTTTTGTCAGAGAAACTTTGAATAGTGACTGTCGTCAGGTTCAGCAGAACGCCGTATGCTGCGCTCCCGCCAGCGGCTAAATACCACAGACGGATGCAGCGTTAGCGGGCCGGAGCCACTACCGCCTGCCGGAGCTGGCGAAGGTTTAAAGAGCGGAGCATCAAACAGGCGCGTATACCGCTGTTCAAACCATGCAAGAGGGCAGGAAGAAAGCTGGTTGTCGCTGTCATGACGTATCAGCACTTCACAGCTGAATTCAGGGTTAACCAGCGCCACGGAGGGAGACGCTTCAATTAATCGGATGATTGTGACGGTCCAGCCACGTTCATGCTGCCAGCGTTCGCCGGGTTGCGGATAATTACGCATGTTCACCTCCACAGGGAATGCGGCCGGCAAAGCTCAGCACATAGTCCGGGGCAAGTCTGCGCCGCGCTGACCGCTCGTTATCTGCGGTGATCCTTAACATCACAGGACGGGCATTGCGTTGACTGCGGTTGATCGCCGCAAATAACCAGGTACACTTCTGTTTAGCCATCTTCGTTTCCTCATACAGCGGATTGGTCAGATGCCCGATTTGTGTTCCAGCACAGTTCGGGCATTGTTTTTTTGTAGCTTTGATGTTTATAATGGTAATTACCATGTAGGTTAATATAGGGTTTGGTCATCACCATGTCAACACCAAAAGAAAAACGTTCTCCTCCTTTCCAGATGCGTCTTACAGATGAGTTCCGCCAACAGCTTGAAGAAGAAATGCGCAAAGATGGAGATTCAGCTCTTGCATCTTGGATCAAGCGAATTTTGCGTAAAGAGCTACTAAATCGTGGCATCGATCCAAAGAATTGATTAATTGATGGGGGAGAATTTTTTCTCCCCAACTTAGTTAAGATTTTCATTATATTCCCTTTATTCCCGCTGACTGAGCCTTAACCCACTGCCTAATTTCTTGTGCATCGTAAATTGTTACTCTCTCGGTTAATCGAGTCGCCTGGGGAAAACCGGGTTTATTTTTGGTCCAGCGCCAGAGAGTTACTGAACTGATGTTGAGAAAATCAGCAGTATGTTTAGCTCTGGCATTGCCTGACAAGGGGTAATTTTTGATAGTCATATGAATCACCTGCAATCCTACTTAACGTAATGAAACGAACGGATGCAGGCTACTTTTAGATGTGCAGCAATGCGCGGAGTTTTTGAAAACTCGTCAGAATTATCAAAAATTATCTACCTTTTACCTGCCCTTTGAAGCCAGTCATCTAAAGTATCATCAGTGATTTCAGGTAGTTCCATTTCGGGGCCTGCTTTTCTGCTCAGATGATCTTTTATTTGAGTAATAGATGAAAATCTCATCATTTCTTCCGTTACTCCCAAAGCATTCATTAGGGATGCTATATAGGTTGATTGCTTCGCTGTAGTTCTGACTTTCGGCGTTTCAGTTGTTTGATATGAGGTTAATGTTCTTGTATCTTTATCCTTGCTTATTACAGGCATGTGTGTGCCAGATAAAGCATGTTTATTTATATATTCAATATAGTAACCAGTAATTTGAAGCTGATAGTGTTTGTCGTTTATATCAGGAGCGTGCTCGCAAAGATACTGTAAGTATTTAATATCACCCTCTACGCAGTTCTTTAATTTCCCAGAAAATTGATTATTTATCAAAATTGGAGAAATGAGTTGAAACCTTTCCCCTTCTGATTTAAATTCGGGATTTTCTTCACTAAATAAAGAAAGTTCAATTGAATCCATTAATCCCGTATTTATTGCAGATAAAATGTTTCCATCTACAGGCCATATTCCATTAAGGTATGTTTGTACCAAATAATGTTCTTCGGTTTCGACTAAATGAAATTTTTCAGGTATGTAAAAATAACCTGACTTAAATTTATCTGAGAAAATGTATGGTATGCCATTTGCAGATGGCAGAGCTTCAAGATTGAGAGTTTCAACTTGCTCTAAAATATTACCATCGGATTTTAAGAATGGAATGTAGAAATAATATATTTTTTGAAAATTTAAGCAGAGGTTAATTTTTCCTGTATAACACCAGTGGAATATATCATCAATTTCACAATCGAGTATTTTTGCCGCTCTTGATATAGAGCAATATTCTAATGGGGCTAAGCCGTTACGTTTCCAAATGTTTTTTTCGTTATGTTTGCTCATTATTTTACCACCTTAAGCGTTGCCAATGGTTTTTCACTAATTTCATAGGGCGCAATATAACTTTCACAATTGCTGATTATATAATGTGACCACCATTGCATCATTCTACGGCGTTCTTGCATGTGTTGTGCCAGGTGAACATAAGCCGCTCGTACTTCATTTCGTTCTTGATGGCTCATTTGCCGTTCAACTGCATCCCTAGACCATAATCCTGATTCTGTCAGGGCTGAGCACGCCATTGCTCTAAATCCATGAAGGCAAATGTCCGCCTGTGTGTCGTACCCCATAATCCTCAATGACTTATTAACTGTGTTCTCACTCATCGGCTTGTAAGGGTTACTATCTCCGGGGAAAATAAGCTCATACTCACCACTTATTTTTTTAATGGCTTCGAGAACATCAATAGCTTCATTAGATAATGGAACATAATGAATACTACCCATTTTTGCCCCACGCTCTGAATATTTTACCCCCTCAATTCTTTTTCTTTGAGCAGGAATAGTCCACATTGCAGTTTCAAAATTAATTTCCTCCCATCTTGCGTGTCTCAGTTCACTAGAGCGAACAAAAGTATGAAGGGAAAATAATACCGCCAACTTAGTTAACGGTCTCCCTGTATAGCTATCAATTTTTGATATTAACTCTGGTAATCGTTCTAGTGGAAGTGCAGGGCGATGCTTTATTTTGGGGCTGGAAATTGCTCCTCGTAGATCATGGGTAGGGTTGTATTCAACAATTCCACGCTGAATAGCGTACCGGAAAACACTTGCAAGAGTAGTTTTCACTCTTCCTGTTGTCGCTCCAATTCCCTGATCACTCATCCTCACCAATAACGGCAACAGATCACTTGTTTTTAATGAATCGATGGGTTTATTTCCGATAAATGGGAAAATATGATTTTCCATTTCTCTTAAAATTTTAATGCGAGTAATCTCTTTCCATGAGGGATGGCCTATAGAGCCTTTATGCCACTCTAAAGCGATTGTCTGGAATGTAGCCGATGTGGGTTCTGTTGGCGCTGCTTTTTTAGATACTCTGGGGTCAACACCGTCGGCTAAAAGTTGCCTTGCTTCATCTCTGCGCTTACGGGCAAGTGCCAGCGAAACGTCTGGGAAAACGCCCAAAGCCAGCGTAGCTTGTTTGCCGTTAAATCTGTAGTTCATTCGCCATGCCTTGGTCCCGTTCTTTTTAACTAAAAGATACAGGCTGCCCCCATCCGTCAGTTTGTAGTCTGTTTCTTTGGGTTTAGCGTTTTCAACTTTCTTAGGTGATAGCTCATTTAGTGCCATGGAGGGTAATCTTTGTTGTCAGTTGATGGTATCGGCTTATCGAACCGTGAGTACCATCAACGATACCATCAGAATCATGTAATGTCATGAAATGAACTGAAACCATGTTCAAGGCGTCAACCCCTGATTTTACTGGTTTTAAGGGAGGGGGTGAAGTGTGTTGAAACGTGATGAAATGAAAGGGTATTGTCCCCTGCAGGAATCGAACCTGCAACTAGCCCTTAGGAGGGGCTCGTTATATCCATTTAACTAAGGGGACGTCGGCGGGCAGTATAGCGCAGTTATACGCCAAATTAACCACGCCGACGTGCGTTTGCTCATTCCATCGACAATTAGTGCTCCTGTTGCTCTTCCTGACGGCGTTTCCCGGCCTTCTTTTGCTCTGCCTTAGCCTTAGCGGCGGCCAGTTCGCTCATATCATTACGAATTTGCGCATGACTGATTAAGGCGAAGATTAGCGTGCCGCCGGTGATATTGCCCAGCAGTGTCGGCAGAGCGAAAGGCCAGAAGAATTCTTGCCAGGCGATCGCACCGCTAAAGACTAAATAGAGCACTTCCACCGAGCCCACCACGATATGCGCCAGGTCGCCAAGCGCAACCAGCCATGTCATCATTATGATAACAAACAGCTTAGTCGCGCCAGCATAAGGAAACATCCATACCATCGTGGCAATAATCCAGCCTGCGATTACCGCGTTGGCGAACATCTCCCCTGGCGTGTTCTCCATCACTTTTTGGCTGATCGTCGTGAAGGCATGATGCGTCGCATCATCAAAAACTGGCATTTCATTAAACGCCAGGGCAGCCAGAGCGGTGCCGATTAGGTTGCCGAGCAACACAATTCCCCACAAACGCAGCAGCAGCCCGCCATTGCTCCATGTCGGTTTATGCATGACAGGCAAAACGGCGGTAACGGTGTTCTCTGTAAACAGTTGCTGGCGTGCCATAATGACAATGACAAAACCAAAGGTATAGCCTAAATTCTCCAGCAAAAATGCGCCGGGTACGCCGTCGAGATGGACCAGAAAAATGCCTTTCGCCATCAGGGAGGCGCCCATGGATAATCCGGCTGCAATGGCCGACCACAGCAAGGCCATGCTGTCACGTTCCAGCTCTTTTTCGCCGTCCTGGCGTATCTCCTCATGTATCGCGGCGGCACGGGATGGGAGCGCTTCTTCATCGACTTCAATATCGGTGCCTTTTTCTTTTTCTTCGCTATCCACATCATTGTGGCCCTGATCAATGCCTGATGAATGCTTCATATTTTCTCCTGGTGACAATGCCAACGCGTAATAAGCGTAGACGGTTTTGGCTCGGCTAAAATGTAACTGTCGATAAGAATAAGAGTAACAACGATTTAACCCTGCTTGTTTTTTGCACAATGCGGAATCTGAGGCGCCTGCCTGGGCTTCGGCCCACAGCATCATTGTGGTATTATCCTGGCCTCATTTATCTGGCGCGATTTTCCCTTCATGTTGGAAGTCATTAATCTTTCTTGTGTTCGCGACGAGCGCACCCTTTTTCACGGGCTCACGTTCAGCGTGGCGGCAGGTGATATTGTGCAAATTGAAGGACCGAATGGTGCAGGTAAAACATCTTTGCTGCGCCTGCTGGCTGGCCTGAGCCGGGCTGAGCAGGGTGAGGTCAGATGGCAATCCCGACCCATCCACCAGCAACGCGAAGTCTGGCATCAGACGATGCTGTATCTTGGTCACCACGCTGGCGTGAAAGCAGTGCTGTCGCCGCTGGAAAATCTGCGCTTTTATCATCGCGATTGTCATGACGAACAGATTTTTGACGCGCTGGAAAGCGTTGATCTGCTCGGCTACGAAGAAGTGCCGGTAGCACAGCTTTCAGCGGGACAGCAGCGGCGCGTGGCGCTGGCAAGATTATGGTTGAGCCGCGCTTCACTGTGGATTCTGGATGAGCCTTTAACTGCCATTGACAAAGCGGGCGTAGAAAAATTAATGACGAAATTCGCTCAACATGCCGATAACGGAGGTGCGGTGATTCTGACCACGCACCAGGATTTACCCAACAGCCATGCCAGCATACGTAAAATTCGCCTGAGCGGTGCGGAGCTAATTTAATGTTAATGCCGGTTATTCAGCGCGAACTCCGCATTGCCTTTCGCAGCGGCGCAGAAGTGATTAACCCGCTGTGGTTTTTCCTGATTGTGATTACCTTATTCCCGCTTGGTATTGGACCCGATCCGCAGCAGCTGGCACGCATCGCGCCGGGCGTGGCGTGGGTAGCGGCCTTGCTGGCCTCGCTGCTGGCGCTGGAGCGTTTGTTCCGCGATGACTTTATCGACGGCTCGCTGGAGCAACTCTTACTGTTGCCTGCGCCGCTGCCGCTGACGGTAGTGGGTAAAGTCATTGCGCATTGGTTGGTAACAGGATTACCACTGATTGTGCTATCACCACTGGCGGCGCTGCTGTTGTCTCTGGATTTTCGCGGCTGGAGCGCCATGGCGCTGACGCTACTGCTAGGCACACCAACCTTAAGTTTTCTCGGGGCAATTGGTGTTGGGTTAACGGTGGGATTACGTCGCGGCGGCGTGCTGCTTAGTCTGCTGGTGTTACCGCTGGCGATTCCCGTACTGATTTTTGCCAGCGCGGCGATAGATGCGGCAGGGCAGGGTTTACCTGTCAGCGGCTATTTGGCCATTCTGGGCGCGATGCTGGCGGCGAGCGCCACCTTAGCCCCGTTTGCCACCGCCGCCGCATTACGTATTACGTTGCACTGAATCGCACACGCTATAGACGTGGCGATAACAAATTTATTTTTAATGTGAGCAAGTCATCATGTGGAAATGGTTACATCAACTGGGCAGGCCCGAGCGGCTGTATCAGTTATGCGGGCGCTTAGTGCCGTGGTTTGCAGTGGCGGCTATCGCTACGCTGCTGCTCGGCTGGGCCTGGGGATTCGGTTATGCGCCTGCGGATTATCAGCAGGGTAACAGTTTCCGCATCATGTACATTCACGTTCCGGCGGCGATGTGGTCGATGGGGGTATATGCCTCAATGGCCATCGCTGCTTTTATCGGCCTGGTCTGGCAGATGAAAATGGCCGATTTGGTATCGGCCGCGATGGCACCTGTTGGCGCCGTTTTTACCTTTATTGCTTTGGTAACCGGCTCCGCCTGGGGGAAGCCAATGTGGGGGACCTGGTGGATCTGGGATGCGCGCCTCACTTCGGAACTGGTTTTGCTCTTCCTTTATATGGGCGTAATCGCGCTCTATCACGCGTTTGACGATCGTCGAACGGCCGGGCGAGCCGCCGGTATTCTGATTCTGGTTGGCGTGGTTAATCTGCCGATCATTCACTTCTCAGTCCAGTGGTGGAATACCCTGCATCAGGGATCTTCTGGCATATTGCAGCAGGCCATTGCGCCTGTGATGCGTTCGCCGCTGCGTTGGGCAATCCTGGGGTATCTGCTGGTGTTTGTCACCTTAACGCTAATGCGTTTACGTAATCTGATCCTGTTAACGGAACGTCATCGCCCCTGGGCTGTCGGCGTCGCGAATGGAGGACGCAAAGTATGATGCCTGCATTTGCTTCCTGGCACGACTTCTTCGCCATGGGGGGATACGCCTTTTACGTCTGGCTGGCCGTTGTGTTTACCGTTATTCCTTTAGTGGGTCTGGTGCTGCACACGCTGTTGCTGCGCCGCCGTTTGCTGACGGAGATTCGCCAGCGTGAATCCAGAGAGCGTCGTATTCGCGCGGCGAAAACTAAAAAAGCCGCCAGTGAAGCGGCAGGAGAAACCATGTGAATATCCGCCGTCGCAATCGTCTCTATGTTGTCGTGGCGATTTTAGTCGGGCTTGGACTTGCTACTGCGCTGGTCATGTATGCGCTACGTTCCAACATTGATCTGTTTTATACCCCGAGCGAAATTTTATATGGCAAAGGCGAAGCGCATCAGAAGCCAGAGCCAGGCCAGCGTCTGCGCGTTGGCGGCATGGCGATGCCGGGCAGCGTTAAACGCAATCCGCAAACCCTTGCCGTTTCGTTTAAGCTCTACGACGCCAACGGCGTGGTCAGCGTTAGCTTTGAAGGCATTTTGCCGGACCTGTTCCGCGAAGGGCAGGGCGTAGTTGCGCAGGGCGTGCTGGAAAAAGGCAACCTGGTTAATGCAAAAGAAGTGCTGGCTAAGCATGACGAAAAATACACTCCGCCAGAAATAGAAGACGCGATGAAAAAGAATCACACCGGGCCGCAGTCCACCTATCAACAACCGGGTAAACAATCATGATGCCAGAAATTGGTAGTTTTCTGCTCTGCCTGGCATTGGGGATTTCTCTGTTGCTGAGTATTTATCCGTTGTGGGGAGCACAGCGGCAGGATGCTCGCCTGATGGCGATGGCGCGCCCGCTCTCTTACGGCCTGTTTGCCTGCATTGCCGCGGCATTTATGTTGCTGGTTTACGCCTTCATCTTGAATGACTTTACTGTCGGTTACGTAGCGACTAACTCCAACTTGCTGTTACCGGTCTATTACCGTATCGCCGCTACCTGGGGGGCGCATGAAGGTTCGCTTTTGCTGTGGGTTTTACTGCTCAGTACCTGGACATTAGCGGTAGCGCGGTTCAGCCGTGGTATGCCGCAGGATGCCCTGGCACGCGTGCTGGCGGTAATGGGCATGATCAATCTTGGCTTTCTGCTGTTTATCATTTTCACCTCAAACCCCTTTGCCCGCACCTTGCCAGATTTCCCGATTGATGGTCGCGATCTCAACCCAATGCTGCAGGACATCGGCCTGATCTTCCATCCGCCACTGCTGTATATGGGTTACGTTGGCTTCTCGGTGGCGTTTGCTTTTGCGATTGCCTCGCTGATGGCTGGGCGACTCGATACTGCCTGGGCGCGCTGGTCACGGCCATGGACAACCGCCGCCTGGGTGTTTCTTACCATCGGCATCGTACTGGGCTCGGCATGGGCTTACTACGAACTTGGCTGGGGCGGCTGGTGGTTCTGGGATCCAGTGGAAAATGCCTCTTTTATGCCGTGGCTGGCGGGCACCGCGTTGATACACTCGCTGGCGGTGACGGAAAAACGTGGCACCTTTAAGGCCTGGACGGTGTTGCTGGCGATTACCGCATTCTCACTGAGTCTGTTGGGGACTTTCCTGGTACGTTCCGGGGTGCTGGTATCGGTTCATTCGTTCGCTTCCGATCCGGCGCGCGGTATGTTTATCCTGGCTTTCCTGATTATCGTCATCGGCAGCTCCCTGCTGTTGTACGCGATTAAAGGCGGGCAGGTGCGCAGCCGGGTACAAAATGATGCCTGGTCACGCGAATCATTCCTGCTAGGCAATAATGTTTTGTTGATTGCAGCGATGCTGGTGGTTTTACTGGGGACGCTGTTGCCGCTGGTACACAAGCAACTTGGCCTTGGCAGCATCTCGGTGGGTGAACCCTTCTTCAATACTATGTTTACCTGGCTGATGGCACCCTTTGCTTTAATGCTCGGCATCGGGCCGCTGGTGCGCTGGCGGCGTGATGAACCACAGAAGCTGGCGAAACGCCTGGCGCTGGCGCTGATCGTGACGCTGGCTTTTTCGATTTTTATGCCCTGGTGGTTGCAGGATCGTATTGAAGCGATGACCGTGGTAGGTCTGCTGATGTCGGTGTGGATTATTGTTCTGACGCTGCTGGAGCTGCACGAGCGCGCCACGCATCGTCACCCTTTTTTCGCAGGTTTGCGCCATCTGACACGCAGCCACTGGGGTATGGTGCTGGGTCACCTCGGGGTTGGCGTTACGGTGATTGGGATTGCGTTCAGCACTCAATATAGCGTTGAGCGCGACATCCGTATGAAGGCCGGTGACAGCGTCGATATACATAGCTATCACTTTGTCTTCCGCGGGGTGCAGAATCTGCAGGGGCCGAACTACAGCGGCGGGGCCGGTATTATTGATGTCTCACGCAACGGTAAGCCGGAAGCCGTACTGCAAGCCGAAAAACGTTTTTACACTGCTGCGCGTACCATGATGACCGAAGCGGCAATTGATGGCGGCTTTACACGCGATCTCTATGCGGCGCTGGGCGAACAGCTTGATGACGGTTCGTGGGCGGTGCGTATTTATTACAAACCCTTTGTGCGTTGGATTTGGTTCGGCGGCGTGTTTATGGCGGTGGGCGGCCTGTTCTGCCTGCTCGATCCACGCTACCGCTCGCGTAAAAAAGCCCAACGCGAGGATCTGGCATGAACAAAAAAATACTGTTTATTCCATTCGCTTTTTTCCTGTTGTTGGCGGCGGTTCTGCTGTGGCAGCTGTCGCGTAACGCGAAGGGCGACGATCCCACGCGTCTTGAATCCGCGTTAATCGGTAAACCGGTGCCGTTGTTTAAGCTTGAAGCGCTGGATCAACCCGGCAAGATTTACGACCAGGGCGTGTTGACAGACGGTAAACCGATTCTCCTTAACGTTTGGGCGACCTGGTGTCCGACCTGTCGCGCGGAACATCAATATTTGAACACGCTGGCAGAGCAAGGCATTCGTGTGGTGGGTCTGAACTACAAAGACGATCGCAGCAAAGCGGTGACCTGGCTAAATACGCTCGGCAATCCTTACGCGCTGAGTTTATATGACGGTAACGGTATGCTCGGTCTCGATCTGGGTGTGTATGGCGCGCCGGAAACCTTCCTGATCGACGGTAAGGGCATTATCCGTTATCGCCACGCGGGTGACATGAATGCGCGCGTCTGGCTGCAGGAAGTGAAACCGCTATGGATCAAATACAGTTCGGAGGCGGGCGCATGACACGCCTTATTTTATGTATCTGTGGCATGCTGTTTAGCGTCAGCCTGTGGGCTGCTATCGACACCTATCAGTTTGATTCGGTGGCGCAAGAAGAACAATACCGCAATTTAACCGCTTCACTGCGCTGCCCGAAATGTCAGAACAACAGCATTGCTGACTCGAATGCAATGATTGCCGCTGATATGCGCCTCAAAGTGTACGAGCTGATGAAGCAGGGCCAAAGCCGCCAGCAAATCATCAATTATATGGTGGCGCGTTACGGCAATTTTGTGACCTATGAGCAGCCGGTTACGCCATCAACGCTCATTCTTTGGGTTGGGCCAGCGCTGTTTGTGGTGTTAGGGGGATTAATCATTATTTTGCGCAGCCGCCAACGTAAAACGCGCAGCGAACTGGACGACAGCGAACAGCAGCGTCTTGACGCGATTTTGAAGTCAGACAGGAAGCCGTAATGAGTGCATTTTGGATCACCCTTTTACTGTTATTGCTGGCGGCCTGTGCGCTGTTTCTTAGCGCCGGCTGGCGTCAACGTCAGGCCAGTAATGGCGATCGCGATCGCCTGAATAAAGATTTTTACCAGCAAAGAATGGATGAGCTGGCGCAGGATGAAGCGCAGGGCGTGGTGGCTGAACGGCCCGTGATGGAACGTGAGCTGCAACAAACGCTGTTAACGGATATTCCTCCCGGTAAGGTCGCTTCAGTACACAGCAGCAGCCGCTGGATACTTGTACCAGGTGTCATAGCGTTAATCGTTGTATCGCTGGGAACGTATCTGAAAACCGGCGGCCTGGCGCAGATGCGCGACTGGATGCAGGTAAAGGAGGAATACCCAGCGCTACGTGCTCGCGTGATGGACCCGCAAGCCAAACCGCTGAGCATGGAAGAGCTGGCGCATTTGCAGCTGGGCCTGCGCAGCGCGCTGCAATCTGAGCCGAATAACCGCAATGACTGGGCGATGTTAGGACGCCTCGGCATGGTGTTGAATAACGCCACTCTTGCCAGCCAGGCTTTTGAACATGCCTTACAGCTGGCACCAAATAATCTTGAATTAAAACAGGACTATGCCGAAGTATTAACCCGGTCCAGCGATCAGCAGGATAATCGTCAGGCGGGCTTAATTTTGCGTGATCTGCTTAAGGACGATCATAATAATATCCGTACATTAAGCCTGCTGGCGTTTAATGCGTTTGAACAGCAACAGTACGATCAGGCGATAAGTGCCTGGCAAACCATGCTGACGTTGTTACCGGTTGACGATCAGCGCCGCACGATGATCGCGCGCAGCATTGAGCAAGCAAAAACCGATGCAGGACAGCAGGATAACCGGCTGGCATTATCGGTGACTTTAGCACCGCAGGCAGAAAAAATGTTACCGCAAGGCGGAGTCATGTATATTTCTGTTTCTGACGGTGTATCACCGGTGCCTGTGGCCGTTAAGCGTATGCCGCTAAGCCACTTTCCGTTATCGCTGACGCTGGATGACAGTAACGCCATGATGCAAGATCGCCTACTGTCGGCGCAGCATCAGGTACAGGTTCGGGTGCGAATTTCCCGCGATGGCAGTGCCAATCCGCAGTCAGGAGACTGGTTTGGTCTGAGCGAGATAACGCCCTGGGATGGTCATCAGCATGTGGCTGTGGAAATTAATCAGCAGCAGCCCTGAAGCGATATACCAGTCATACTTCAGACTGCAGATGCGTAGGTATTGTCTGTTGCTCCCTGGCTCAGAGTGATCTCTGCTCCAGGGAATGCGCAGGTTCGCCGTATTCCTGCAACCTGAAGTATTTTGGGTATACACTTTTCATCCGCACAGGGAGATTGGAATGAATTATCGCCTGACCAGTTTGGTTGTGGCCAGTGTACTTCTGGTGGGTTGTGCCAGTTCAAAGCCTGAAAACAACGAGCCTGCGCAGCGCAGTGATCCGTTCGAAGGCTTTAACCGCACGATGTTTAACTTTAACTACAACGTGCTGGACCCCTATGTGGTGCGTCCTGTTGCAGTGGCATGGCGCGATTATGTGCCGGTGCCGGCGCGTACCGGCCTCAGTAATTTTCTTGGCAACCTGGAAGAACCAGCCAGCATGGTGAACGCTATTCTGGTGGGCAATCCGCGTGATGCAGGCATTCACTTCACACGCTTCTTCCTTAACAGCGTGCTGGGTCTGGGGGGCTTTATTGATGTGGCGGCTAAAGCGAACCCGGAGCTGGCACGTGAAGAGCCGCACCGTTTCGGCACCACGCTCGGACATTACGGCGTCGGTTACGGTCCGTATGTTGAACTACCTGCGTACGGGAGCTTCACCGTGCGTCAGGATGGCGGTGATTACGTCGACACGCTTTATCCCATCCTTGGCTGGCTGACCTGGCCGATGTCGATCGGTAAATGGACGCTTGAAGGGATTGAGACGCGGGCGCAGCTGCTGGATTCCGATGCGATCCTGAAACAGCAGAACGATCCGTATGCCTTTATCCGTAACGCTTACTTCCAGCGTCACGACTTTTTGGCGCGCGGTGGCAAGCTGAAACCGGAAGAAAACCCAAACGCTGCGGCGATTCAGGGTGATCTGCAGGACATCGACTCGCAGTAATCGAGGCGAAATAAAAAAGGCGACTCCAGTGAGTCGCCTTTTTTGATGGTGCCGCGCTATCAGAATTTGTAGTTGAAATTCGCGCCATACAGCCAGGCTTTACCGGTAGAGTTGAAAGTATAGGGGCCTTCTCTCACCGTGACGTGCTGACCGTGCATATAGGAAATGCCCAGGTCCACTGACGCGTCATCA
This sequence comes from Mixta mediterraneensis, assembly GCF_030283135.1. Taxonomy (NCBI): domain Bacteria; kingdom Pseudomonadati; phylum Pseudomonadota; class Gammaproteobacteria; order Enterobacterales; family Erwiniaceae; genus Mixta; species Mixta mediterraneensis. The sequence continues at coordinate 14,818 of NZ_JASUAZ010000037.1, read as the reverse complement.
TTAAAGGCGTAAGACGCACCGGCGCTCAGCCATAAACGATCCTGGTCGGGAATGGAAATCGAGCGTTTGTCTGCCGGAACCGGGCTATCATCAAAGGCGATACCGGTACGGAACGTCCAGTTTTGGTCGTAAAAATACGTTGTCCCCAACGCCAGCCGATAAGCATCGCGATAGCTTTCATCTTTATAGAACAATGTCTGGCCGTTTGAGCCGGTGGCTTTCAGCTCCTGGAACTGACTCCAGCTGGTGTACGCCATGCTGTAATGCACCGCCCATTGAGGGGCCACTTTATGCCAGCCGGACAATTCCCACATTTCTGGCAGATTCAGGGTTAATGCGCCGGGGACGGTCATGCCGCCTGTGCCGTAAGGAATACCGGTTTGCATCGGATTATTGACGGCATTAAGTGCTGTGGGCAGGTTGCTCTTATAATCGCCATCAAAGTCGATTTTCACTTCGGAACGATAGGTAAAGCCGAAGCGATTATTTTCATCTACTTCATACAAAATGCCGGCGTTCCAGCCATAACCCCATTCATCACCTTTCAGGCGGGCAATTTGTGTATCCGCCGGAACGCCCAACGCGGCGCCCGATTCACCGGCATAGCGCTCAATTTTGGCTTTTGCATATACTGCATCAAAGCCGACACCTACGCTGAAATGCTCATTCAACCGGTATGCGGTGCTGAGGTTAAGGTTGCCGGTCACTAAATCGGTTTTACCGCCATAGCCACCTGCGGTATAGCCGTTATTAAATTCGGTGGCCAGGCCATAGTTAGATGTCACAGAGGCGCCAATCCACCACTGATCGTTAACGGGCTGCACGTAATGGATATTGGGCACCCATTGGCTTGGCGCAATATTACTGGCATTCAGGCTGCGGCCACTTTGGCTGGTGCCGTTGATATTCACGTCGGGATCGATATACACCGCGCCAATGGAGAAAGAAGGGCGATTCATCAACGCCATCGTCGCCGGGTTACGGCTGGCCGATGCGGCGGTATCACCCATTGCGCCTTCACCAGAATAGGCGCGTCCTAAACCAATCGAAGAAAATTCATTTAATTGAAACCCAGCTGCGTAAACGTGTGAAGAGACAAGCGCTATTGCAGCCGCCACGGCTGACTTTGCAAACAGGTTTTTATGGCTCATGACCACAACCTCATGTGAATTATTATTTAACGCTATGACGACGCGTAACAAGGGACGGCGGATTGTAGGGACTGATGTCAAACGTACATATCAGACCAGTGCGGCAAGTATAGGTCCGACCTGTGTGTGTGTTGCAATATTGTTTTTAAAATATTTCTTGATTGATCGATGAAAATTCGATCCACTTAACAAAAGCAGAAGAAGCGAACACAGCATAACGATTCATATTTGTTTTTGGTCAATTTTTATTGTGATATTCGTCACTTAGCGAGGCAGTCATAGCGCAAATCATCCTGAAGGCGTAAAATTTCGGACTGAAAATTACGCAGCTTGTCGAATTAATCGTCAGGAGAAAAAGATGTCTGATGCCATTAAAAAATGCAGTGCAAACGAAACCGCAGCCTGCTGTTGTGTCGATGTCGGCACCGTTATAGATAACAGCGACTGTACCGCAACCTGGACCGAATGGTTTGCGCAACGTGCCGACGCTGAAACAAAATTGCAGCGCCTGAGCGAAAAGGCGCGTCAGGTTGAATCTGAACCTTGCGATATTGATGCGCGTTTCAGCGAAGAAGCAGACGGCGTTAAATTAGAGGCAGGTTTTACTTTCTCCTGCCAGGCTGAAACCCTGATTTTTCAGCTCAGCCTGCGTTAATCCGCTCACGCCGCTTATCGCGGCGTTTTTCATTTTCGTGTTTCCCTTCGCAAATTTTTCCTTTCGATATTGGCGGGGTAACCGCTTGTGGTTAACACTGTTGATCAGGTCAGACCTCTTTCGGCAATGATGCCCCGGTCCCGATTTACAGGTGAAAACAATGAGCAAAGCGCAGTCGCTGCTGACGCGTGATGGCGAGCGCATCGCCATAACCCACGGATTACGTACACCTTTCCTGCGGCAGGCTAGCGGCTTTCATGGCATTCCGGCGGTTGAGTTAGGCCGCATGTTGATAAGCGAACTGATGGCGCGCAGCGAATTATCCGCAGAGGTGATTGAACAGCTGGTGTTTGGTCAGGTCGTGCAAATGCCAGAAGCGCCCAATATCGCCCGTGAAGTGGTTCTCAGTAGCGGCTTAAGTGTGCATACCGATGCTTACAGCGTTAGCCGCGCTTGCGCGACCAGTTTTCAGGCGGTGGCTAATGTCACCGAAAGTCTGTTGGCGGGAACAATCTCGGCGGGCATTGCGGGCGGTGCGGATTCCTCTTCTGTGCTGCCCATCGGTGTCAGCAAAACGATGGCGCGTGCGCTGGTGGATATGAACAAAGCGCGCAGCTTCAGGCAAAAACTCCATATTCTGCGCCGTCTGCGGCCACGTGATCTGCTGCCCGTTCCGCCTGCGGTGGCAGAGTTTTCGACCGGTTTACGCATGGGCGATACGGCTGAGCAAATGGCAAAAAGTCATGGCATCACGCGTGAAGCACAAGACGCGCTGGCGCTGCGTTCTCATCAACGTGCCGCCAAAGCCTGGCAATCCGGTGTGCTGAGCCAGGAAGTGATGCCGGTTTTTGTCCCACCGTGGAAAGCGCCGATTGAGCAAGACAATAACGTGCGTAGAGATGCGAAACCCGCGGATTATGCGCGGCTGCGTCCGGCGTTTGATCGCCAGCATGGCACAGTTACTGCCGCAAACAGTACCCCGCTTACCGATGGCGCCGCCGCAGTAATTTTGATGCGTGAAGGCCGTGCACGCGAACTGGGACTTAAACCGCTGGGGTATCTGCGCAGCTACGCTTTTACCGCAATTGATGTCTGGCAAGATATGCTGCTCGGCCCGGCTTATGCCTCGCCGCTGGCGTTAGATCGCGCTGGCCTCTCCCTAAACGATTTAACCCTGATTGACATGCATGAAGCCTTCGCGGCACAAACGCTGAGCAACCTGCAGATGTTCCGCGACGAACGTTTCGCTCGCGAGGTGCTCAACCGTCCACACGCTTTGGGCGAAGTGAACGAAGAACGTTTCAATGTGCTCGGTGGCTCTATTGCTTATGGTCATCCTTTCGCCGCCACCGGTGCGCGTATGATCACCCAAACTTTACAGGAACTACGGCGACGTGGTGGTGGTTTAGGCCTGGTGACCGCCTGTGCAGCGGGTGGATTAGGTGCGGCAATGGTTCTGGAGGCCGAATAATGGAACAGAACGCTTTTCATTTACAGATGCGCCTCGATCACGTGGGTATTATTACCCTTGACGTACCGGGCGAAAAGATGAATACGCTCAAGGCTGAATTTGCCGCGCAGATTGCTGCCATCATTGCCGAAGCGCGGCGTGATAAACAGTTGGCAGGATTAGTGTTGATCTCTGGCAAGCCGGACAATTTTGTAGCGGGGGCGGATATTAGCATGATCGATCGTTGCCAGACAGCGCAGGAAGCTGAAGCGCTGGCGCGGCAAGGCCAGGAAGTAATGGCTTCACTTGCGGCACTACCTTTTCCGCTGGTGGCGGCAATTCATGGCGCTTGTCTGGGTGGCGGCCTGGAGCTGGCGCTGGCCTGTGATGCGCGCATCTGTTCGCTGGACGATAAAACCAGGCTGGGACTGCCAGAAGTGCAGTTAGGTTTATTGCCGGGTTCGGGCGGCACGCAGCGATTACCGCATCTGATTGGCATACAGCAGGCGCTGCCGCTGATCCTTACCGGGAAAACCCTGCGCGCTAAGCAGGCACGTAAACTGGGGCTGGTCGATGATGCTGTACCGCAGGCGATCCTGTTGGAAACTGCGATTGAGCGAGTGAAAAAAGGCAAAAACAGCGCGCGCGTCTTACCAATGCGCGAGCGTTTATTACAGGGACCCATCGCCCGCCAGGTTTTGTTTGCGCTGGCAAAGCGTCAGACTGACCGCAAAACGCACGGCAATTATCCAGCGGCAAAACGTATTATTGACGTGGTGCGTATCGGGCTGGAGCAGGGCAGCCGGGCCGGGCATGATGCCGAAGCTCAGGCGTTTGGCGAACTGGCGATGACGAAAGAATCAGCTGCGCTGCGTAGTCTGTTTTTTGCTTCAACGGCCATGAAAAAAGAGCAGGGCGGTAATGGCGAAGCGAAAATTATTCAGCGCGTCGGCATTTTAGGTGGCGGCCTGATGGGGGGAGGAATTGCCAGCGTCAGCGCCATTAATGCCGGATTATCGGTGCGGATCAAAGACATCCATCTGAATGGCGTCAATCATGCGCTGCAAACCTGCTGGGAATTGCTGAGCGAAAAGGTAAAACGTCGCTATATCAGCGAGGCACAACGTCAGCAGCAGCTGGCGCGCATTACGGGAGGCATTGACTATCAAGGCTTTACGCAGCGCGACATGGTGATCGAAGCGGTATTTGAAGAGCTGGCTCTGAAACAGCAAATGGTCCGCGAAGTGGAAGAACATTGCCAGCCGCACACTATATTCGCCTCTAATACCTCGTCATTACCTATTGCTGATATAGCGGCGAAAGCACAGCGCCCCGAGAATGTCATTGGCCTGCACTATTTCAGCCCGGTAGATAAAATGCCGCTGGTAGAGGTGATTCCACATGGCGGGACATCGGAGGAAACGCTGGTCAGCACCGTGGCGCTGGCGCGGAAACAAGGCAAAACGCCAGTTATCGTGGCAGACAGGCCGGGCTTTTACGTCAACCGCATTTTGGCACCCTATATAAATGAAGCGATGCGCTGTCTGCTGGAAGGCGAGCCGATCGATCATATTGATCGTGCGCTGGTGAAGTTTGGTTTTCCCGTCGGGCCTATTCAGTTACTGGATGAAGTGGGTATTGATGTCGGCAGCAAAATCATTCCGATTTTACAGCAGGCTTATGGCGATCGCTTTGCTGCACCCGACGCGTTTGACGCCGTACTCAAAGATGGAAGAAAAGGGCGCAAAAATGGTAAAGGATTTTATTTATATGGATCGCATCGTGGTCAGCAGAGAAAGGCTGATCCTTCGCTGTATGCGTTGCTGGGAATAAAACCGCAGGTGAAGCAAAGCGCAGCGCAAATTGCCGAACGCTGTGTGATGATGTTGTTAAATGAAGCGGTACGCTGTCTGGATGAAGAGGTGATTCGGCAGCCACGCGATGGGGATATTGGTGCTGTTTTTGGCATCGGGTTTCCTCCCTTCCTCGGGGGACCGTTCCGCTACCTTGACCAGCTTGATGCAGCTGAGGCGCTTAATACATTAAGCCGCCTTAAGCAGCAATATGGCGATCGTTTTATACCTTGTGACGCTCTGGAAAACCTGGCTCAGCAGCAGAAGAAATTTTACATTTCTTAGGGCGGGCAGAATAACCTTACTGATTCAGCGGGTTGGCAGGGTCTCATCAGCGTCTGCGGCACAGCACGATTCTGAGATGTGCTTATTTAATAAACAACCGGTTGACTATACTGAAGCCATTAAGGTACAACACGGCGTTCATTCGCAGAATGATAAGCCAGACGCGCTGGCGTCTGGTGATGTCGACAAACAACAGCGGTGCTTTATGCAAGTTTTTATCATGCGTCACGGCGATGCAGCTCTGGAAGCCGCAAGCGATTCGGTCAGACCTCTGACGCTTTGTGGGTGTAACGAATCACGCCAAATGGCGGGCTGGCTCAACGGTCAGACGCTGGATATTGAACGCGTTCTGGTGAGTCCGTATTTGCGCGCTGAACAAACGCTCGCAACGGTACGTGAAGCATTATCCTTGCCTGCCGGGCAGGACGTTTTACCTGAATTAACGCCGGGCGGCGATCCGGGGCTGGTGGCCTGCTATCTACAGACGCTGGCGAACGAGGGGGTGAAATCGGCGCTAGTGATTTCGCATTTACCATTAGTGGGTTATCTGGTTTCTGAACTCTGTCCGCAGGAAACGCCGCCGATGTTTGCCACTTCCGCTATTGCCTGTGTGGATTTTGATGCCGTTCAGAGTAAAGGCAAATTATTGTGGCAGGTAAGTCCTGCAAAACTGGCGAAAGCCATTTAATGTCTGTGGGCCGAATCAGCGGCCCAATCCCTTCTCAAGGCAGCTCGGGCGGTTGCCATTCCTCTACTTCAATCATTACCAGCAGCGCTGCGTCGCCGCCAAATAGCTTTGGTGCCTGATGAAAAGCCATCACAAAAGGGTGCTGAGCCAGCCATAACGGCGTTTGCTGTTTCAAAATATGTTTACCATGACCGGTCATTACGCTGGCGCAAAACAGATGTTCGCGTCGGCAGGCGGCAATTAACGCGCCCAGTTCCTGCTTGGCCTGCTGCTGGGTCAGGCCATGCAGGTCGAGAAAAATTTCTGGTGTGTAATCACCACGACGCAATTTTTTCAATTCAAAATGGCTGACATCGGCGCGTACATAGCGTGTTGCGCCTTCGGTTGATAGCAGCGGCTGGAACTCATCAGAAAAATAATGGCTGTTATCGGCCTGCTCAGAAAGCAACCGTTTTGTCGGCACTTCGCGGGTTTTCACCACGGGTTTGTGCACAATCGTATCTTGTTTCAACTTACGTGTTCCGCTCATCAACTGGCGAAACAGCGCTTTATCGTCCTGGCTGAGGCGTGTTTTTTTACTCATGGCGGGTAAAGTGTGTCAGAAAAGGTTGGTTTTCAGGGAATACGCTACCTTACCGTTAAGTGTCATTAAATGTCAGCTTTTTCACCTCGCTGCGCTGAATTCTCCATGGCTTCATGGCACACTATCGGCCGATTTAGCAAATGGCCTGCGGAGGGCTGCGTGGACAAAATTTTCGTCGATGAGGCAGTGAACGAACTGCACACTATTCAGGATATGCTGCGCTGGGCGGTTAGTCGCTTCTCTGCTGCCGGGATTTGGTACGGACATGGCACAGGTAATCCCTGGGACGAAGCCGTTCAACTAGTCTTACCGTCGCTCTGGCTACCGCTTGATATACCAGAAGATATGCGCAATGCGCGCCTGACCGCCAGCGAGCGTCATCGGATTGTCGAGCGGGTTATTCGCCGCGTTAATGAGCGCATTCCGGTCGCCTACCTGACCAACAAAGCCTGGTTTTGCGGTCATGAATTTTATGTGGATGAGCGAGTATTAGTGCCACGCTCGCCGATTGGCGAGCTGATTGAAAACCGTTTTGCCGGTTTGGTCAGTGACACGCCGCACCATATCCTTGATATGTGCACCGGCAGCGGCTGCATTGCGATTGCCTGCGCATACGCTTTTCCGGAAGCTGAAGTGGATGCCGTGGACATTTCCACAGATGCGCTGGCGGTTGCTGAACAAAATATTGAAGATCATGGCCTGATGCACAACGTTACGCCAATTCGTGCTGACCTGTTCCGTGGCCTGCCTGAACTGAAATACGATTTAATCGTCACCAATCCGCCTTACGTTGATGCGGAAGACATGGATGATCTGCCAGGTGAATATCGTCATGAGCCGGAACTCGGACTGGCAGCAGGCAGCGATGGGCTGAAACTGGTGCGCCGCATTCTTGCCTGCGCGCCAAATTACCTCAGCGAGCAGGGCGTCCTGATTTGTGAAGTGGGCAACAGCATGGTGCATATGATCGAGCACTATCCCGATGTGCCGTTTACCTGGCTGGAATTCGACAACGGTGGCGACGGTGTATTTATGCTGACGCGCCAGCAGATCGTTGACGCGCAACATCATTTTTCTTTTTTCAAAGACTGAAAGCGGGGCGAGTATTCGCCTGTTGAACCGTAACAAGGAAACAAAATGGCCGGAAACAGCATCGGACAATTTTTTCGAGTAACAACCTTTGGCGAATCCCACGGCATTGCGCTGGGCTGCATTGTGGATGGCGTGCCGCCAGGTATTCCGCTCACTGAAGCGGATATTCAGCACGATCTTGATCGTCGTCGCCCCGGTACGTCGCGCTATACCACGCAGCGCCGGGAACCGGATCAGGTGAAAATTTTGTCCGGTGTGTTTGAAGGCATCACCACTGGCACCTCAATTGGTTTATTGATCGAAAATACCGACCAGCGTTCTCAGGATTACAGCGCGATCAAGGATCTGTTCCGACCAGGCCATGCGGATTACACCTACGAACAAAAATATGGCATGCGCGATTATCGCGGTGGCGGCCGTTCTTCCGCACGCGAAACCGCTATGCGCGTGGCGGCGGGGGCTATCGCTAAAAAGTATCTGCAAATGAAGCACGGCGTTGTGGTACGCGGCTATCTGGCGCAGATTGGGGATGTGGCTTGTGAGCTGAAAGACTGGCGTATCGTGGAAGAAAATCCGTTCTTCTGCCCGGACGCTGACAAGCTGGACGCGCTGGATGAGTTGATGCGTGGCCTGAAGAAAGAGGGCGATTCCATTGGCGCGAAAGTTACCGTGATGGCTGAAAACGTGCCAGCGGGTCTGGGTGAGCCGGTATTTGATCGGCTGGATGCCGATTTAGCGCACGCATTGATGAGTATCAACGCAGTGAAAGGCGTTGAGATTGGCGACGGCTTTGCGGTGGTAAACCAGCGCGGCAGCCAGCATCGTGACGAAATTCGCGCTGACGGTTTCCAGAGCAATCACGCAGGCGGCATTCTTGGCGGCATCAGCAGCGGTCAGGTAATCAGCGCTAATCTGGCGATGAAACCGACCTCCAGCATTACCGTGCCGGGTAAAACGGTTACCCGTGATGGCGAAGAAGTGGAAATGATCACCAAAGGCCGACACGATCCGTGCGTAGGTATTCGTGCCGTACCGATTGCCGAAGCCATGATGGCTATTGTGCTGATGGATCATCTGCTGCGCCAGCGCGCGCAGTGCGCTGACGTCAATTCTTCCGTACCACGCTGGTAATTGCATGAAACGTCTCCTGTTAGCCCTCTCCGCGCTACTGCTCAGCGCAACCAGTCTGGCGGCAACGCCCTGGCAGCGCATTCAGCATCCGATTGCGGGTGCGCCGGTCTCTGTCGGTAGCTTTGCCAATGGCTGCATCGTGGGTGCGCAGGCGCTGCCACTTAATTCGCCGAATTACCAGGTGATGCGTCAGGATCAGCGTCGCTACTTTGGTCATCCCGATCTGATTCAGTTTATTCAGCGCTTAACGACCCAGGCGCATAATCTGCAACTGGGCAATGTGCTGATTGGCGATATGGGTATGGCGGCAGGTGGACGTTTTAGCAGTGGTCACGCCAGCCACCAGACCGGGCTGGATGTGGATATTTGGCTGCAACTGCCCAAAACGCGCTGGACGGCGCAACAATTACTGAAACCGCAGCCGCTTGATCTGGTTGCGCCCGACGATAAACGTGTGCGGACGCGTCACTGGCAACCCGAAATTGACAGCCTGATTAAACTGGCTGCGAAAGATGATGAAGTGGCGCGCATTTTTGTTAATCCCGCGATTAAAAAGCAACTTTGTGCTGATGCCGGGGCGGATCGAGACTGGCTGCGCAAAGTACGTCCCTGGTTTGCTCACCGCGCGCATATGCATGTGCGTCTGCATTGCCCGCAAGGAAGCAGTGAATGTATCGATCAAGCGCCACCCCCGCCGGGTGATGGCTGTGGCGCGGAACTGCAAAGCTGGTTTCTGCCGAAGCAGCCAGGTTCAGCGCCTGTGAAACGCGAACCCCCGCCGCTGCCTGCGGCTTGTCAGGCGTTGCTGGATAAACATTTACTGTAAGGGACATTATGGATTGGTTTGTCGTCAGCCCACTACTGGTTGGGCTGCTGTTCTTTGTCGCCATGCTGGCTGGCTTTATTGATTCGATTGCGGGGGGCGGCGGGTTGTTAACCGTCCCGTCCCTGTTAGCGGCGGGCCTCTCTCCCGCGCAGGCACTGGCAACTAACAAACTGCAATCTGTCGGTGGTTCGTTCTCTGCCAGCCTCTATTTTGTACGACGCGGCGCGGTCAAATTAAAAGAGCAATGGCTAAATATTGCCATGACCTTCATCGGTTCGGTGCTGGGAGCCATACTGATTCAACGGTTACAGGCCGATATGCTGCGTCAGGTGCTACCGCTGCTGCTGATTGCGATTGGGTTATGGTTTCTGTTAATGCCACGTATCGGTGAAGAGGATCGCGCTCGTCGCCTGTACGGGTTGCCCTATGCGCTAGTAGGCGGTGGCTGTATCGGCTTCTACGATGGTTTTTTCGGCCCTGGCGCAGGTTCCTTTTATGCGCTGGCCTTCGTGACGCTATGCGGCTTTAATCTGGCGAAAGCCACGGCGCATGCCAAAATCCTTAACTTCACTTCTAACGTTGGCAGCCTGCTGTTTTTTATGTTTGGCGGCAAAGTGGTGTGGGGAACGGGCGTAATTATGATGCTCGGTGCATTCTGCGGCGCTCGTCTTGGCGCACGGCTGGTGCTGGCGCGCGGGCAGAAATTAATCCGTCCTATGGTGGTAATTGTCTCAGCGGTAATGAGCGCCAAACTGCTGTGGGACAATCACGGCAGTGATATTATGGCGTGGCTGACCACGCTGCATGCGTAACGGATAACGCCAGATGACAGTAAATAAACATATGAATCCTCCCCATCACTACGAACAGTTGATTACGCTGTTTGATCGCTGTTTCCGCGACGACTTTCAGACCCGTCTAATTAAAGGAGATGACGAACCCATTTATCTTCCCGCTGATGCCGAATCGCCCTGGCATCGTGTGGTGTTCGCTCATGGTTTTTATGCCAGCGCACTGCATGAAATTTCACACTGGTGTATTGCCGGTGAAGCCCGACGAAAACAGGTAGATTTTGGTTACTGGTACTGCCCGGATGGCCGCGACGCGCTGACGCAAAGCCAGTTTGAAGCGGTAGAGGTGAAGCCACAGGCGCTGGAGTGGATGTTTTGTATGGCGGCAGGCTTCCCCTTCAATGTCAGTTGTGACAATCTCGACGGGGAGTGTGAGCCGGATCGCATTGCTTTTCAGCGTAAAGTCCATGCTCAGGTCATGTCTTATCTGGAGCAGGGTATTCCTGCACGACCCGCGCGTTTTATTGCAGCATTAGCTGAATTTTATGGCAGACCTTCCTTGACGGCTTCACAGTTTTCCTGGCCGGAAGATCTGTGACTTTGAAGGTTATCAAAAAGAGGAATTGAGATGGTCGCAGAATTTGAAGCGCGTATTCTGGCCTTAATTGACGACATGGTTGAACACGCCAGTGACGATGAGCTATTTGCCAGCGGTTATCTGCGCGGCCACCTCACGCTGGCGGTTGCCGAAGTGGATCAACTGGGCGAGCATACGCCAGAAGCGTTACAGATTCAGGTCACCCGCAGTCTGCAAAACGCCATCGCCGCAGGTGAATTATCACCCCGCGATCAGGCGCTGGTGGTTGGCATATGGGACAATCTGTTTTTGCAGGCGCGCCAGTCGGCCTGAGTATGCAGGGCGGTTCGCCGCCCTTATCCTGCTTTTTTGCCCTTCAGGAGTTTCCTCACCCAGTAACGATTCGGATTAAGCGCCGCCAGGGTTGCTGCATCTAAAGGCTGCGGTTCTGCTGTCAGTTGTGCTGCCAGCACCTCTGCGGCTAACGGCGCGCTGCATAAACCGCGCGAGCCCAGCGCGCCAAACAGATAAAGTTGAGGATAAGATGGCGCGTCGGCGATGGCTGCATTTTGCGCACGCTGGGCGGGTAAATCCTCATATTGCTTCAACGTTGCGGCATAATCTGGCGCGCTTCCTGCCATGGGTAAATGGTCACGGGTTGCGCACCGTACGCCGATACGCGCTTCTCTGGCGCTGACATCAACCTGCTGCGGCCAATGACTTTCTGGCAGACAGGCGATCAGGCGCGCGCGGTTTTCCTGTTGATCGCTCTCACGATACGCGGTTTCGGTTTCACCACGATGGTAGCTGGCACCGATACAATGCGTGCCAAACTGCGGGCTAACCGGCGTCAAATAGCCGTCGTAACACAGGACCGTTTGCAGCATATCCAGCTCCGGTGTGGACGGCACGTGGCTGACCTGGCCTGCTACTGCGTAAACCGGCACCTGTTCAGTTTGCGTGAAATCAGTCAGGCTATGTCCGTTCGCCAGCACTACCGCGTGATGCTGAACCGTGGGGCGATCGGCAAAGGTTAACCTCCAGCTTTCCTCTTTATATTCCAGTTGGCTAAGACGATGCAGCCAGTGAATACGCAGACCCTGTGCTTCACCATGTGCGAGCATGCCAGCAGTGAGTTCTGCGGGAGACAGCCAGCCGCCTTGCGGATAAAAAATTCCGCCGCAGCCCAGCTTCAGGTTCGCCAGCGCTTCTGCCTGCTGTTGATCGACGCCGTACGCTAACGCATCCGGCAAATCCATCCTGATCATCTGTTCGAACTTAGTCGCGCTTTTTTCATTCCAGCCCAGCTGCAACACGCCGCTCCAGTGATGTTCATACTGAACCGGAAGCTTTTCATAAAAACGGCGCGCAAAACTAAACGCGACAGGAAAGAAAGCGGCCAGCGCCGGATCATGCTGATTAAGCAAAGGATAAAGCGCACCCTGCCGGTTGCCAGAAGCGCCAAGCGCGGGGGCTTCATCGGCACAATATAGCGTGACGCGCCAGCCACGACGCAGCAATGCCAGCGCTAAGGTCGCACTGGCAATACCGCCCCCGATAAGCGCAATTTCATGGACCTGTAACCCCGGACGGGCATACCATGGCTGACGTAACGGGCACGCAGGCGCAGCGGCAAGCTGGCCGCACAACATTTCACGTTTCGGCCCAAATCCTTTGCGCCGCGTCACGCTAAAGCCCGCCTGCTGCAATCCACGACGCACAAATCCCGCAGCAGTGAAAGTGGCGAACGTTCCGCCGGGACGCGCCATTTTTGCCATGGCACTGAATAATTCAGGCGTCCACATATCCGGGTTTTTCGATGGCGCGAAACCGTCCAGGAACCACGCGTCCACCTGACGATTCAGGCTGTCATCAAACGTGTGAATAAGCGCGTTAATATCGCCTAACCACAAATCAAGGGTGACACGACCTTCGTCAAAAAGCAGGCGTTGACAGCCGGGCAGGGCGATTGGCCATTGCTGCTGCAACTGTTCTGCCCAGGGCGTCAGCGTTGGCCAGTGCTGATGGGCCGCGATTAAATCGCTTTGCGTTAACGGAAACTTCTCAAAGCTAATGAAGTGAAGGCGCTGCAAGATGGCGTTGGGCTGTTCCATGCGAAACGCCTCAAACGCCTGCCACAGTGTCAGAAAATTGAGCCCGGTGCCGAACCCGCTCTCAGCAACAATCAGCAGGGAGCGCTCGTGTTGGGCGAAGCGCTGTGGAAATTCATTGCCGCCAAGAAAGACATAGCGCGTTTCTTCCAGACCGTTTTCATTTGAGAAATAGACATCCTCAAAGGCTCGGGAAACAGGTGTACCCTGTTCATTCCAGTTAAGCTGGGCGTGTTCGACCGGGGTTAATTTCACGGAAAAGGCTCGTTTTTCAGGTAATGGCGCGATTCTAACGACCCGTGTGACATGACGCAAATTTACAAAAGGAAATGGCTGATCGGACTTGTTCGGCGTACAAGTGTAAGCTAAAGTGCACGTCAATCCAAAAGAAGTGGAAGAGGAAGGTTGAATGAAACGTGCAGTGATTACTGGCTTGGGGATCGTTTCCAGTATTGGTAATAACCAGCAAGAGGTGCTGGCATCTCTGCGTGAAGGCCGTTCAGGCATCACATTTTCTCAAGAGATGAAAGATTCCGGCATGCGTAGTCACGTCTGGGGTAACGTTAAACTGGATACCACCGGCCTTATTGATCGCAAAATCGTGCGTTTTATGAGTGATGCGTCCATCTATGCTTATCTTTCCATGGAAGAAGCAATTAAAGATTCTGGCCTGAGCGATGAAGCTTACCAGAATAATCCGCGCGTTGGTCTGATTGCAGGCTCCGGCGGCGGTTCGCCACGTTATCAGGTATTCGGTGCAGACGCGATGCGTAGCCCACGCGGCCTGAAAGCGGTTGGCCCTTACGTGGTGACCAAAGCGATGGCGTCAGGCGTCTCCGCATGCCTGGCCACTCCGTTCAAAATCCACGGTGTTAACTACTCCATCAGCTCTGCCTGCGCCACCTCTGCGCACTGCATCGGTAATGCGGTTGAGCAAATTCAGCTAGGCAAACAGGACATCGTATTTGCCGGTGGTGGTGAAGAGCTGTGCTGGGAAATGGCGTGTGAATTCGATGCCATGGGCGCGCTGTCTACCCGATACAATGAAACGCCAGAAAAAGCGTCACGTACCTATGACAACGAACGTGATGGTTTCGTTATTGCAGGCGGCGGCGGTATGGTGGTTGTCGAAGAGCTGGAACATGCTCTGGCGCGTGGTGCGCACATCTACGCTGAAATTGTTGGCTACGGTGCGACCTCAGACGGTGCAGATATGGTCGCGCCATCGGGTGAAGGCGCGGTACGCTGTATGAAGATGGCGATGCAGGGCGTTGATACGCCAATCGATTACCTGAACAGCCACGGGACGTCAACGCCGGTGGGCGATGTGAAAGAGCTGGGTGCCATCCGCGAAGTGTTTGGTGATAACACACCATACATTTCCGCAACCAAAGCCATGACCGGCCATTCACTGGGTGCGGCAGGCGTGCAGGAAGCGATCTACAGCCTGTTAATGCTGGAGCACGGCTTTATCGCGCCAAGCATCAACATTGAATCGCTGGATGCGGCGGCAGAGGGCATGAATATCGTCACCAGCCCGACTGAAAAAACGTTAACAACGGTGATGTCTAACAGCTTTGGTTTTGGTGGCACCAACGCCACGCTGACGCTGCGGAAATATCAGG
>NZ_JASUAZ010000036.1:0-37567 GCF_030283135.1 Mixta mediterraneensis | reverse complement strand
GTACGCCAATGGCCACGTTACTTGATGGAAAACGGGTCTGGGCAGAAAAGAATCTGAACCAGATTTAATCTGACAGACACCTGTATAAATAACCGGTAACTGTCAGATCAGGTCTGAGCTAGTACATGTCATCATTCGGAAGGGAAGCGCGGTTGAATACGCAGCGTGATGCCTTCCACAGCAATCACTTCGACCTGAGTGCCCGCTGCTAAGTCCTGTTCAGCCTGCACGCGCCAGCTGCTGTCACCAATGCGTACATGACCCAGCCCATCCTTGAGTGAGGTCTCCAGTGTCAGGTGCATACCAATCATCTGGTTGCCGCGCTGGTTCAGTGCATTCGGCTGTTGTAGGTTTTCGCGGTAGCGCATCCAGCGATACCACAAGAACACGCAAACCAGAGTCAGTATTGCAAACATCGAGCCCTGTGCCGTCCAGCTGAACGGAATAAACCATTCGATAATGCCCACCATTACCGCCGCCAGGCCGCTCCATAATAAGTATCCGCTGGTGCCCAGCATTTCTGCCGCCAGCAGCAGGCTTCCCAGGGTCAGCCAGAACCAGTGCGGATGAGCAATAATATCGACCAGCATTAGCGTTTCGACTCGGAGCGTGCATCTTTAAGCAATTCACTGATACCCGCGACGGAACCCAGCAAGCTGCTGGCGTCCAGCGGCATCATCACCACTTTGCTGTTATTCGCCTCGCCAATTTTTTGCAGCGCATCGGTATATTTCTGCGCCACAAAGTAGTTGATCGCCTGAACATCACCGGCAGCAATTGCCTCAGATACCATTTTAGTGGCACGCGCTTCGGCTTCCGCCTGACGTTCACGCGCTTCCGCCTGTAAAAACGCAGAAGCGCGTTCGCCCTCCGCTTTGAGAATCTGTGACTGCTTTTCACCTTCAGCACGCAGTATTGCGGCCTGGCGAACCCCTTCTGCTGCCAAAATATCGGCGCGCTTGGTGCGCTCTGCTTTCATTTGCGCATTCATCGCGCCAATCAGTTCCTGCGGTGGGCGTACATCACGGATTTCAATGCGGGTAATTTTCACGCCCCACGGATTCGTCGCTTCATCGACAATATGCAGCAACCGCGTATTGATGCTGTCACGCTGCGACAGCATTTCATCCAGCTCCATGCTGCCCAGCACCGTGCGCATATTGGTCATCGTGAGGTTGATAATGGCCAGCTCAAGATTACTGACTTCATAAGCGGCCCGTGCCGGGTCAACGGCCTGAATAAAACACACCGCATCAATGGTGACGTTGGCGTTATCTTTGGAGATGATCTCTTGCGAAGGGATGTCCAGCACCCGCTCCATCATATTGATCTTACGACCAACACGATCCATAAACGGGACCACCAGACTTAAGCCGGGTTGCAGCGTACGGGTATAACGACCGAAACGCTCTACTGTCCACTGGAAGCCTTGCGGCACAATTTTGACGCCCGCCCACACGGTGACAAGCGCCAGTACGATAAGCACCGGAATAACAGTCAACATATAACCTCCAGATTGTCAGCCTGACGGGCCGAGTCGCTTCGGCCCGTTGCCCCTCACTTAATACAACAGCGAGTAGAGCTGGCGACGATAGCGTGCAGCGAGCGCGTCGCCGGTACCCAGCGCAGCCAAAATTTCTTGCAGCATTTTCCGCGCCTGGCCATCAGCGGCATTCAGATCAGATTTAAGGAAGCTAAACAGCAGCTCCAGCGCCTCTTCGTTGCGGCCCACCTGATGGAGTTGTAACGAAAGTTTAGCAGCCAACTCGGCGTTCGAAGGCTCGCTCTCCAGCTGAGATTGCAGCTGTTGAATTTCCGGCGTATCGGCGGCTTGCTTCAGCAAATCGATCTGCGCGATCAGGCTTTGGTAGCGCGTATCCTGATCCTGCAGCGGCACCGCTTTTAGCACCGCTTCTGCTTCGTCGCTGCGGTTCAAGGTAATCAACACGTCAGCCAGCAGGAAACCGATTTCGCTCGACTGGTTGCTTAACTGCCACGCCTCTTTCAGCAACGGCAGCGCATCAAGCGGCTTGCCTTCTTCCATCAGTGCCATTGCCTGCTGCGCTTTAAGTTCTTCTTCACGCGGCAGTACTTTTTCTAACAGCGCACGGACCGTTTCTTCTGGCTGTGGTCCCTGGAAGCCATCAACCGGCTGGCCATTCTGGAACAAATAAACCGTCGGGATCGATCGCAAGCCAAACTGCGAAGCCACCATTTGCTCTTTATCACAATCCAGTCTGGCGAGAATAAACTGTCCGGCATATTCCTGCGCTAAACGTTCCAGCAGCGGCGTAAGTTCCAGACAATGCTGGCTGCGCTCGGACCAGAAGTAAAACAGCACCGGCAGCTGCATCGACTGCTCGAGTGTCTGATGCAGGTTGGATTCGTTGATGTCGATAATCGAAGCGTGTGGTGACATGAATAAGTCTCTTTGCAGAAAGTGTTCTAAGAATATGGGGCCAACGAGCCGCGCTTCAAGTTGAATTCGGCTTGAGTGGTTAATGGCTGCGCAAAATGCGATCCATCATCCAGCCCGGAAGCAAGCGTTTCAGCCAGCCCATAACGTGTGCGATCAAGGTCACCGGATAGCGCAAACGTGGATGTTTGCTCTCCAGCGCGTGGCGTAATTTAGGCAGAATGGCTTCCGGCGGCAGGGTAAAACGGGCAGCAATACCGGGATTGCGCACGGGTTTCTCTTGCTCACCCTGGGTGACGTTGTCGGTGAAACGCGTTTTGAGTGGACCGGGCTCAATCAGGCTGACATGCACGCCGCTACGGCAAACTTCCAGGCGTAGCGCATCGCTCCACGCTTCCAGCGCATACTTGCTGGCGGCATACGCACCACGACCGGGTGTAGACACCAGACCCAGAACTGAACTGGTATTAATGATGCGACCATCGCCACAGGCCTGCAGGGCAGGAAGCAGGCGCATCGTAAGCTGATGCGTTCCAAAAAGATTGGTGGCGAATTGCTGTTCTAACTGTTGGCGGGAGAGAGTTTGCAGCGGGCCATAAACGCCAAAGCCACCGTTGTTAAACAAAGCAAAAAGTGTGTTGTTAGTCAAGGCGATCACCGTGTCCGCAGCGCGATCAACACTAGCGGGATCGTCGAGATCCAGCTGTAATCCAACAAAGCCGAGCGCGTTCATGCGTGCCACGTCTTCAGTTTTGCGGCAGGCGGCAATAACGTTATATCCACGTGCCAGCAAATCGTTTGCTGCGACAAGGCCAATGCCACTGGAACAACCGGTTATCAGGACAGATTTTTGCATTTATTTACCTGTTTTTGCGCTGGATGTGACGATTACTGCTTAACTAACGGAGCAAGTTCTTTTGCCATTAAGTTGGCAATAAAAGGTTGCGCATCAGGATTGGGATGAATGCCGTCCTGCTGCATCCACTCAGGTTTCAGGTAAACCTGCTCCATAAAAAAGGGCACCAGAGGGATGTCGTACTGTTGTGCCAGATCGGGATAGATCCCGCTGAACGCTTCCGTATAACGACGTCCATAATTGGCCGGTAAACGAATCTGCATCAGCAGCGGTTTAGCATTGGCAGCTTTCACGTCGTCGATGACTTTACGTAAATTTTGCGCAATAGCATCAGGCGTAAAACCGCGTAAACCATCATTACCGCCCAGTTCGATTAACACCCACTGCGGTTGATGCTGTTTTAATAGAGCAGGTAAACGTGCCAGTCCTTGTGCAGCGGTATCGCCGCTGATACTGGCGTTGACGACTCTGGGTTGCTGCTGCCACTGCTTATTGAGCAGGCTGGGCCAGGCAGCAGAGGCTGACATCCGGTAACCGGCGCTCAGGCTGTCACCCAAAATCATCAGGGTGTCAGCCGCAGCAAGGCGAGACACCAGCAAAAGGCACAATAACAGGAAGGGATAATGCCAGCGGAAAACATTATTGAAGTTCATGATCTTACTAAGTCCGTCGGTCAGGGAGAGCATCAGCTAACCATCCTTACCGGAGTTGAGTTAGTTGTCAAACCAGCTGAAACCATCGCGTTGACTGGAGAATCCGGTTCCGGTAAATCCACATTATTAGGCATCCTGGCCGGTCTTGACGATGGCAGCAGCGGCGAGGTTAAGCTGCTGGGCCAGCCGTTACAGCAGATGAATGAAGAACAACGCGCGGCGTTACGCGCACAGCAGGTGGGGTTTGTCTTTCAGGCTTTTATGCTGGTGCCGACACTTAATGCACAAGAAAATGTGCAGTTGCCTGCCCTACTGCGCGGCGACAGCGATCGTCAAAGCCGCGATCAGGCCCGCGAGCTTCTTATTCAGCTGGGTTTAGGGGAACGTCTGCATCATCTTCCTGCCCAGCTTTCGGGTGGCGAGCAACAGCGTGTCGCGCTGGCTCGCGCTTTCAGCGGACGTCCTGGTTTACTGTTTGCAGATGAACCGACCGGTAATCTGGACCGCAAAACGGGCGATCACATCGCTGATTTGCTGTTTTCACTCAACCGCGATTTCGCCACCACCTTGATTCTGGTTACGCACGATGAACAATTAGCAGCGCGTTGCGATCGCCGATTACGTTTGCGCGACGGCAAATTGTGGGAGGAGCAATGATCTGGCGCTGGTTTTGGCGCGAGTGGCGTTCGCCTTCGCTGCTTATTGTCTGGCTGGCATTAACGCTGGCGGTGGCCTGCGTGCTGGCTTTGGGTTCTGTCAGCGATCGCATGGGAAAAGGGCTGAACCAGCAAAGCCGTGATTTCATGGCGGGTGACCGAACCTTACGCAGCGGCGATGTTGTGCCAGAAGCGTGGCTGAAGAAAGCGCGCGAAGAAGGTTTGTCAGTTAGCAGACAGCTGAGTTTTATGACCATGACGTTTGCCGGACAAACGCCGCAGCTGGCGGCGGTAAAAGCGGTGGATAACCGTTATCCGATGTTTGGCGTACTGCAAACGCAGCCGCCGGGACTGAAACCCGTTGCGGGCACGGCATTGGCGGCTCCCCGCTTGATGGCGCTCCTCAACCTGAAAGTCGGCGATCGGCTGGAGGTGGGCGATACTACATTGCGTATTGCCGGAGAAGTGATCCAGGAACCGGATGGAGGATTTAATCCGTTTCAGATGGCGCCACGTTTGCTAATTAACCTTGCCGATGTGGACAAGACCGGCGCGATTCAGCCGGGTAGCCGCCTGACCTGGCGCTACAAATTTGCCGGTAATCCCACGCAGCTGGCGTCTTATGACCGCTGGATCCAACCGCAGTTAAAACCCGAACAGCGATGGATGAGCATTGAAAATTCTGAAGATGCGCTGGGGCGCTCCATGCAGCGTGCGCAGCAATTCTTACTGCTTTCAGCGCTGTTAACGTTAATGCTGGCGATTGCGGCTGTGGCGGTCGCAATGAGCCATTACTGTCGCAGCCGTTATGATTTGGTGGCGGTACTGAAAACATTGGGCGCCACCCGTGGCGCATTGCAAAAGTTGATGATTGGTCAATGGCTGGCGGTATTATTACTGGCGGCAATCGGCGGCAGCATTGTGGGGCAGGGCGTTGAAGCAATATTAATGACGATGCTGAAACCGGTGTTGCCGGCAAGCCTGCCCGCTGCCAGCGTGTGGCCATGGATGTGGTCAGTGGGATCTTTATTCGTTATTTCATTGCTGGTGGGGCTGCGTCCTTATCGTTTGCTGTTGGCGACGCAGCCGCTGCGGGTGCTGCGTCGGGACGCGGTAGCCAGTATCTGGCCGATGAAAATCTACCTTCCTGTGGTGGGTGTGCTGGTGGTAGCGCTGCTGGCCCTGTTGATGGGAGGCAGCAAAATGCTGTGGGCGCTATTGACGGGCGTGGTGTTACTGGCGGGATTACTGGCATTGATCGGCTGGAGCACGTTACTGCTGTTGCGACGCTTAGTTTTGCGCAATCTGGCGCTACGGTTAGCAATCAACCGCCTGCTGCGTCAGCCGGGTATAACACTGAGCCAGCTGGCAGCGTTTTCGCTGTCATTCATGTTGCTGGCCTTGCTGCTGGTGATACGTGGCGATCTGTTGGATCGCTGGCAGCAACAGCTTCCAGCGGACAGTCCAAATTTTTTTCTGCTGAATATGACTGAAGATCAGGTGCCGCAGGTACGCGATTTTCTGCAAGTTCACCGGATCAAGCCAGAAACGTTTTACCCTATTGCCCGTGTGCGCCTGAGTGAGCTGAACGGCAAAAAAGCCGATCCGAAGATGGATAACGCGCTGAACCGCGAATTAAACCTGACTTCGCTGACAGAGCGACCCGATCATAATCCGCTGGTCGCCGGAAGCTGGCCACCGAAAGCGGGCGAAGTCTCAATGGAGGTTGAGCTGGCTGAGCGTTTAGGCCTGAAGCTGGGTGATTCATTGACCTTTGACGGCGATACACAGACATTCCGCGCCAAAATTACCAGCCTGCGTAAAGTGGACTGGGAAAGTTTACGGCCTAATTTCTTCTTTATCTTCCCGCCGGGCGCGCTGGATGCGCAGCCACAAACCTGGCTGACCAGTTTTCGTATGGATCCCAACCCGCGATTACTGGCGCAACTGAACCGTCAATTCCCGACGCTTAGCCTGCTGGACATTGGCAGTATTATGCGGCAGATCGGCCAGGTGCTGGCGCAGGTCAGCCAGGCGCTGGAGATCATGGTCGTACTGGTAACGGCCTGTGGCGTGTTGCTGTTATTAGCGCAAATTCAGGTCGGGATGCGGCAGCGCCGTCAGGAACTGGTGGCATATCGTACGTTGGGGGCCAGTAAGCGGCTGCTGCGAAGCACGCTGTGGTGTGAGTTTGCCTTGCTCGGCGTCGTGTCAGGCGTGGCGGCAGCCCTGGGTGCAGAAGCAGCATTATGGGGCTTGCAGCGTAAAGTGTTTGATTTCCCCTGGCAGCCGGACTGGACGTTGTGGCTGATGTTACCGCTCGGCGGTGCGCTGTTATTGTCGTTGTGCGGCGGCTGGCTGGGCGTCCGGTTACTGAAAGGGAAAGCGCTGTTTAAACGGTTTGAGGCAGGATGATGAACCAGTACCCTTAACGGTGGGCAACGGGTGAGGGCTGCGGCATGTTTACTTCTTTGCATGCGGTAGCTCTCACCCGGTTTCCCCTTATCTGGCAACTGAACGTTATGGGGATAAAAAATATACGATCAGAGTTTTTCCACGGCCCAGGCAATGCAGCTGGCATACGCTTTCGGCAGCAGCGGTATCAGCGCTTCAAGTGCAGCCTGAAGGCGTGGCTGATCGCTGTCGGTGAGATTTAAATGACCCACTTTGCGACCCGGACGCACCTCTTTGTCGTACCAGTGCAGGTGGACCAGCGGTTGTTGTAGCCAGTCCAGGTTTACCGCAGTGCCAATCAGATTCACCATTACTGAGGGAGCAATCACCACCGGTTGTGGCAAAGCCAGGCCCAGTACGGCCCGCAGATGCAGCTCGAACTGACTGATCGAAGCGCCATTTTGCGTCCAGTGCCCGCTGTTATGTACGCGCGGGGCCAACTCGTTGATCAGCAGGCCTTCCGGCGTAACAAAACATTCCATTGCCATCACGCCAACATATTTCAGCTCATGCATAATTGCGCTGAGCATCGCTTCGGCCTGTTGCTGTTGTGCAGCATCGGCCTGCGGGAAAGCTACGCTGGTGCGCAAAATGCCGTCCTGATGCAAATTATGCGTCAGCGGATAAAACGCGGTGCTGCCATCTTGCGCACGCGCGCCGACCAGCGAGACTTCACCTAAAAAGTTAATGCCCTGTTCGACAATGCATTCGCCATAGCACTCATCAGGCAGCGTAGCGGTTTCACTGGCTCGTAAACGCCATTGACCACGGCCGTCGTAACCGCCTGTGCGACGCTTCACAATTGCCAGTTCACCCAGCGTATTAAATACCTCTGGCCATTCACGCTTATCTGCCAGCAACTGCCACGGCGCGGTGGCGAGACTGAGCTGATCGAGCAACTGTTTCTGGGTCAGACGATCCGCCAGACGTGGAAAAATGTCGCGATTCACAAAGGCGGGATGACATGCCAGCTCGCGCGTTAAGGCGGTTTCAGGCCAGCGTTCAATTTCAGCAGTGATCACGCTTTCAGCGATGGGCAGCGCATCAGGATCGGCTTCCAGCCCCACCGGATACACCGCAATGCCTAAAGGCTCACCGGCCTGACGCAGCATACGACCAAGCTGGCCATTACCTAAAACGCAAACCGGCTTCATGCTTCCTCCCGCGGGTCCGGGTTGTTCAGCACCTCATCGGTCTGGGTCTGACGCCAGTTGGCGAGGCGGGAGGCCAGAGTGCTGTCGTGAATCGCCAGAATCTGTGCCGCCAGCAGGCCAGCGTTTGCGGCACCGGCTTTGCCGATTGCCAGTGTGCCAACCGGAATACCGCGCGGCATCTGCACAATAGAATAGAGACTGTCAACGCCGCTCAGCGCGGCGCTCTGTACCGGTACACCCAGCACAGGAATCAGCGTTTTGGCTGCCAGCATGCCAGGTAAATGTGCCGCGCCACCAGCACCTGCGATGATTACCTGATAACCATTATCAGCCGCCGTTTCGGCAAAGCTAAATAACTTATCCGGGGTGCGGTGCGCTGAAACCACTTCAACATGGAAGGGCACGTCCAGGCTGGTAAGAATTTCCGCAGCGAACTGCATGGTGGACCAGTCACTTTTGGAACCCATAACAATAGCAATACGGGCCGGGGCGGCGTTGGATAACATGCGGTCAGCTCCTGTGAATAAACAAACAGACCTGGCCGGGCGGACAGGTTTTGAAGGGCACAGAGAATAGCATGAGAAAGCAGCAAGGAAAACGGTTGCGTCGGGCTAAACTGGTCCGGTTCTGCTCGTTTTTTAAAAGTCGAATTCGATCAGTTGAACACCGCTGTCATCCAGCTGAATCATCGACCCTTTTGTATGCCACGCGCCTAAAACGACGCGCTCGGCGGTTTCGCCCTGTAGCGTCAGGGTATGTATAGCCGGGCGATGGGTATGACCATGAATCAGCATACGAACCTGCTGGCGCAGCATCGTTGCTTCAACCGCTTGCTGATTAACATCCATAATGGAGACAGATTTGTGTTGATTTGCCTGTTTGCTGTCGGCACGCATACGCGCCGCAATGTGTTTACGAATAAACAGCGGCAGGGCGAGAAACAGCGTTTGGATCCAGCGGTTATGTACTTTTGCGCGAAAGCGTTGATAACCCTGATCGTCAGTACACAATGTGTCGCCATGCATGATCAATACACGGTGACCGTAGCGCGCTAAAACGTGCTCTTCCGGCAATAACATCATACCGCTGGCACGGGCAAAGCGGCGGCCAATCAAGAAATCCCGATTGCCATGTATAAAATAAACAGGCACTGGCAGGGCGTGCAAAGCCTCGGCAACTGTCTGGTGCAGCGGATTAGGATCGTCATCGCCAATCCAGGCTTCAAACAGGTCCCCAAGGATGTACAGCGCGTCGCAATGCACCGCTTCGCGCTGTAAAAAATGTAGAAAACCGGCGGTAATCGCCGGTTCTTCCTGACACAGATGGAGATCTGCGATAAACAGCGTGCGCGACATTACTCGCTAATGGTCACTTTCTGAATGATCACGTCGTCTTTTGGCACATCCTGGTGCATGCCGCTGCGACCCGTGGAAACGGCTTTGATCTTTTCAACGACATCCATGCCTTCAACCACTTCAGCGAATACACAGTAGCCCCAGCCTTGCAGGCTTTCGTCACGGAAGTTCAGAAAGTCATTGTCAGCCACGTTAATAAAGAACTGTGCGGTAGCGGAGTGTGGAGCGGAAGTCCGCGCCATAGCCAGCGTGCCGCGGGTGTTTTTCAGGCCGTTGTTGGCTTCGTTACGGATTTCTTCTTTGGTCGCTTTCTGCTTCATGCCCGGCTCAAAGCCGCCGCCCTGAATCATAAAGCCGTTAATGACGCGGTGAAAAATGGTGTTGTCGTAAAAACCTTCACGGCAATAATCCAGAAAGTTTTGTACGGTTGCCGGCGCTTTGTCATCAAAGGTTTTAATCACTATATCGCCATGGTTCGTCTGGAAAGTTACCATTTTTGTTGTCCTGTAAAGGTTGTCGTCAGTCGCTAAGGCCGCATCGTTTAATGGCGTACCTCTTTTTCTCGACGGTTCTTATATCATAATTTGCAATGGCACGTCAGCAGGGCGGCGCAGTTGGCTTGCTTTGCGTCGCGCGAGCGTTAAAAATACGGCACAATGTCGGGATACCCAAAATAAGTGTCAACTACATACGTCAATACGGAAATGTTCAATGCTTAAGATTTATAACACCCTGAGTCGACAGAAAGAGGAATTCAAACCCATTCATGCCGGTAAGATCGGTATGTATGTTTGCGGCATCACGGTGTACGACCTCTGTCATATTGGTCACGGGCGGACGTTTGTGGCATTTGATGTGGTGGCGCGCTATTTACGCTATTGCGGTTATCAGCTGAATTATGTACGTAATATCACTGATATTGATGATAAAATCATCAAACGTGCCAACGAAAATGGCGAAAGTATTGAAACGCTGACTAATCGCATGATCGGCGAGATGCATCAGGACTTTGCGGCGTTAGGTATTTTGCCGCCAGATTTGGAGCCACGCGCCACGCGCCATATTGCGGAAATTATTGCGCTGGTTGCGAAGCTGATCGCGCGTGGTCATGCCTATGTTGCGGATAACGGCGACGTGATGTTTGATGTGATGAGCGATGCCGATTACGGCGCCTTATCACGTCAGGATCTGGAACAGTTACAGGCCGGTGCACGTGTCGAAGTCGCGGACGTTAAACGCAACCCGATGGATTTTGTGCTGTGGAAAATGTCCAAAGCTGACGAACCCGCCTGGCCTTCGCCGTGGGGGAATGGCCGTCCAGGCTGGCACATTGAATGTTCAGCCATGAACTGCAAACAACTTGGCGAACATTTTGATATTCACGGCGGCGGCTCTGATTTGATGTTTCCGCACCATGAAAACGAAATAGCGCAATCAACCTGCGCTCACGACGGTCCGTACGTCAATTACTGGATGCATTCCGGTATGGTGATGGTGGATCGCGAAAAAATGTCTAAATCACTCGGTAATTTCTTTACTGTGCGCGACGTATTGCAGCATTACGATGCCGAAACCGTGCGCTACTTCCTGATGTCTGGTCATTACCGCAGCCAGCTCAATTATGGCGAAGATAATCTGAATCAGGCGCGTGCGGCATTAGAACGTCTTTATACCGCGCTGCGTCATACCGACAGCAGCGTGGCGGCGAGCAGCGGCGAAGATTTCGATGCACGCTTCCGGGCGGCAATGGATGATGATTTCAACACGCCAGAAGCCTATTCGGTGCTGTTCGACATGGCGCGTGAAGTGAATCGTCTGAAAAGCGAAGATGTCGCAGCGGCGAATGCGCTGGCTGCAAAATTACGAGAAATCTCAAACGTTCTCGGCATACTGCAGCAAGATCCAGAGCAATTCCTGCAAAGCGGGGCGCAGGTTAACGCAGAGGAAGTGGCGGAAATTGAGCACTGGGTAAAAATCCGTGCCGAAGCTCGCGCGGCGAAAAACTGGGCGCAAGCTGACGTCGCCCGCGACAGGCTCAATGAATTTGGCGTCATTGTTGAAGACGGCCCGCAGGGATCAACCTGGCGCCGTAAGTAACCGGAGAGGGTGAGAAATCGCCTTTTTTATTATGCCGATTGCACAGATCCAGATTCGCGGTTTCCGTTCCGTCAGGGATTTAACGCTGCCGCTGCATCAGCTAAACGTGGTGAGCGGTCCGAACGGTTGCGGCAAGTCCAATCTCTATAAAGCGGTACGCCTGCTGCACGAAGCAGCCAGTGGTCGACTGGCGCTGGCACTGGCGGAAGAAGGCGGTATCCAGAAAGTCATGTGGGCGGGCGGCTTACGCCGGGGCGATCGTCGCCAGGATGCCAAACGGCTTACGCTGGCAGTACAAATGGACGATATGGACTATCAACTGGACGTCGGCTTTCCCGAGCCGCTTGCCACCAGTTTATTCAACCGCGATCCACTGGTAAAAGAAGAGCATTTATGGCTGAGCGGTCATCAGCGCCGCCCTTCGTCCTGCCTTATGCAGCGTCAAAACCAAACGGCATTTTTGCACAATATAGAAGGCGAACGCGTCGCTTATCCGTCGGTTCTGCATCCGGAGGAGTCGCTGTTTGGCCAGCTGGGAGAGCCGCATCGCTATCCCGAGTTATCCCAGGCGCGTGAACGGTTGCGGCAATGGCGCTTTTATCATGAATTCGCCGTCTGGCCGGGTTCGCCCATTCGCGCCCCGCAAATTGGCGTGCGCGCACCGGTTCTGTCTCATGATGGCAGTAATCTCGCGGCGGCCTGGGCTACTATTGTTGAGCGTGGCCATCACGAATTACTTTATCAGGTAATGGATGAAGCCTTTCCTGACAGCGAATTTCAGGTTGATGTGCAAAACGGACGTTTTCAGATGCTGATGTTGCGCCGTGGTATTTTACGCCCGCTGGAAAGCGCTGAACTTTCTGATGGTACGCTGCGTTTTCTCTGTTTAGTGGTTGCGCTGCTGAGTCCGCGCCCACCGCAGTTTATGGCGCTTAATGAACCTGAAAACAGTATTCATGAAGATTTATTGCCTGCGCTGGCACGTTTAATTGCAGAAGCCAGCCAGTTCAGCCAGTTCTGGATCACCAGCCATTCCCCCAGGCTGGCGACGTTAATTCGCCAGCATACGGCGCTGAATCATATTGAGTTAGCGCAAATCGACGGAGAAACGCGGGTGGCAGGCGCTGAGCGGATTTAAGGCGCCCCCACAGAACAGGGACGCCGGGTTTATCAGGCGATAACCGTTACACGCTGCCCAGCAAATTCTACCGTCTGACCGGGAAGGATTTTGCAACGCTTACGGCTTTCAATTATTCCATCGACCAGCACTTCGCCATTACCGATCACCACCTTGGCCTGTGCACCGCTTTCTACCCAGCCTTCCAGCTTAAGCAAATCACAGAGATCAACGTGCGGGAATTTTCCCAGAGAGAAGTTCGCCATTATTTTGTCTCACTATCATGAAAGGCTTCACACGCGTGCAGCGTATTCTGAATTAAGGTTGCAACCGTCATGGGGCCCACGCCGCCGGGCACTGGCGTGATATAGGCAGCACGCTCAGCGGCGGCGGCAAAATCGACATCGCCCACCACTTTGCCACTTTCCAGACGGTTAATACCCACATCAATCACAATCGCGCCGGGTTTAATCCAGTCGCCCGGAATAAAGCCCGGTTTACCGACCGCAACCACCAGCAGGTCTGCATGTTCAACATGATGGCGCAAATCTTTGGTAAAGCGATGCGTAACGGTAGTCGTACAGCCCGCTAGCAGCAGTTCCATGCTCATCGGGCGACCTACAATATTTGATGCGCCTACCACCACAGCGTTCAAGCCATAAGTATCAATGTTGTAACGCTCAAGCAACGTTACGATACCGCGTGGCGTACAGGGGCGCAGTTTTGGCGCACGCTGGCACAGACGACCCACGTTATAGGGATGAAAACCATCGACATCTTTATCTGGAGTGATGTGTTCCAGGACTTTGACGTTATCGATGCCTGCTGGCAGCGGCAGCTGCACCAGAATGCCATCAATTTCCGGGTCGTTATTAAGATTATCAATTAACTCAAGCAATTCGGCTTCGTGGGTAGTGGCGGGCAAATCGTAAGAGCGGGAGATGAAACCCACTTCTTCGCAGGCGCGACGTTTACTGCCGACATAAATCTGCGATGCAGGGTTTTCACCTACCAGAACGACTGCCAAACCCGGTGCGCGTTTTCCGGCTGCCAGACGCTGCTTTACTTTTTCCGCAACCTCAAGGCGCACCTGCTGCGCAATCGTTTTACCGTCAATAATTTTTGCTGCCATCAGAGAGGAAATCCACTGTATTGTGTTGAAACGGGGAAGGCGCCTATTTTGTCAGAAGCGCATCGCGCTGTCAGGTTTTGAAATGCTGACATTGTCTTAATCTTCGACAACCATGCTGACTGGCAGGTCAAAACCGTTGACTCAACCGGGTCGGCCCGTATAATCCACGCCATCTCCACGCGCCCTTAGCTCAGCTGGATAGAGCACCGGCCTTCTAAGCCGTAGGTCACAGGTTCGAATCCTGTAGGGCGTGCCATCTTTTTATCTTCTGAAGTATCTCAAAGTCTACAAAACCCCTTCAAACCCGCATAACAAGCGAATTCTCGTTATCGTGACGTCTACTAAGTTCTATTGAAAGCTATACCCTTATGGGGGCATCATTGGGGGCACTAGTCCGTTCAATGGATCTCGATGCCCCCAAATGAAGCTAAATGCCCGTCAAATCGACTCTGCCAAACCAAAAGAGAAAGCCTATAAACTCGCTGACGGCGGCGGGATGTATCTTGAAATATTCCCTAATGGGACTAAAAGCTGGCGGCTGAAATACAGAGTTTCTGGCAAAGAGAAGCGTGTTGTGTTCGGTCTATACCCAGCCGTATCACTTGCTGATGCCAGAATGAAGCGTGAAGAAGCTAAAAAATTGCTTGCTGCGGGTAACGATCCCGGAGAAGTAAAGCAGGAAGAAAAGCAGGCTAAACTTCTCGCGTTAAGCAACAGTTTCGAGGCACTGGCGTTAGAGTGGCATGAACATAAGCGGCTCAACTGGTCCCGGGGTTACGCTGAGGATATTCTCGAATACCTTCGAAAGGATGTTTTCCCCTTCATTGGTAAACGCGCAATCGCTGAAATCAAAGCAGCCGAGATGCTGGCAGTGCTCAGAAAAATGGAGCACCGCGGCGTTTTAGATAAGCTGAAGAAAACCCGTCAGGCTTGCCGACAGATTTTTACTTACGCTGTGATTACCGGCAGGGCAGAGCATAACCCTGTTGTTGATTTGGCAGGAGCTCTCAAAGCACCAAAGCAAAAACACTTTCCACATCTCCTGACTGACGAAATTGGGGCGTTCCTCCGTGCCCTGAGCGATTACAGCGGCAGCCGTGTCACTCAATATGCAACACGGCTTCTTATGCTGACAGGTACGCGGACGATTGAATTGCGTGCGGCTGAGTGGTGCGAGTTCGATTTAAATAAAGGTATCTGGCAAATCCCCGCCAACAGAATGAAAATGCGCCGGCCACATGTTGTGCCACTATCCAGCCAGGCTAAGCAGCTATTAGAGGAAATCCATCAAATAACTGGACGAGGCCGCTATGTATTTCCCGGTCGAAATGACTCAGGGAAAACAATGAGCGAAGCAAGCATAAACCAAGTGATTAAACGCATTGGGTATGACGGTAAAGCTAGATGATTGGAATTTCAATCATCTCGCCGAAGCTTTGCAGGTAACGAAATGTCATCTGCAGAACCGACTTTCAATGAGTGAGTCAGCTGCTGGTTGCCTGAACCCAGAATCGCTGAGCAAGCGACATACGATACTAAACTGGCGCTTAGTTAACGCTGCCTACAAAGAATCTTTGCCGGTATCGCGAGCTAATTTGCGTTGGCGATATGAGATTTCTCGCTTCAAAGCAGCAACGATAAACTGGCCAGTGCTTTCACCGGGTTCTTTCACTTTTTCCATTGCATCAATTACTTCATGCGGGGCGCGTGATTGTAGTTTTTGCGACTTATCGTTCTTTGTACCCGTTGCCATGGAAGTTATGCGCCAGATGCAGGATGACAGTGTTATGCGTCAGATCGCTACGGTGAAGACCACCAAAACCAACGAATATAAAAAACTCGTGTCCGTTGGCGGTGCTGTGGTGAATCACGCCTCTGAAGGTGATCAGCGTACCGAGACCGCCACGCCGAAACTGGAAGAAGTCTCAATCAAGATGAACACCATCTATGCCTATCCGAAAACCACTCAGGAGATTCTCGACTTCTCCGAAGTGGATATTCTGGGGTGGCTGACTTCCGAAATCGCGGACACCTTCACTGCTACTGAAGATGAAGATTTTGTCAGTGGCGATGGTGTTAAAAAGGCTAAAGGCTTCCTGAGCTATCCACGCGCAGAGACTGGTGATAAAACCCGCCCGTTCGGCACGCTGGAAAAAATGGTCACTGCTGGTGCTGCGCCTACCGCTGATGAGCTGATCGATCTCCTGTTCAGGCTGAAATCCAAATACCGCAAAAATGCGGTGTGGGTGATGAATTCCAATTCTGCCGCCGCGCTGCAAAAGCTGAAGAACGGCAACGGTGATTACATCTGGCGTGATCGTCTGGTCGCTGGCTCACCTGATACCCTGCTGGGCCGTCCGGTGTACTACCTCGAAAACCTGTCTGATGCTGAAGCCGGTGAGCCTGTGCTGGCCGTGGGTGACTTCAGGCGCGGTTATTACGTGGTTGATCACACCACTGGTGTGCGCACCCGCCCGGATAACATCACAGAGCCGGGCTTCTACAAAGTGAACACCGATAAATATGTTGGTGGCGGCGTGGTGGATTCCAACGCGATCAAAGTGCTGGAAGTTGCTGGCTCAGGCTCCTGATTCAGTTAACGAGGGGCTCCGGCCCCTTTTCAGTCTTTGTGGAGCACACCAATGAATCAAAAAGAATTTGAAATCCGCACATCCGAAGTCAGCGCCAGTGATAAAAAGCTGGTGGGGTATGCCGTGCGCTGGAACAGCCTGTCAGAAGTTATCTGGGGTGAGTTTCAGGAACAGTTTGCGCCAAACGCATTTACTGACAGCCTGTCTGCTGGTGGGGATGTTCGCGCACTCTATGAGCATGATTACACCAATTTATTAGGCCGTACATCATCTGGAACGCTCCAGATTTCGCAGGATAATACCGGGCTTCGCTTTGAGCTTACGCCGCCTGATACAGTTAGGCCGCGATGTTCTGACGCTGGTGGAGCGTGGCGATCTGTCAGGCATGAGCTTTGGCTTTCGGGCATCAAAGCAGGAGTGGGATTTTGATAAAACCCCATCCATGCGCACCATCCTTACAGCTGAGCTGATTGAAGTTACCGTCACCAGCATGCCTGCCTACCCTGAAAGCGCGGTTGAGGTAGCACAGCGTTCTCTCTTTACTCAGCACCCCGAGTTGCGCCGTGTGGCCGACAACCGCCGCCGCTGGGCTGAATTAGCGGGGCTGTGATATGTGGCCTTTCAGCCGTAAAAAAGAAGAACGCAGCATGACTATCGACGATTTCATGCGGATGGCAGGGATTCCCAATACCGGTTCGGGCGAATATGTCTCTGCCGGTACAGCGGAATCTCTGCCGGCGGTGATGAACGCCGTTTCGGTCATCAGTGAAGCCGTGGCAACCATGCCGTGCTTTCTCTATCAGGTTCGTCATTTCGTCATAAAGACGGGCAGGAAGAGCGGGAATGGCTGAGTAATCACGCTGTGGATTTCCTGCTGAACGAGACCCCCAATGAAGTGCAGACGGCTTATCAGTTCAAACGCACGATGATGCGTCACTGCCTGCTGAATGGTAACGCTTAAATCCATGCCACCTTCCTTTGAAGGTCTATCTGCTGCCATTTCAGGTCAACGATGTTGGAGCGGCGCAGGCCTGCTGCCAGCGCAAACGCTACGGTAGACTTAAGAGGTTCAGGGCATTCATCAATCAGCCTCTGAGCTTCAGCGGGTTCGAGCCACCGCACCCGCTTATTTCTTTCCTGTGGCACCTTGATAACCGGTGACTTCTCAATCCACTTCCAGTCACGTTCCGCTGCTCGCATTAGTGCCTTCATCAGAGCCAGATGCTTCGCTTTCGTCAATGTGGATACCGTTCTTCACAGGTGTTTCGCTATAGGTTTCAAGATCTAACCATAATGTTTTGAATATAAAGACACCTTGCGTATTTTGCCTGCAAAAAAAGCGCTATTCTGCCGGGAGGATGTTAAAGATTTTTTTATCGTTTTTTGGTAGGGCGTGTAATTATATTGTGTTATTGATTTTTATTTAACGAGGGTTTTTATGCAAATAGTAAACTATTTTCAGGCAAGGTTTTGTAACAGCAGCTATGCAGCTCTTGAGCTGGCTCGTAATAATGCAAAATACGCTGGGTTAGCTGAAAAAATTGTTTCTGTTAAACAATCAAAAGCATGTTGGGATTTGATTATTTCGCATTCTGATGAAAAGAAGGGGCTTGAGTTAAAATATAAAATCAATAAGTATAATTTTGTATTAAAACAAATTTCAGCCATTAAAAACCGTAATGATAAAAATCACAAGTGTAATGCAGATTATTGCACCAGACTGTAAAGGTACACCATCAGGAGAATTAAAGTTTCTGCTTGAATTATAAACATCCGTGTTCTTAATTTAAGCAGCCACCCGGTATAGCGCCGGGGGCTATGTATCATTCGGCGTCAGCGCCTTCTGCTTACATCGTCAAAATCGTCTTCTGTTGCAACGCTGCATCAGCAAATGCATCACCATCGCGGCAGAACTGAACACCGCCGAGCTACGTTTGCCAAAATTGTTACCCATCGCTCAGATTCGATGGTGGCGTTAACGTAGCAACCGACATATGGCTTACCGTCCGCTGCGGTCAACGAGGAGCGGTCACGGCCGATAACCCGTGGCACTGGCGAGGACAAACTTATTACCGGGGTAGTCCTCGTATTCTGCTTTTTCATCGCCATCGTGCAGGCAGACTTTCAGGCCGGTGCGTAAGAATTTGCGAATACTGTTGGCTTTCGGCTCCTGTTTTTTCTTAGCTACCAACGATAGCCGCTTCAATTCCTTTTACGCATGGATGTTCGGGCGGGAAAATAAAGTTGGCGCTAGAGCGTGGCTCACCTTCACCATTAACCGTTTCAGGTTAAAATAATTCCAGGAATGCCACTCGCATCTTATTCAGATTTATTTTCATGGATAATTAACTTTAATTCAGATGAGGGATTCAGCGGCTTCAACATCGTCAAAGTCGTTTACAGGGTTAATATTTAATGCCGGTTTGGGGTCGAACTCAGGTGCTATTGTTGGTTTTCCATCAGGGCGGGTAATAATTGCTTCTACCTTCGCCCAGTGGCGCGGGTTGGTTACACCTCAATCTAAATCAAAAGAACGTGAGCAGAATGATGAGGGGAGCGCATCAGAGTCTGGCGACAAGCAGCCTGAATAAGAGACAATAAAGCTCACTCAGGTGGGCTTTAGCATCCGGTTTTTAAGCGTCTCTTTCACAACAATCTTCATCACGAAAAGAACCCTCTGAAGATCGAAATCCAAAATCTTCAGAGGGGATGCAAAGCATCTCTACGTTATAAGGTTAGATTCCTATTGTCTTTATATACGAAACAGAAATATTGACTGAAAACATATTTTCATCAGAATGCACTCACATTTTCTTCAGAACGCATTCATATCTTTATCAGGGTGTACTTATGCGAGCGCCTGATGATGTCCTGTCAGCGCAGCCTCTTCTTATTATTGGCTCAACGGTGCTGTCCCTGGATGAGCATATCGTTGTTGTCCAGACGGACGAATTTAGTGTGTCACTACAATAAAACGTGGATGTGTTTTCCATCAGGTAATGCATGGTTCCGATGGGGCAGGCGGCACGAAGCAGGGTTGTGATGATATCAGGAGATTACAGCCTCCAGAATTATTAGCCGCTGCGGTTATTCGGTTTATTATGGTTATAAAAATTTTATATATTTTAAATAAGTAACCAAGTGTAATTTTTACGACTTTCTTTAACGGCAGGTCTGAAGGTATAACTTATTATTAATCATAGTTTTTTCTTATATCTGCCATTTTTTTACCCGTTCCCGGTTCGGTTATAACAGTGTGTCTTCGTTTTTAACTTATTTGCGCTCTTTGGACTTACGCCTACACTAACTCATGCAACACGACAAAACGGCTAGCGTAATAGAATTTCGCTGGTTGCCATTTTACAAATGACAATATGTTCAGGAGGATATTATGGCCGAACATCGTGGTGGTTCAGGTAACTTCGCAGAGAACCATGAAAAAGCTTCAGAAGCAGGCAAAAAAGGTGGACAGCACAGCGGCGGCAATTTCGCGAACGATCGTGAAAAAGCGTCAGAAGCTGGAAAAAAAGGCGGTCACAATAGCCATGGCGGCGGACGTAAGTCTGAATAAAAAGAATAGCGTCTATTCTTTTTAAGCCACCAGCCCCGGCATACTGTGTCGGGGTTTTTTATGTCTCAAAAACACGGATGAGGCATTTTTAGAGATGTTTTTTATAGCTACCTGTAGAGCAACGGCTCCATGGGCTGGGAAGCGATAAGCAGGTTGTGAGTCATCGTAGATGCGGCCTGGCATAAAAACGCGTCGTCGTTACCGGCTGGGTTCAGTATTTATTTTCTGTCCGGGCTTAATGCACCCGGCTTGTTAAATAATTCTTAGCGCCTGCTGCAGGATAGCCGAGCCGTAGTAATTTAACTGGCGTAATATTTTTCGCTGTCGTGATTCATTATCAGGCTGTATATGCCAGTAGGATTATCAGCGAGAATACGCAGAGGTCGATATTGCCGTATAATTTAAGGCCGCACTTTGCGGATTTTAATGTTGGAAATAGCGCTAACTAAAATTCTCACTGGCGATTCTGTTTCTAACAGCCAGGCAAGCTTGTTGAAATATAAATTTTCTGATTGAAAGTAAATATTTAACAAAGTGATTAGCTATAAAATAATTCAGATTTATTAAGTTTATATGCTTTGCTTTTCAGCGGTTTTGCTTTCAGTATTCCTTAAATTCTGCCGTCTCCAGATAGGTTACATCCATGAGTTTCCACCGTGGGCCAGCACGTTACATTAATGCGCCCTGGTGTCATCCACGGGCAAAATATTTAACGGTTATTACCCTACCGGCAGCCATTTTTCAGGAAACCACTCTTATCAGCGGCCAAACGCTAACCGTGAATAAACCGTAGTAATCTGATTATACGCATCTCTTTTGCTCTTCTGACTCGTCGCTAATCGGCGTTTTAGTGCTGAGGTGAGACTCAAAATTAGTGCCGTGACATCATTGTCTATGCTTAGATTAGGATCATGCTCAGGAGGTGATAATGACCGAACAAGAATACCGAAAATTGTTAGCGGAAAGAGGGTTTGACGAACCGGTTTTAGTTGAGCGCAACCCCAAAACTCAGCTCGATAATCATATATATTCTTTTGAGGCGATGGCTCTGATCATTAGCGGCGACATCACCATTTTTACTGAATACAGCGAAACGACTTATCATGCTGGCGAAACTTTTCATCTTCCGCCTGACGTGCCGTATCGCGAGGAATTTGGCGCTCAGGGTGTAACTTATCTTTCAGGACGTAAACACAGCGCATGATACTGACAGAACAGGCGGCATTTTACGCTTTCGTGAGATGCCGCACGCCTTGCATAGTAAGGTGAACTACAGTTAAAAGCGGTCAACAGCGCTGTTGGAGGTCACTATGTCTGAACGTCCTGATTATGAAGAACCGGTACCTGACGATGCCGAATACCCGGCTTACGATGACGATGATGAAGCGTTACCAGAAGGTTCGGATGAAGGAATTGATCCGCTGGAAGATGAAGATGGAAATGATTTCCCCGAGCCAGCAAAAGACATCTGAAAAGCTAAACCGCCTTCGTGAAGGCGGTTTTTACTTCATAGAAGCCCGCTTTGTTTGCTGCAACTAAAAATCACGAAAAATATCCCTTATAATTTACCTTCAGTTAGCCATTCAGCACCGTTTTACCGAGGTTTTATGTCTCAACTCGATGATCTTTTTCAGCGCTTGTCGCGCTCTCCCTTCAGGCAACGCTTTGCATTAGGCAGAACGGAATATGATTATTGTCTCAGCAAAGGGGAAACGCAGGTGCGGGATCACGCGGCTGACTTTATCAGGCAAAGACTGGCAGCGGCAGTACCGGTCAATGACGGTAAACAAACGCCGATGCGCGGCCACCCGGTATTTATCGCCCAACATGCCACCGCGACCTGCTGCCGCGGTTGTCTGAGTAAATGGCACAACCTCCCTCAACGACAGGCACTGACGGCTGAGCAACAGGCGTATATTGCGGACGTGATTTTGCACTGGCTCCATCTTCAAATGCAAAAGCCCGCTCCTGCAGCTAAAACGCGCGTAAGAAGCCAACCCGACGATAACCCGCAACTGGACTTACTATAAAGTTGAATTGCCCTTTTTATGATTATTTTTTCGCCGTTAACACCACTTTTTGCATTCCTGGTTTATTCTTAAATCTTTCGGGCATGGCATAGTCCAGAATAAATACCTGACACGGCACTTTTGACAAAAGAGGGAATTATGAAGAAAACAATGATTGTACTGTCTGCACTTTTACTGGCGTCCCCTGTTTTCGCCGCAACGACCACTGACGAAACGGTTGCTGAAGCGCATAAAGGCGCAGATACGGCAAAAGAAAAACTGCATCAGTCTCAGCATAAGGGTGAAGAGCTAAAACTCAAATCCAAACATGCAGCGGAAGGCAAAAGCAATGCCACCAGCAGCAAGATTGAGGAAGGCAGCCAGAAAACCTGGAATAAAACCAAAGAAGGCACTGAAAAAGGCTGGGATAAAACCAAGCGGGGTGCAGAAAATCTGAAGAATAAAGCGACTGACTAATTAATAAGTGTGTTGTTGAAAAGGAAACCCACCATCAGGTGGGTTTTGTATTTTTGGCCTGTTTTGTGCGAGGGAAAATTACTCTTCCGTGGCGGTATCGGAATGTTTTTTGCCTTCCTCAATAAACTCTTCATCAATCTCTACAATGTTCTCGCGGTTATCGCGCCCGGACAGTAAATTCCAGCAGGCGATAAATAGCGCGGCGATGACCGGACCAATCACAAAGCCGTTGATGCCATAAATTTCCATGCCGCCCAGCGTAGCAATCAGCACCATGTAATCTGGCATTTTGGTATCTTTGCCAACCAGTAACGGACGCAGGATATTGTCTACCAGCCCCACCACAATCACGAAAAAGCCAACCAGGAATAACCCTTTCCCTATTGCGTGCGTGGCAAAGAAGAAGATGGCGGCAGGCACCCAAATAATCGCGGAACCCACGGCCGGGATCAGAGATAAAAATGCCATCAGCGCACCCCATAGCAGGCTGCCGTCAATGTCGATAAACCAGAATGCCAGCCCACCCAAAATTCCCTGAACAATGCCAACTACCACCGTGCCTTTAACTGTCGCACGTGAAACGGCGGCGAACTTCATAAGCAGGTGATGTTTGACAAAGTTCGACAGGGGTAGCGCTTCCATAATCAGATGCACCAGATGAGAACCATCTTTCAACAGGAAGAACAGCAGGTACAGCATCACACCAAAACCAACGGTAAAACTGAAGGTACTTTTACCGATGATAAACACGCTGCCTGCGGCATACCGACCGCCTTTCAAGGCAAATTCGGACAGTTTTTGTTGGATCTGCGTGGCGCTGTCCAGGTTATGCTCAGCCAGGTAATGCTTCGCCCAATCCGGCAGATGCTGCATTAACTCAGCAAAAACTAGCGGGAACTGCGTCGAATTAGTCTGCAATTTGAGGTAAACCGTGTTGATCTCTACCGCCAGCGAAGAGGCAATAATCATTAACGGCGTAAAAACAATCAAACAGATACACAACAAGGTCAGCAGCGAAGCCAGCCCGTTGCGGTCGCCCAACTTGTTGCGCAGTATCGATTTTAGCGGATGGAAGATAACGGCTAACACAGCAGCCCACAAAATGGGCGAAAAGTAAGGACCTAACACGTCAAAGAAGGCGACCGTTACGATCGCTAAGATCAGCAGAAAAAAACCGATATTCAGTCCCTTAAAACGCATTGAACAACCTCATGTAAAACATCTCCTGGTCAGTGTGGATAGTTTTCAGTCACTGCATTAACAGCCAATAAAGCCATCAATACGTCACCGAAAAGTAAATAGGTAGTTTTTACCGCAGCCTGTATCAGCACGGCCTCGCCGACCCCTGCAAAAGCAAGCGGAAAAAGTGAGCATCAACTCGCGTCTGGACAGGGCCTGTTTTGAGTGGCGGCGACACAAATGCAGCAAGCCATATTAGCCTAGCGGTTTCCCTCGCAAATGAGTAGGTAAACAATATCTACAGGCGGGGGTGACCTGCTGATAAACGTTTCCAGCGTCATAAAAGATCAACCCATGAAGTCACCGCTACTGGCACTGCGCGCAGTCGCGCTTATGGCGGAAAGAACGGAACGAAGAGAGTCGATATCTGACTGGTTCAGGTATCGGTCAGTGCGATTTTTGTCTGAGAGGAAAAGGCCAGCCCAACTGAACTGGCCCGGTAGGCTACACAGACGTGTTTTGAGAAGGCAGCTGCGTCTTAACATTTTCCGCTGCTCGTTTTCCGGCAAGGAAAGCATGGTCGGAATTGTAATATTCCCAT
Organism: Mixta mediterraneensis; assembly: GCF_030283135.1. Classification (NCBI taxonomy): domain Bacteria; kingdom Pseudomonadati; phylum Pseudomonadota; class Gammaproteobacteria; order Enterobacterales; family Erwiniaceae; genus Mixta; species Mixta mediterraneensis. The sequence continues at coordinate 13,249 of NZ_JASUAZ010000036.1, read as the reverse complement.
TCGCTGTAACGTCCCGACAGATGAATATCCTGTGTTAACAACCATTGGAGAATCAGCGCGACATTTGCCTGACGTGCATGATCGTACACAACATAGGCATACGGCATATCAACCTGAGTGGCTGAAAGAATCGTATCTTCAGAACGGATCATACCCACTTTAATGCAATCTTCACGGCAGCGCTCAATCAGCGCATCACCTTGCAGCGGTAGCGGTTTGTCTTCGCTGTAAGTCATTTCGCAGGTGAGTCCAAACCCTCCGGGTGGGTTGCAGTGTGGGCTGGCATTACCCTGGACAAAGATGCGGTGAAATAGCGTATCGCCGGGATAATAAATCCAGTGTTTTTCTGTCAGATTGGCACGATCGATGCCCAGATTTACACAGCGTACCGAGACGTAGCGCAGTTTTTTTGCGGCAAGTTGTACATTCTCAGGCACCTCGTCGCCCATCAGTTTGATCAATTCCGGGAGCGGCATCGTGCTAATCAGTTGTTCATAACGATAGTGACGGCCATCAGCCAGCATGGCGATATGCGCCTGTGGCATGATTTTTATCAGCGTAGCATCCGTTTCCAGCGTGCATTTCAGGTGCGGTAAAAAACCTGACATCAAAGCCTGAAAACCGCCACGCAGCGGATAGCCAAAGCGAGCGTTCGGGCCAACGGGCTTCGCTAACGGCTGGAGGGCACCATCGATAATTTGCGCCAGATCGGGTAACGGCACGCGCCCGCCAAGCCAGGAGGTTTCCATCTCGGATAGTGGCACTTTCCACAGCTTTTTGTTGTAGGGCAGGGCGAAGTGCTGAGCTATACCTTCTCCCCATGTACGCATGATAAATTGCTCAAAATTCTCTGATACGGCATCGCCTTCAGGCGCACAGGTTTCGCCATCCGGCACCGCACCATCGGCACAGCAATCGCGACGCTGGCGAGCCACTTCCAGCGGCACGGTGCGCGCTTGTGTTTCACCGTACCGTGCATTAATGGCACCCAGAATGCATTCCTTCACCACTTCGGCGGGCAAACCATACAGCGCCGACTGAAATGGATACCGCGTGTAAATGCCATCGTTATAAATCCAGGCTTCGCGCTCTTGCCAGTGCAGGTTATCCCCCAGCAGCATGTCATAAAGCTGCAATACATAGGGGTCCTGCGAAAACATAATGTGTCCGGCGTAATCAAAGGTAAAACCGTGATCTTCAACAGAGCGGCACCAGCCGCCGGGAGTCGCATTTTTTTCCAGTATGATTGCGCCTTCGCCGTAGTGGTAGCCTGCACTCAGGCCGGTCGGCCCCGCACCGATAATCAGACAGGAGACTTTTTCAGCCCCTTCGGTTGGCGGAGTTAGCCAGGTCACAGCGGTGGGGCTTTTTGCCGTTTCATCACTGTGCTGCGTGACTTCGCTGCCGTGGGATAAGGCCCGCTGCATTAGTGTATGGATTTGCCCAACGGTGCGATCCCAGGACGTAGCCGCTACTTTTGTCTGCATCTTTTCTGCCAGCGCCAGCCGCTCGACCGGAGTCAGTTTCAGCGCCGTTTCACAAGCCTGGATAAAGGCGTCATGGCTGTATGCCACTGAGACCAGATCGGTATAGTGCCGTTCAACATCGACAATTGCCGTGCTGACAATGGGCAGCTGCGCCGCCATATACTCCAGCACTTTGGTGGGCGAGATATAACGGGTGGAGGCATTAAGGGCGAAGGGCATCAGGCAAACATCCCAACCGGCGAGAAATTGCGGTAATGCCTGATAAGGTTGCTGTCCGAACCAGTGAATATTGCTGCGCTGCGGCAAACTGGCGGGATCGATTTTGACGACCGGACCCACCATAACGATTTGCCATTCAGGATGGCTGTCGGCCAGCGCAGCGATCAGCGGCAAATCGATACGTTCATCAATCACACCATAGTAGCCAAGCCGCAGTGGCGGAAGCGCATCCTGCAAAGGATGGCGATTGCTGCGATCCAGCGCCTGCTCAAAATGGATGGCGTCAACGCTGCTGGGAAAGCAATGGACTTGTGGATGTTTATCTTTTTTCGCTTCATACAGACTGGTTCCGCCGGTAAACACTAAATCGGCGCGCGTTAACAGGGCTGATTCACGCTGCTGCAATTGGCGTGGCGCATGATGAAATGCAGACAATTCATCCATGCAGTCATAAATCACCAGGCGCGGCTGGAAGGGGGTCAGTAACGGCAATGCCATCGGTGTATAAAACCATACCAGCGGATGTTCATCTTCTTCTACCAGGCTTGCCAGCAATAATTGTAAAGCGGCAATCTGGCTGTCGTGAAAACCGGGTGCATTTATGTCGGTATGCGGCTGGATGACGGTGATGTTTGTCGCAGGTGAGTTTTGTATCAAACCTGGCGGCCCCGCCTGATAAACCGGTTCCTCAATAAATAACACACGATAATGTTTTGCCAGACGCGTCAGTAAATGCTGTGGACGTTGGAACACAAACCCCCAGCGTAAATGGCTAAAGACGATTAAGGTAGGTTGTTTCATATTGTTCTCCTGAACATGCCGGGTAGAGAGGATAATGTTCTGAAAGTCATGCAGGCACTGCTGCGCCTGGCGTAAGGCACGGGCATACGGCTGTTGTAACTGGCGGGCGCAGGGATCCGGCCCTGTCCGATCGAGATCCCAAAGTCCGCTGCGGGTCCAGAAGTCAGGGGCCTCCCACAAGGGGCGATCAATCACGGGATAAAGGCAAATGCCCAGCACGTCAACGCCCGCCAGCTGTGCCTGGGCAACCTGAGCGCTAACCTGTGAGATCCACGCACCGCGCCCGCTGCCTACGTGGCTGGTTTCTGCCAGCAGAAGCGGCCGCTGGTAGCGCTGATATACGTCCAGCAGCATTTCATGCATCGGTTTTCGCCGCGCATCACCCAGATGCCAAAACAACCGTTGATTACTGATATTTTCCCATTGGTTGTCGTGGTAATAATTCACCCCGATCAGATCGAGGTAACGCGGATCGCCGCCCAGCCCCGGATCGCGCCGACCCGTCAGCATGTCCCAGGCCTGATATTGCGACTCGCACGCCAGCGTCGCCGCCTGCTGGCCAGATTCGCTGTCATCATGGGGTACGATATGAATCAGCGGATCGCAATGGAGAAAACGGGCGCGTGGATCGGCTTGCCAGATCGCATCGCAAGCGGCCAGCGTGGCGCGCACCAGTTGGCGTTTGATCGCATCGTCGCGATCCTGTTCCGGCGCATCAGGGCAGGCAAACAGACCGACAGCGATCCCCCAACTCAGAAAAGAAATTTCGTTCATGGGCGAATAGACTGGCGCATCGTCATACCAGGGCGCGAGAAAGCGCGCCAGCTCGCCACAGAAGGCAGCGAAACGAGGGACGAAGTCAGTGGAGAACAGGCTGGCATCCTCAGGCCAGCCGTAATGGCAGAGGGTCCAGCTCAGCTGAATACCCTGCTGACGCGCCGCCTGCATACGCTGCGTCACAGAAGAAAAATCATAATTGTCACCACGCTCACACAGGCGCCAGCCAGCACTTTCGCGTGCCGTGCGCATAGAAAACGCTTTGAGCGCGGCATAATCTTCTGAACAGCGTAGCTGGTGGGCATTGATATTATTCATTGCCAGCGCTTCGCCGTGCGGATTAATGTGATCGGCACCTTCATAGCCGGCCTGCCAAAAGCTGCGAAATGGCGTCATTGCGCCTCCTGTACGAAAACAGAGCAAAAACGTCCTGCTGACGTATCGTCCACAGACGAGTCAGATTAAAAGGCGATACGGTGCAGACTGGCTGGTCTGGCCATTCTGGGCAGTCAGCAATCCATGCAAAAGCAACGAGTTCACACTCAGGGAAGAATGAACCCAGGTAGCAGGTGATAGCGTGGCGAGGGGGTGGCGCTATCGAGATAGTATTTATTCCAAGTTTCTCTTACATCACAGCGGCGATATGGAAACCTTACGGAAAGTATAGGTAAGGCAATATTTTATGCAAATGGTTGAAGTAAAAAGAAAAAGCAAAGCGGCAGAGTATTTGTAGCAATAACGGGAAAACCCGTTGTAAACCTTCAGCTTTATGGCAGAAAGCGAAACGCCGGTTCGCGGTGGAGAGGATCTTTCGTCAGTTTTATTGTTATCAGCTGACGAATGAGAGCGATATTCGCTTTAACTTATTGCTTCGATTATACTTTTTCCACTCCCGGCGGCTTTACCACGCTCTGATCAGAATTCCTCCGGCGCTAAAGGGAATGTGACGGCTAAGCCGGTATATTTCATATGACCCAGGACGTTTTTAATGTTTTCATTCGACTGGCATCGATTTTTACTTAATGACCAACCGGCTACTTTCCTGTTTGAAGTGGTCGTCCGCGTTTTGCTGGCTTATCTGGTGGTGTTTACCTTTCTGAAAGTTTCAGGACGAAGGGGGATCCGCCAGCTTTCTCTGTTTGAGCTGGTGGTAATTTTAACCCTGGGATCGGCATCCGGTGATGTCACTTTTTATGATGATGTACCGGTGTTGCCTGTGATCCTGGTGTTTGTGGTACTGCTGTGCTTATACCGCTTCACGACTTATCTCACCGCTCACAGCGCACGTTTTTCAAAATGGATCCAGGGAGAGGTTATCACGCTGATTAAAGATGGGCTGTATGTGCTGGAAAGCCTGGACAGCCTCAATATATCTGAAGATGAGTTCTTTATGGAGCTTCGGCAGGATGGCGTCGAACATCTCGGACAAGTACGTCTGGCACTGATTGAGCTGGATGGTCAGTTGAGTATTTACTTTTTTGACGAAGATGAAAGACGTGCGGGCTTAAGCGTGTTACCCCCTGAACATCGACAGGATTTCACCCTTATGCCGACAACCGGCTTGTACGCCTGCACCCATTGCGGTCAGACAGCTGAGATAGCAGCACAGTAGGGTAAAAACTGCCCTCGCTGCAACGAAACGCTGTGGTCAGTTGCGCTTAAATCACGCTATTTGCGTTAATTTTTAAGCGCATCGCGGGCAGCTTTTGCCGCTGTGTTTTCAGGCAAGCGCACTCCATCGCGTTACTGACCAGAGCGGTCGAAAGCGCCTGCGGTAGCAATAGCGTGCCGGGCAGAACGTTGAGCGCTACCCGTTATTTTATACGTTCAAAGCCGGAGCTGATCAGCGGGCGGCCTATGTTTGCCGCCCCTTACGGCTTACAGCGTGGCTTGTGTCGCCCCCATGCCCGGCACCAGAATAACCTTGCGGCAATCCTCCTTACGCTTCTCAAAGATTTCATAACCGCGTGCAGCATCTTCCAGCGGCATATGATGAGTAACGATCTCTTCCGGGGTCAAATGACCTTGCTCAATCAGATTCAACAGATCCGGCAGATAAGCGTGAACATGGGTCTGGCCCATTTTGAAGGTCAGTCCCTTATCGAATGCATCGCCAAACATGAAGCCATGAATAAAGCCAGCATAAACTCCCGGTACGCTGACAATACCGCCACGGCGTACGGCTGCGATACACTGACGCAGCGCTTTGCCGCTGCTGCCCTCCAGCTTTAACGTGCTAAGTACGGTTTCGGTCAGGCTACCTTTGGCTTCAAAGCCAACCGCGTCAATCACGGCATCAACGCCACGATGTCCGGCGCTGTTTTCAATAATCCATGCTGCAGGATCGTCATTTTTATCGAAGTTAATGGGGATGACGCCGTAGCGCTCGCGCGCGAATTCCAGCCGATAATCATTGTGATCGATCATAAAAATCTGTTCGGCCCCCGCCAGACGCGCGCAGGCAGCGCTCAGCAGGCCGACCGGCCCGGCACCAAATATGGCTACACTTGACCCCTGTTTTATTTCAGCATTCTTCACCGCCTGCCATGCTGTGGGCAGAATATCAGAGAGAAACAGTACTTTTTCATCCGCTAACGTCATGGGCACTTTGAATGGGCCGGTGTTGGCTTTCGGCACCCGCACATATTCAGCCTGGCCGCCTGGCACACCGCCGTACAGCTTGCTGTAACCAAACAATGCGGCGGGGGGCGTAATATTTTTCCGGTTTAGTGCCGCACCTTTGCCGCTATTGGTATTTTCGCAGGCTGCATACTGATGCAGATGACAAAAGAAACAGTCGCCACAGGCGATGACGAATGGAATGACGACACGATCGCCTTTTGCAACAGCAGTGACCGCGCTGCCGGTTTCCACCACTTCGCCCATAAATTCATGACCAAAAATATCGCCGTGGCCGGTGCCAGGAATTTTGCCATGATAAAGATGCAGATCAGAACCGCAAATAGCGGTGGCGGTAACGCGCAGAATAATATCGTCAGCGGCTTCAAGGCCGGGATCGGGGACGTTATCGACGCTGACTTTATATGGACCGTGATAGGTTAATGCTTTCATCTGTTCGACTCCTTTGCTCAGTAAATTGCCGTCAGCTAAGGCGAATAAAATCGGTACGGTAATGGCGGCAATGTTCATCATGGGAAATGGGAGCCATTTGCCCAGATTAGTCATTCTGAACAGAAGTGTAGCCAGCGCCGTTAGATTAAGCCGAACGGCCCGGTGAGATAATCTGCTGTTTTAGCTGGTCTGGTCGGGTTTGTCGTCAGTGAGCGGGTGGTATGGCTAAAAGCGGTGATGCGCTGGCTATCGGCCAGGCATACCGGCGATAGCACAGCGAAAAGGTGAGCTGCGTCGGGTCCTGTTCAGGGTAATAACATCCATGTGCCGGTTTGTCACCGCAAAGCCTGTCGAACTAATGCATGACTTCTCCAGGCTGGCCTTCTACCTCAACAATTGCCAATTGAGACGAGTTATTTTCATTGTTTTAACATCTGAACAGGCAGGGCACATTTGATGTGCGGATATAAGACAGCTACCGCTACCTGACAGTGGGCTTATTCGCAAGGTTGATGTGATTTTATTAAAAGAGAATTTTTAGGACAGGACGCTATTTTTAGCATTAATTTATAATAAACAGGAGTTGATTAGCGGGCTGAAGTATTAACCTGTTTTGATAGCCGCTCTGAATGCTATTTTTTATTTCAGTTTTTTCCTGTTAAGTAAAAACAACTTTTATGCGTAAGGATATATTGAAAAATATTTTATTCAACATGATATTTTTTCAACCAACCGGTTTAAAAGAGATGCTATTCTTATCGCGCAGCACTCGTGATGTGGTGTTGTGTGCTTCAGTTTTCCCTTAATGGAGATTAAGGGTTTTACCCCGTTTGGTTGATAAAGATATTTATTCCCCGATCGTATTCGATCGGGTTTTTATTTTCCCTTTACTGGCTTCCTGGCGCATTTTTATATATTTCCCCGTCGCTTTTATTACGTTCCTTTGGTCTTTAAACTATTCTCTCAATTAAATTACATTTTTCTCGTTGTAATTAAACGCTGCTTGCTGAGCGGATTATTATTCATACCAATCTATGTCAGAAATGATGACAATCGTTAAGAAATAGATAAGGCAGTGTAATTGAGTGTAAGTTACCGATCTTTAAGACTTTTGGTGATGCTGATTCACCTCCATATGGTTAATGTAATCTCAACGGCGCTTCATTAGCCGTTATCATTGGAGGCAGTACCATGAAAAAAACAACATTAAGTCTTATCGCTTCACTTTTAGCATGCAGCACTTTGTTTTCCGGTACGACCTGGGCTGACGGGCCAGGCGGCCATCATGAACAATCGTGGCAGCAACAGCGTGAAGGTGGCGGCCATCATGAGGATCGCGGGCGCGGTCCGGGTCCAGCAAACCAGAGGCACGATAACCGCCATGATCAGGGCGGCCGTTCTCCTGAACATCGCAACAATCGCGATCATTTTGCATGGAACGGTCATGACTTCCGTCGCGGTCATGTGGTGCCGCACGAATATCGGGATAATATCTATCGCGTGAATGACTGGCACGAACGTGGCCTGCGCGAACCGCCTCGCGGTGAATACTGGGCTTATATCGACGGTAATTATGTGTTAATTGCGGCCGCGACCGGCATCATTACCTCGCTGATCCTGAGTAACGCATTTCATTAATTTCATCACGGATGGCTCAGGTCATCCGTGTTTCTCTCCGCTTTTCTTCTTCACCAGGCTATTCTGACAGTCAAATTTGTGTATCCCTTCCTGTTTAAGGAGTCATGATGACGACGGTTAAAATGGTTGCGGTTGATATGGACGGCACCTTTCTTGATGATAAAAAACAGTACAACCAGGCTCGCTTTCTCGCTCTTTATCAACAATTAACTGCCCGTGGTATCAAATTTGTCGTTGCCAGCGGTAATCAGTATTACCAGCTCACCTCTTTCTTTCCTGAAATTACGCATGAAATTGCTTATGTCGCTGAAAATGGTGCATGGATACTCGACCGCGATGAAGAGCTGTTTTGTGGATCATTTTCTCGTAGCGATATTGATGCCGTGATCGACACGTTGCAAAATGGCCATTATCCCGGCTTGCGCTATCTACTGTGTGGGCGCAACAGTGCCTATTATTTCGACGAAACCGATGAAAAATGGCTGGCGAAGATGCGCCATTATTGCCATCGCCTGAAAAAAATTGGCAGCATTGATGAAGCAAAAGATGACCGGTTATTTAAATTTGCGCTCAATCTTTCCGATGATTACGTCGAACCGTTGATGGCTGATATTGCGCGTTTGCATCAGGGCGCAGCGGCAGCAACCTCCAGCGGGCATGGTTCGGTGGATTTAATCGTTCCGGGTAATCATAAAGCGCATGGTTTAGGCCTGCTGGCGCAGCGCTGGGGCATTTCTCATGATGAAGTCCTGGCGTTTGGCGACGGAGGCAACGACCTCGAAATGCTGAAGCAGTCCGGTTTTAGTTTTGCCATGGGCAATGCGCCACAGCGGGTAAAAGGTGCCGCACGTTTTCTCGCCCCCAATAACAATGACCAGGGCGTATTGCAGGTTATTGAAGAGATGCTGGCGGGTGAGGGGCCTTTTGCGGAAAGTGCGCGCTGATCCTGGCTATAGGCTGGACATTAATGAACGCAATTATTCAGGCCGCAGGGCAGTGCTTCACTTCTTCATTGCCGCGGTAAATAAGGATAAAACTTCTGCATTTTGACTTTAATACTGACAGGCAGTGAGGCCGGGCAGCGTGCTGCCCGGTACTCCTTTAATTAATCGGCCATGCCTGCACGATCATTTCACGCATTTGCTCCTGGCTGTAGTTCACCCATGAATTTTTGCTGTTGGCACGAGCCAGAATCCAGTCAACCTCGGTTAATGTCAACGAAGGTCCTTCCTGCCAGAATGGGCTAATTGACTGATGTTGCAGCCAGTTTTTTAAATGCCGCGCCGGAGAAGCCGCCGTTTCACTAAACAGCTGCTGGTGTAATTCGGACATCAATTTTTGTTGTTCAGGCTGCTGGCTCTCTGCTAATTGCTCAAGGAAGGGAAATAGTAATCGTCCACACACTTCGCCATGATGGAAAGGTTTAATCGCGCCCAGCTCACCAGCGATGCCGTGAATCACCCCCAGCCCGGCACTGCTCAGGCTAACGCCTCCCAGCCATGACGCCATCATCATCGCTTCACGCGCATCGTCGCCCTCAGCATCTTTCCGATTCAACGCCGGCCACGCCTGAACAAATTGCTTCAGGCCGGTCAGAGCCAGCTGGCGGGTAAATAAATTTCCCTTATTTGATAAATAGGCTTCGAAAAGGTGGGTAAAGGCATCGATAGCGCAGCTTGCCAGCACGTTATCGGGCGCGCCCTTGAGCAGATCGGGATCGAGAATGGCCACCCGCGGCACGAATACCGGATGGCGCAGCGAGGCTTTGACCTGAATGTCATGTTGATCGGTAACTACTGCGTTCTGGGTGACTTCGCTACCGGTTCCGGCCGTGGTCGGCACGGCAATCAAGGGCAGTGTCACAGCCTGAACGGCGCTGTCACCCACTTTTTCCAGATAGCGTGCTGTTGGTAGCGGATGCTGGATCATCGCGCTAAATGCTTTTGCCGCGTCCAGCACGCTGCCGCCGCCTATCGCCACGACCCGATCAACGTGACCACGCCAGCGGGCGACCCAGCCGTCAATATCAGCAGGCGAGGCTTCATTACGCACTATTTCATAGCCAATAATGTGATCGTTTAAAGAGGTTTTTAAGCGTGCGTAAGCCGGGCCTTGCAGAAAAGATTGTCCGCAAAATAACAGGGTTGGTTGCTGCTGTGACGCTAATAACGGCACCAGCTTATCAAGGCTTCCGCGTCCAAACAGGGTTCGTTGATTACAGTGCAGCTCACTCAGATTCTCACTCACCAGCGCATCCTTTTAAGTTTTCGCTAAAATTTGAGTGTAACTAAAAGCGCGCCGCTGGCCTCTGCAAACTTTCTGATAACGCGTTGGCAAGAAGTTGATCACCTTCGCAAAACAGAAATTCATCATTGAGAGGGTGATGCTTTCACCGGAATGTTACCCTTAACATGTTATCGGTAACAGCAACTATCAGCCTGTTAACCTTTTTTACCAATGCAAAGTTTTGTAGCCCTCTGGGGAGCCGATAACAAACCGGCACGGCGTTTTATCGTCAGTGCGCAAGGTGGAGAAAAATTATGCCATTACTTTATGTGGCGATCGGCGTTGCGTTACTGCTGCTGCTCATGATCCGTTTCAAACTCAATGGTTTTATTGCGCTCATTCTGGTGGCTCTGGCGGTTGGGGTAATGCAGGGCATGCCGGTCAATAAAGTCATTACTTCTATTAAAAGCGGGGTGGGCGGTACGCTTGGCAGCCTGGCGCTGATTATGGGCTTTGGTGCCATGCTCGGAAAACTGTTGGCTGATTGCGGCGGCGCTCAGCGCATTGCCACCACGCTAATTAAAAAATTTGGTACGCAGTATATTCAGTGGGCTCTGGTGCTGACTGGTTTTACCGTAGGTTTCGCACTGTTTTATGAAGTTGGATTTGTTCTGATGTTGCCGCTGGTGTTCAGCGTAGCGGCATCGGCGCGCGTACCTCTGCTGTACGTGGGCGTGCCAATGGCCGCCGCGCTTTCTGTTACGCATGGTTTTCTGCCGCCGCATCCCGGTCCAACAGCAATCGCCACGCTGTTTAATGCCGATATGGGAAAAACATTGCTGTTCGGTATCTTACTGGGTATTCCAACGGTTATTCTGGCCGGACCGGTTTATGCGCGCTTTCTGAAAAAAATCGATAAACCGATCCCGGAAGGATTATATAACCCGAAAACGTTTACCGAAGCTGAAATGCCGGGCTTTGGCGTTAGCGTCTGGACGTCGCTAGTGCCGGTAGTGTTGATGGCGCTTCGTGCCATAGCGGAAATGCTGCTGCCAAAAGGACACGCGCTGCTTCCCTATGCTGAATTTTTTGGCGATCCGATCATGGCGACACTGATTGCGGTGTTGATTGCCATTTTTACCTTTGGTCTGAACCGTGGCCGCAGTATGGCAGAGGTAATGGATACATTGACGGATTCGATCAAAATTATCGCGATGATGCTGCTGATTATTGGCGGCGGTGGCGCATTTAAGCAGGTGTTAGTTGACAGCGGTGTGGATAAATACATTGCCAGCCTGATGCAGGAAACCCATGTTTCACCAATTTTAATGGCCTGGTCGATTGCTGCGGTACTGCGTATTGCATTGGGCTCCGCAACCGTGGCGGCGATCACCGCAGGCGGTATTGTGGCACCCCTCATTGCTACCAGTGGTGCCAGTCCGGAACTGATGGTGATCGCGGTAGGGTCGGGAAGCGTGATTTTCTCACACGTTAACGATCCGGGATTCTGGCTGTTTAAGGAATATTTCAACCTGACAATTGGCGAAACGATCCGGTCATGGTCAGCGCTGGAAACCATTATTTCCGTATGTGGTTTAGTCGGCTGTCTGCTGCTTTCCTACGCGATTTAAAGAGTGTCCGCCGGGAGACGCTTTCCTGGCGGCTCAACAAATTTTTTTCACAGGATCGCCAGCGCATCACCTTTAGGCCAGAGGCAAGACAGTCATGCTCTGAATCCAGCCGATAGCCCGGTGCGAGGCAATAGGTTCAGGCTGTACGCTTTTCAGGCTATGGATAAAAATTTCAGCAAAGGTAGGGGCCGCAACGTGCGGCCCAGACGCGCAGGGATTAGTGAGGTTGTTCGAAACCGGCTTTTACCATTTGTTCGCGCAGGGCACGAGTAATTTCACGGTTACCGCCAGTGACAGGATAAATCACATTGTTAACCACATCATCAAGGTAGTGTTCCTCAAACTCTTGCATGGTGAGCTGCGTGCCACCTTCATCATTGATGGCGAAAGAGCCTTGAATGTGATCGCCGCTATTTTTTGCCTTCAGGCTGTAGCGGCCCATGCTGGTATTAATCGAGCTCATAAGATCTCCTTATTACTGATTTCAAATTCATCACAATTTGGCCTGCCCTTGCCGCTTAAATTTTAGTCGGTGTCTGGAATAAAAACGAAACGGCGCAAGGTAAAAATCATCTTCTTGCGACCGTTCTCGCAGAAAATAGTGAGGCGAAATTGAGAGGCGTTTTACAGCCGACAGGAGCAGATGAAACCGGCAAAGGTAAAATTCTCACCTATACTGTTTACAACAAAGGCTTTTTTATGGGTAAGGGAGAAGGAAATGAAAATAATTTTGTGGATCATCGCCATCATTTTTATTGTTGGGCTGCTAACCCTGACCGGAGTATTTAAACTCATCTTCTAATAACACGGGCACCTGAGAAGGTGCCCGCATTCTTTTAAGCATTTAAAACACGCCATCCCCGTGACGCGACATTTAACCAGCACGCCTGTTGCAAAGCCTGCCTGATGCAGAAACGTTTTTAGGCTGGTTGATCAAACAGCGTCGTTCTGCCGCATCATTCCCGCTTCGTTTTCACACCCGATACCTGCTGCGGTAGTGAAGAAAAACAGGCTGATAGCTTCTTCTGGCCGGGTATTATTGCTGGCGGGGCAGGACTAACGGCTGAATTCAATGATGAAAGTGTCCTGAGGCCGCAGTGGTTGTTTGTCTGCTCAGCCAGGGTTTTAATCGGAAACAGGTTTTTCTGGGGGTTTTGTGAACATGTTAGCGGGAATTATCTAGCTTTTTGCGGCTGTTACACTTTATTTCAACAAGTTATCAAGTGACGAAACTTCAAACTATTGATATTACAAATAGTTACAGCAATGAAAAGTGTCAATACCGATCGAATTCTGACCCACCCTGCCAAAGTAAAACTGACCCACCCCCTTTGAATCATTCGAGCGTTGTTGCTTTCGTTTTCTTCTGGAGTTGACCGCTTTTCAGCTTATCTTTCA
>NZ_JASUAZ010000035.1:0-38472 GCF_030283135.1 Mixta mediterraneensis | reverse complement strand
ATGTGAAAAGAATGTTTACCGAGATCGATACCAATAAGCGTGACGTTTTGCATGATGGTCTTCTCCATAAAGAAACACCCTGTCAGCGTACCGCTCACAGGGTGGTGGGGACCATCTCATTAACCGCCCTGAAGGGCGGTCTTCGAGTCAGTAACCCATGCCTTTTTTGGTCTCCAACTGCGCTTGCGCGTCAGCGGGTAAGTACAATTTCGATTCAGTTTTGATAATTTTTGGCGGTTTTGTGCCATCTTTTTTGAATTTTTCCAGCGCATCAAAAGCCGGGCCAGCCATGTTCGGGGTTAGCTCTACGTTGGCATTGGCTTCCCCCGCCAGCATGGCTTTATAGATGTCCGGCACGCCGTCAATAGAGCCGGTCAGAATGTCTTTCCCCGGCTTCAGACCGGCCTCTTTGATAGCCTGAATCGCGCCGATAGCCATGTCGTCGTTGTGTGCATAAACCATGCAAATGTTTTTGCCGTTATTTTCCGCTTTGATAAAGCTCTCCATCACCTCTTTCCCTTTGCTGCGGGTAAAGTCGCCAGACTGAGAGCGAATAACTTTGATGTTTTGATGGCCGTTAATCGCTTCGGCAAAGCCTTTTTTACGATCAATCGCTACGCTGGCGCCTACCGTGCCTTGCAGTTCCACCACGTTGCACTGCTTGTTGCCAACGGTTTTCACCAGCCAGTCGCCAATCAGCTTGCCTTCCAGTACGTTATCTGCCGTCACTACCGCCATATAGAGCGATTTATCTTTAACAACAATGGCGCGGTCCAGCAGGAATACCGGGATTTCGGCATCTTTAGCTTCTTCTAATACCGGTTCCCATCCGGTCTGTACCACAGGTGCGATAAAAATGGCGTCAACGCCCTGAGCGATAAAAGAGCGTACCGCTTTGATTTGGTTCTCTTGTTTCTGTTGACCATCTGCGATTTTCAACGTGATACCGCGTTTCTGTGCTTCACTTTTCGCGACATTGGTTTCCGCTGCGCGCCAGCCGGATTCGGAACCTACCTGCGAGAAGCCAACCGTCATGTTTGCCGCCAGCACCGGACCAGTCAACGCGGCGCTAACCAGCGTGGTCAGAAGTAAACGTTTCCACATAATTTTTATTCCTCTGAAGGGCGTTTGCTTTGTAGGGTAAAGAGCTTATTCAGCCTGGACTAAAACGTCAGCGATAATGGCGACGAACGTCACAAAACAGAGCAATTTAAAGGGGTTACGCAACGTAACTGGCATTTATTTTACAAGAGGCTATGGATAAATTTACTGAGTTTTTATCTGGCACTGGTTAAATAATTGTAATAAACAGAACCGCTTATGCGGTAATTCACTGGAAGCGATTACAGAGATGCGTACAGAATGGTTATTTACAGCGTGGGCGGATAATTAATTGATTTTGTGATTATCCGCACAAAGTCATATCTGGCGAGACCTTGCCCTAAATCTTGTGAGCATGATCCGCAGAGCGGCAGATTTTACGTGACCGTTAACGGTCGAAATGACGCTTTAACATCAGGCAATAGCGGCAGAAAATGCGCATAAATGCATAAAAAACGACATGTGCTGATTAATTCGGCCGGTTTTTATTCAGGCGTTCAGGCCGTGATAGCGGTCGCTGTCCTGCATAAATGTGATAAAGAATCCAATTCATCATCCATTAAAGTTTAAAAAAAAGCAGTTTTCGCGACACATGCTGTAAGAAAGTCTGATTTTACGCTTTTTTTCCGCATCGGATCTGGACAGGCAAAGGTTGCTCCCTATACTGAGCACTCCTTTGTTTCTTCGACTGCTATGGCAATGATGACTGCGCACGATTACCTGCTTAAATTTCGCAAAGTGAATAACCTTGAAAGCCTGGAAAAACTTTACGATCATCTCAATTATTCGCTTACCGATGACAAGGATATTATCAATATGTACCGCGCCGCCGATCACCGTCGCGCTGAACTCGCTTCTGGCGGACGTTTATATGATTTAGGTTGTGTGCCGAAAACAGTCTGGCATTACGTGGTTTAGACGCCCTCCCTCCCTCTTTTTATTCATCCCCTTGTCCATGTCGGGCATCCCCCGTTTGGACATGCTATTCTGCTCCGCTTTCCTCCCCTGAAACAGGAACATCTGCTATGAATGAACAGGTTGCTGCGCCGCGTATTGGTGGCTGGTTACTGCTGCCACTGGCCTGGTTGATTATGACTCTATTGACCACAGCGCTGGTAACGGCAATGTATCTTACACCGCTGTTTAATCCGCAATGGCGCGTTACGCTGTTTTCCCACGGCAGTACCTTATTACTCCAATGGGGAATTTCTTTGCTCACCGCTGCTGCGACCTGGCTTTATAGCCTGTGGATTTGCTGGATATTCTTTAAGCGCTCATACCGTTTGCCCCGCCATTATATCTTGTGGTTGCTGGTTACGGTTTTGCTGGCGATTAAAACTTTTGCCTTTACGCCGGTTTCAGATGCCAAAGCACTGCAAACTTTACTGCTTTCGTTACTGGCTGCTGCCGTTTTTGCTCCCTATTTCAAACGTTCTCAACGTGTAAAAGCCACGTTCACCCAGCCGTAAACGGTGAGAATCGTCGGGAATTTAATTCTGAGTGCGGTCTTACCTGCCCGATGGGGTGTGGGAGTTGAGATAGATTGTCTTATCCCTGATAATAAGCCGCTTTCTGAATTCATGGCGAAAAAATGACCAATTATCTCCTTCTCTTTGTTGGCACAGTGCTGGTGAATAACTTCGTGTTAGTGAAGTTTCTCGGCCTCTGTCCCTTTATGGGCGTTTCCAAAAAACTGGAAACGGCAATTGGCATGGGACTCGCCACCACATTTGTTATTACGCTGGCGTCGATTTGTGCATGGCTGGTAAATCACCTTATTCTGGTGCCGCTCGATCTCGTTTATCTACGCACGATGGCGTATATCCTGGTGATCGCGGTGGTGGTGCAGTTCACTGAAATGGTGGTACGTAAAACCAGCCCGTCGCTGTATCGCCTGCTGGGTATTTTTCTGCCGCTGATCACCACCAACTGTGCAGTGCTTGGCGTTCCGCTATTGAGCGTTAACCTCAATCACACTTTTCTCCAGGCCGCGCTTTACGGCTTTAGCGCCTCGCTCGGCTTTTCGCTGGTGATGGTGCTGTTTGCGGGCATGCGCGAGCGTCTGGTGCTGGCTAATGTGCCCACGCCCTTTAAAGGCAGCTCGATTGCACTGATTACCGCAGGCCTGATGGCGCTGGCATTTATGGGCTTTACCGGGCTGGTGAAATTCTGATGACCGCGATTTGGATAGCAATTGCTGTATTAAGTGCTCTCAGTCTGGTTTTTGGCGCCCTGCTGGGCTATGCCTCGCGCCGTTTTGAGGTAGAAGAAGATCCGATTGTTGAACAAATTGACGCGGTTCTGCCACAGAGTCAGTGCGGCCAATGCGGTTATCCGGGCTGTCGTCCGTACGCAGATGCCGTGGGCAATAACGGTGAAGCCATCAATAAATGCGCACCTGGCGGCGAGCAGACCATGCTCAAACTGGCTGCGCTGCTTAACGTTGATCCTCAACCCATTGATGGCGATGAAGAAACCAAAGCGCCGGTACGCACCGTCGCGTGGATTGATGAAGAAAACTGTATCGGCTGCACCAAATGTATACAGGCCTGCCCGGTTGATGCGATCGTTGGTGCCACGCGCGCTATGCATACCGTATTAAGCGACGTCTGCACCGGCTGCGATCTGTGTGTCGCGCCCTGTCCTACCGACTGCATTGAAATGCGTCCAGTGGCCACCACTACCGCCAACTGGAAATGGGATCTCGACACCATTCCTGTTCGGGTGATCCCGGTTGAGAGTCATGCTTAATTTTCTGAATTTTTTTAAAAAAGATAAGGTCTGGGATTTTCAGGGTGGCATTCATCCACCTGAAATGAAAACCCAGTCCAATGGCACGCCGCTGAGCGAACTGCCCTTGCCGCACCGCTTTATCATTCCCCTGAAGCAGCACATTGGTCATGAAGGCGAAATTTGCGTTTCGCCCGGCGATAAGGTGCTGCGCGGCCAGCCGCTGACGTTTGGCAACGGGCGGATGTTACCGGTACATGCGCCGACATCGGGTGTCATTGAAGAGATTGGTCAGCATATGACCGCCCATCCATCCGGCTTGTCTGAGCTGTGCATTTTCATGACGCCGGATGGCGAAGATCGCTGGATGCCGCTCAATCCGTTGCCCGATTACCGGCAACACGAGCGAGCAGAAATTGTGCAGCGCATTCATGATGCAGGCGTTGCCGGGTTAGGTGGTGCGGGGTTTCCCACTGCCACCAAGCTGAAGGGCGGCCTGCGCGGGGTCAATACGCTGATTATTAATGCTGCCGAGTGCGAGCCCTACATCACCGCCGACGACCGTTTGATGCAGGACTGCGCGACCGAAGTGCTGGAAGGCTGTCGCATACTGGCATGGGTGCTGCAGGCCGAGCGCGTGTTGATCGGGATTGAAGATAATAAACCGGAGGCGATTGCCGCGCTGAAAAAAGCCCTTGGTAACGAGCGTGATTTACAGATTCGCGTAATTCCAACCAAATATCCGTCGGGCGGCGCCAGGCAGTTAACGAAAATTCTGACCGGCATGGAAGTACCGCATGGCGGACGTTCAACCGATATTGGCGTGCTGATGCAAAACGTTGGCACCGCATGGGCGGTCAAGCGCGCCATTATTAACGGCGAGCCCATTACCGAACGCGTGGTAACGCTGACCGGCGAAGCCATTGCGCAACCGCGCAATGTCTGGTGTCGCCTCGGCACGCCCATCAGCCATCTGTTGCACCAGGTTGGATTCCGCCCGGCGCCGCGTCAGATGGTCATCATGGGTGGGCCGCTGATGGGCTTTACCCTGTCATCGCTGGATGTGCCAGTCGTTAAAATGACTAACTGCCTGCTGGCTCCGTCCAGCCGTGAAATGGGCGATAACAGCGAAGAGCAATCCTGTATTCGCTGCTCGGCCTGCGCTGATGCCTGTCCCGCTAAGCTGCTACCGCAGCAGCTTTACTGGTACAGCCAGGGCGGCGATCACGATAAAGCCCGTGCTCATCATATTGATGACTGCATCGAGTGCGGTGCCTGTGCTTATGTCTGCCCAAGCAATATTCCGCTGGTGCAATATTACCGCCAGGAAAAGGCAGAGCTGCGCGCCATCGATCTTGAAGCGAAGCGTACGCTGGAAGCTAAGGCGCGCTTTGAGGCGCGTCAGGCACGGCTTGAGCGCGAAAAGCTGGCGCGTGAAGCCCGCCATGTTGAAGCCAAACAGCGTGTGGCACGTAGTGATAACGCCGAGCTGGCGGCGGCGAAAGCACGTATAAAAGCGAAGCAGGACACCGAAACAGATGACGCCGTGCTGGAAGCCCAGCGTGAAGCGCGTCATGCGCAGGCACGTCTGCGTCAGGCCGAAACGCAGGCAGAAACACAGGCGCTGAGTCGACAGGCCGACGATCCGCGCAAAGCCGCAGTCGAAGCGGCTATCGCTCGCGCAAAAGCGAAGAAAGCGGTGGCCTC
Organism: Mixta mediterraneensis; assembly: GCF_030283135.1. Taxonomy (NCBI): domain Bacteria; kingdom Pseudomonadati; phylum Pseudomonadota; class Gammaproteobacteria; order Enterobacterales; family Erwiniaceae; genus Mixta; species Mixta mediterraneensis. The sequence continues at coordinate 32,934 of NZ_JASUAZ010000035.1, read as the reverse complement.
TGACGCTCCGGCAGGAAAACCGGTCACGGCTGAACCGACTGAAGCCGCAGCGGAAGATCCACGCAAAGCCGCAGTGGCCGCGGCTATCGCTCGCGCAAAAGCGAAGAAAGCGGCGGTCTCTGACGCCCCGGCAGAAAAACCAGTCACGGCTGAACCGGCTGAAGCCGTAGCGGAAGATCCACGCAAAGCCGCAGTGGCCGCGGCTATCGCTCGCGCAAAAGCGAAGAAAGCGGTGGCCTCTGACGCTCCGGCAGAAAAGTCAGTCGATGCTGAACCGGCTGAAGCCGCAGCGGAAGATCCGCGCAAAGCCGCAGTGGCCGCGGCTATCGCTCGCGCGAAAGCGAAGAAAGCGGCGGTGCGACAAAATGCCGGGGAAGCAGCAACAGACGAAGCCGTTAGAGAAGCAGAGCAAGAGGTACGTGCCACTGCCGAAATGGCCACCCGCGCTCGTGCTAACGTCGAGCAAGCTGAGCAGGCAGAAGAACAAGCTAACAACGCTCATTCAGAACCTGAACAAGCGCCTGAACTTAATCAACCCGAAGATGCACGCAAAGCGGCTATTGCCGCTGCCATTGCTCGTGCCAAAGCGCGTAAAGCGCAGTCGACATCGACGTTTGAGGAATAAATGGCTTTTCGTATTGCAAGTTCCCCTTATACCCACAACCGCCGCAGCACGAGCAACATCATGCTGTTGGTGGTCCTGGCAGCTGTCCCCGGCTTTGCTGCTCAGTGGTATTTTTTTGGCTATGGCAGCCTGTTACAGGTCATTCTGGCTACGATCACCGCGTGGCTCACCGAATCAATCATTTTACGGTTACGCAAAGCGCCAGTTGCGACTCACCTGGCTGATAATTCAGCGTTGCTGACGGCGGTTTTGCTCGGTATCAGCCTGCCGCCGCTGGCCCCCTGGTGGTTAGTGGTCATTGGCACCGTATTTGCCATTGTGATTGCTAAGCAGCTTTATGGCGGTTTGGGGCAAAATCCCTTTAATCCAGCCATGGTTGGCTACGTGGTGCTGCTCATATCTTTTCCGGTACAGATGACCAGCTGGATGCCGCCCGATGCGCTGCAGGTTATCAAACCCAGCCTGCTTGATTCACTTAGCATGGTGTTTACCAGCCATACGTTAGCGGGCGATACCCTGCAACAGTTGCAGCTCGGGGCTGATGGCGTAAGCCAGGCCACACCGCTTGATACCTTTAAAACAGGCTTGCGTGCCGGACACAGCGCCGATCAGCTGCTGGCACAACCGATTTATAGCGGCGTACTGGCAGGTCTTGGCTGGCAATGGATTAACCTTGGCTATCTGGCTGGTGGCCTGTTCCTGCTGTGGAAAAATGCTATTCGCTGGCATATTCCGGTGGCGATGTTGGCAGCGCTGGCATTCTGCGCCACCCTCGGTTGGATTTGTTCACCCGACTCCCTTAACAGCCCAATGATTCATCTATTATCTGGCGCAACCATGCTGGGTGCATTTTTTATCGCAACCGATCCGGTTACCGCGTCAACAACCAACCGGGGCCGACTGATTTATGGCGCGTTGATTGGCGTGTTGGTGTGGTTGATTCGGAGTTTTGGCGGTTATCCTGACGGCGTAGCCTTTGCGGTATTACTGGCTAATATCTGCGTACCGCTGATCGATTACTACACCCAGCCGCGCGTCTACGGCCATCACAAGGAATAAGCGATGCTGGAGACAATTCGTAAAAACGGCGTCACCCTGGCAATCTTTGCGGCAATTACCACCGGCTTAACAGCCGTGGTCAATACCGTCACTAAACCAACCGTGGATCAACAGACCCAGTTGCAACAAAAGAACCTGCTTAATCAGGTGGTGCCAACTGACATGTATGACAATGCCATTCAGCAAGAATGTTACGTTGTCACGGATAGCGCGCTTGGTAATGACAAACCTCATCACCTCTATTTAGCCCGTAAAGGCGATCAGCCTGTTGCCGCCGCACTTGAGACCACTGCGCCAGACGGCTATTCTGGTGCTATTCAAATGCTGGTGGGTGCAGACTTTCATGGCAAGGTACTGGGCGTGCGCGTGGTGGAACACCATGAAACACCCGGTCTCGGCGATAAAATCGAACTGCGCATTTCAGACTGGATTAACAGCTTTAATGGCAAAGTCGTTCACGGTGCTGATGACAAAAATTTTGCCGTTAAAAAAGATGGTGGCGAGTTTGATCAGTTTACCGGTGCCACGATCACCCCACGTGCGGTGGTCAACGCGACCAAACGTACCGCCCTGTTGATTGAAACCCTTCCAGGGAAACTCTCTTCGCTACCCGACTGTGGAGATGCACATGAGTGAAGCTAAAAACCTGCTGGTTGGCGGGCTGTGGAAAAATAACTCGGCGCTGGTGCAACTGTTAGGGCTTTGTCCGCTGCTGGCGGTGACATCCACGGCGACGAATGCCCTCGGCCTTGGCCTGGCGACCACGCTGGTATTAACCATCACTAACAGCGCTATTTCTGCTTCACGCCGCTGGGTGCCATCAGAAATTCGTATTCCCATTTATGTCATGATCATCGCATCGGTCGTGAGCTGCGTTCAGATGTTGATCAACGCCTATGCGTATGGCTTGTATCAGTCACTGGGTATTTTTATCCCACTGATTGTGACTAACTGCATCGTGGTAGGCCGCGCCGAAGCGGTCGCCTCGAAAAGCAGTATTCCGCTGGCGGCCCTGGATGGATTTGCCATTGGCATGGGCGCAACCTGCGCGATGGTGGTACTGGGTTCGATGCGTGAGATCATTGGCAACGGCACATTGTTCAACGGCGCCGATCAGCTGCTCGGTCCCTGGGCCAAATCGTTGCGTATTGAGGTCGTCCATTTCGATTCGCCCATGCTGCTGGCAATGCTGCCTCCGGGCGCTTTTATTGGCCTGGGTATGATGTTGGCGGCTAAATACGTCATTGACCAAAAAATGAAGCTGCGTGCAGCGCGTCGTGCGGAAGAAGCCGCTCAGGCTGAACTGCAAGGCAATACCGGGAAAGCGGTGTGAATCAGACCAAACGCATACAAATTCTGAGTCGTTTGCAGGAAAACAATCCGCACCCGACCACTGAACTGAACTTTTCTTCGCCGTTTGAGCTGCTGATTGCGGTCTTATTATCAGCGCAAGCCACCGATGTGAGCGTCAATAAGGCCACCGCGAAGCTTTACCCGGTGGCAAACACCCCGGCAGCGATACTGGCGCTGGGCGTGGATGGCGTGAAGGAATACATTAAAACTATCGGCCTGTTTAACAGCAAGGCGGCGAACGTTATTAAGACCTGTCGTATTCTGCTTGAACAGCACGGCGGTGAAGTACCTGAAGACCGTGCGGCGCTAGAAGCCTTGCCAGGCGTGGGACGGAAAACGGCCAATGTCGTTTTAAATACGGCTTTCGGCTGGCCGACCATTGCGGTAGATACGCATATTTTCCGCGTGTGTAATCGCACCAATTTTGCCCCCGGTAAGAATGTCGAGCAGGTCGAGGATAAACTACTTAAAGTCGTACCCAGGGCGTTTAAGGTGGATTGCCATCACTGGTTAATTTTGCATGGCCGCTATACGTGCGTCGCCCGTAAGCCTCGCTGCGGCTCGTGTCTGATTGAAGATCTATGCGAGTATCCAGAGAAAACTGAGACGTAAAACGAAAGCCAGCCGTGGCGCATTGTATTTGCCTCTTTTACCTTCCTCTCCTTTCCCACCCCTGTTGCTTTTCCGCAGACCGTCGGTGGTTATTCCGGCGGCGTTCATCCATTCCGCTAACTACGGCACAATGCCCGTCGGTCCCCCCTAAACATTAAGCATTTTTTAGGCATAACAGAGATAAAGAGTAAAACATGACTTTTTTGGGGTTGTTACATCTTTGTTGATAATAGAAAATTGTCTTCCCAAAAATAAGAAAATGTTATGGATCGGTGAACGAGTAAATGAACGAACATCTGCATACGGGTTGGTTTAATAAAACCCGTCTCTTTTTAATGCGTCTCTGGCCCCATCCTTTGACGGTAAACAGGCAGCAAATTATCCTGGCCGGTATTGGCGCAGGCAGTGGCCTTGCGTTGACCAGCTTGTTGAGCCACTGGTTACTCGGCGAAGTGAATATATGGTTTGTCGCACCGGTTGGCGCATCGGCCGTGCTGCTGTTTGGCGTACCGGCCAGCCCACTGGCTCAGCCCTGGTCCGTGGTTGGTGGCAATACGCTTTCTGCGCTGGTTGGTATTAGCGTGAGCTTACTGGTGCCCAACTCTGCTATAGCCTGCGGTATCGCAGCCTGCGTAGCGATCGTACTGATGTTTCAGCTACGGTGTCTGCATCCGCCTGGTGGTGCGGTGGCCCTTACCGCTATCCTGGGTGGTCCGACAGTGCAGCATCTCGGTTATCAGTTTGTTCTGACGCCGGTATTGTTAAACTCGGTCACCCTGGCGTTACTGGCGATTATTTTTAACAATCTTTCAGGACGGCGTTATCCACACCCGCTAGCTCCCCAGGAGAGTAAGCCGCAGCCCATCGCGTTGCCTGTCGCCCTGACGCAGAGCGATCTTCACGAGGCGCTGCAAAGCGGTGAATTACTGGATATTGATGAAGACGATCTGCAAGCGCTGGTGCAACGTGCCGAAATGATTGCCCTGCGGCGTCAGTTTAAACAGGCCAGCTAAACAACACGGCGCTATGCTGGCTTTTTAAGCCAGCATAGCGCGAGCAGCACCTGCATTCAGGCAATCATCCTTAGTGACAGCTTTGTGCTGTCGCGCGGGGCGTGCTGACTGAACCAGAATAAAGCACGGTGATCGGTCAGTTCAACGCCACCCGCTACGTAAATTTTTCCGCCTGCGCGTGGTGGCTGAATGTGGAGCTGCTGCCAAAATTGCCGTGAGAACCTTAATTCTGTTTAGTGGCGTATAGGCATTAACAACAGCATGTTCCGCTCCAGACACCGCCTCATCACGCAAACTGATACGATAAGCGTGCGAGCTGAGTAGGTTACGGATGCGTTAATTTTTTGTTCAAGGGAGAGAAATTTTGCCATTCACGCCTGTTAAAAACAGGTTTCATTAGCATCGACCGATCATTTTCCCCGCCAGGGGGGCCTTTCCGGTTTTTATCCTTTAAAACATGGTTAATCTGATTGTTTGACAGGCCGATGGCATCTGCGCAAACGCTTTCTTCTTTTTCTTTATTAATTAAATCATGGATTTGTGGCGTTGATCATGTAGAGCGTGATTTTCGAACAATGCCTGCCCATAACAGGTCATTATAAAGTCAAAATGTCTAATTATTGAGCTTATCCGTGTTTTTCTTTCTTTTAATAACCCATTTCTCACTCAATAAAACTGCCTGTCGCATGAATAGCAGTTAATTCCACTTAAATCCTACAAGCATCGTAATTTTCACTTTTTATCCTGATATAATGGCTTTTTATGGAATTAAAAACCGCTTAACAAAATACACTCGGCTTTTTAACCCCGAGCTGACAGATATTACAGCAGACAAAAATCTCTTGCCCTGCTGTCCTTAATCAGCCAAATTAGGCGCCGCTTTTCACTTCTAATAACAATGTTGCGCATGAACGTCGTTCATGACGCGGACTTAATTCCTGTCACGAAACAGGGTATGTAAAAACTGAGGTACACGTGTCAACTGCAAACAAACACACTGAAGAGGCTGTCAGCCTCAACGCGTTCAAACAGCCGAAAGCGTTCTATCTCATCTTCTCGATTGAGTTATGGGAACGTTTTGGCTTCTACGGCCTGCAAGCCATTATGGCTGTTTACCTGGTTAAGCAGCTGGGTATGTCCGAATCTGACTCCATCACCCTGTTCTCTTCTTTCAGCGCCCTGGTTTATGGCCTGGTAGCGATTGGTGGATGGTTAGGAGACAAAGTTCTCGGCACCAAGCGTGTCATTGTTTTAGGCGTGTTGGTTCTGGCGCTGGGTTACGCGCTGGTGGCGTTTTCGGGTCACCATGTAAGTACCGTCTATGTTGGTATGGCAACCATCGCCGTGGGTAGCGGACTGTTCAAGGCTAACCCGTCCTCGCTGCTTTCTACCTGTTATGAGAAAAACGATCCGCGCCTCGATGGTGCCTTCACCATGTTCTATATGTCGATCAACATCGGCTCGCTGTTCTCAATGATGCTGACACCGTGGCTGGCGGCTAAATATGGCTGGAGCGTAGCATTTTCGCTGTCGGTGGTAGGCCTGGTTATCACGCTGCTGAACTTCCTGTTTTGCAAACGTATGGTGAAAAATTTTGGTTCTAAGCCAGATTTTGCACCGTTACAGGTGGGCAAGCTGATAATGACGCTGGTTGGTGTAGTCTTGCTGATCACCCTGGCCACCTGGCTGCTACATAACCAAAGTATCGCACGTCTGGTACTGGGCGTGGTGGCGCTGGGTATTGTCCTGATTTTTGCGAAGGAAGCGTTTTCACTACACGGGGCTGCACGTCGCAAAATGATTGTTGCCTTTATCTTAATGGTGCAGGCAATCGTCTTTTTTGTGCTGTATATGCAGATGCCCACCTCGCTGAATTTCTTCGCCATTCGCAATGTTGAACACACCATTTTCGGTCTGACATTTGAACCTGAGCAGTTTCAGGCATTGAATCCGTTCTGGATCATGCTGGCCAGCCCGGTTCTGGCCGCGGTATATAACAAGCTGGGTGATAAGCTGCCAATGCCGCATAAATTTGCTATTGGCATGGTGCTGTGTTCCGGTGCGTTTCTGGTACTGCCAGTCGGTGCGAAATTTGCCAATGATGCCGGTATCGTCTCAGTGAACTGGTTGATTTTGAGCTACGCGCTGCAAAGTATCGGTGAGTTGATGATTTCCGGTCTGGGTCTGGCCATGGTGGCGCAGCTGGTGCCACAACGTCTGATGGGCTTCATCATGGGTTCATGGTTCCTGACCACAGCCGGTGCAGCCGTTATCGCCGGTAAAGTCGCGAACCTGATGGCAGTGCCGGAAAATGTTACCGATCCTCTGATTTCGCTCGTCACCTACAGCAAAGTGTTCCAGCAGATTGGTATGGCTACTGCGGTTATCGCGGTACTGATGCTGGTTACGGCTCCCCTGCTGAATCGTATGACGCAAACGCCGCCACCAAAAATGAAAAAAGCCGAAGCGTAATTGCTACTGCTTTTACTTAGCCGGGCGATGCCCGGCTTTTTTACTGGCGCTGAACATCCCTGCGCATCTTCACTGGCAATTCTGCACTGACGATTTATTATGCAATTATCCTGTCGTCCCAACCCAGAGGCCATATCATGAAACTCTATTGCAAAGCCGGCGCCTGTTCGCTTTCCCCCCATATTGTTATGCGTGAATGCGGACACGACTTTACCCAGGTCAATGTCGATTTAGCGAAGAAACTGACCGAGCGTGGAGAAGATTACTGGCAAATTAATCCAAAAGGTCAGGTTCCCGCGTTACAACTTAGCGATGAGACGATTCTGACCGAAGGCGTGGCGATTGTGCAGTATCTGGCAGATTTAAAGCCTGATCGTCACTTACTGGCGCCGGTTGGCAGCCTGACGCGTTATCACACGCTGGAATGGTTAAGCTATATCAGCAGTGAGTTACATAAAGGATTTTCGCCCTTATTCAAGCCTGATACGCCAGAGGATTATAAAACGCTGCTGCGTGCACAGCTGGAGAACAAATTCAGTTATGTTGATGATGCGCTGCGAGACAAACAGTGGTTGATGGGGTTACGTTTTAGCGTGGCCGATGCGTATCTGTTTGTCGTCACCCGCTGGGCGAAAGCGATCGCGTTAGATCTGTCTCAGCTGGATGCGCTGGAAGGATGGTTTAACCGGGTCAAAGAGCGCCCTGCGGTGCAGGCAGCATTAAAAGCAGAAGGTTTGAGCTAAGGATCAGGGCCGGAATTCGGCCCTGTATATTAACTTCTCTCGGCGGCAAAATGCTGCGTCGGTTGTGCAATCGCATCCTGCGCCGCCACCAGTTGCAGTTCATACTCACCCATTTCATGGGTTTTCAGCATGACCTCGTACACAGCGGCTGTCACGTGTTCCAGCGCATCCTGTAGCGATTTGCCATGCAACAGATCTACCAGCAGCAGGCCGCTGGTTAAGTCGCCCACGCCGACCGGCTGACGTACGCCAAAGTCCACCAGCGGACGGCTGATATGCCAGGCCTCATCGGCTGTCACCAGCAACATTTCAAAGCGATCGCTACGACGGCCTGCACGTGCCAGATGCTTGATCAGCACCACTTTCGGACCCTGTAGGATCAATGCCCGCGCGGCCTCTATAGCCGACTCCACACTGATGACAGTGCGTTCACTTAACATTTCAAGTTCAAGCAAATTGGGCGCGATAAGATCGCTGGCCGGTAAGGCTTTTTTGCAGTGAAATTCCGCTACGCCGGGCGCCACGATACAGCCTTTCTCCGGGTGACCCATTACCGGATCGCAGAAGTACCAGGCATCAGGATTGGCCGCTTTTACCTGACGGACAATTTCCAGGATCTGCTCGCCCTGTTCGGCCGAGCCTAAATAGCCGCTCAGCACCGCGTCACAGGTTTTAAGCCGATCAATGTCGGCAATGCCTTTAACGATGTCGGTCAAATGTGTGGCTGGCATCACCGTGCCGGTCCAGTGACCGTACTGCGTATGGTTCGAGAACTGAACGGTGTTTAAGGGCCAAACGTTTGCGCCCATACGACGCATCGGAAATTCAGCTGCCGCATTACCGGCATGACCAAAAACAACGTGTGACTGGATTGCAAGAATATTTTTCATTTTGACCTGTAAGCCCTGCCATAAAAAAAGGGCCGAAAACCGGCCCTGCAAGCTTACTGCCAGTTAATCAGGCAGTAATGTTTTTTACCGCGACGCAGCAGCGTATAGCGGTTAAACAGTTTGTCAGTTTCGCTGAAGCGGTATTCGGCATCAGCCTGCTTTTCTCCATTCAGCGCGACGGCATTGGAATTAATCATGGTGCGCGCCTGGCCGCGTGAGGGCACAAGCTCCGCTTTTACCAGCGCCTGCTGTAGATCGTCATCAGCGCCAAGCGTGACAGTTGGCATACCATCCTGCGCCAGCTGCTCGAAATCAGCCTCAGTCATGTCACTTACCGAGCCAGAGAAAAGGCTGGCGGTAATTCGTCTGGCAGCGGCCAGCCCGTCTTCGCCATGAACCAGACGGGTAACCTGCTCGGCCAGCACATACTGTGCGCGTGGCGCGATACCGCTGTTTTTGTCCTCTTCTTCCAGTGCATTGATCTCATCAATGCTCAGGAAGGTGAAGAATTTCAAAAAGCGATACACGTCAGAATCTGCCGTATTAATCCAGAACTGATAAAACTTGTACGGACTGGTTTTCTTCGCATCCAGCCATACCGCGCCGCCTTCGGTTTTACCGAACTTGGTGCCATCTGATTTAGTAATCAACGGAACGGTTAAACCGAACACCTGGTTCTGATGCAGGCGGCGCGTCAGATCGATACCAGAGGTGATGTTACCCCACTGATCGGAACCGCCGATTTGCAGTGACACACCATGTAATTCGTTCAGGCAGGCGAAATCATAGCCCTGCAACAGATTGTAAGAGAACTCGGTGAACGAGATCCCCTGATCGTCACGGTTCAGGCGCTGCTTTACCGCTTCCTTGTTGATCATCTGATTCACGGAGAAGTGTTTGCCAATATCACGCAGGAAAGTCAGTACGTTCATGCTGCCAAACCAGTCATAGTTATTGGCGGCGATGGCGCTGTTACTGCCACAGTCGAAGTCGAGGAACGGCGCGACCTGCTTACGGATTTTTTCAACCCATTCACCCACGGTGTCGCTGGTGTTGAGTTTACGCTCTGCGGCTTTAAAGCTCGGATCGCCAATTAGCCCGGTCGCCCCGCCGACTAACGCGACCGGCTTATGACCGGCGTCCTGAAAACGCTTCAGGCAGAGCAGCGGAACCAGATGGCCCAAATGCAAGCTGTCAGCAGTGGGATCAAAGCCGCAATAGAGCGAAATTGGCCCTTGCGCCAGCTTCTCTACTAACGCGTTTTCATCCGTCACCTGGGCGATTAGACCCCTCTCTTGCAATTGTTGTATCAGGTTACTGCTGGTCATCACTGACTCCAAATTGATCAGACTGCACCTATGCTGGTACACAGCTTTCCGCTGAGTTGCGGAACCAAAAAATGAGGGCTATAGCATAAAGCGCTGGCGACTTCTGTACCAGCGCTGAAAGGCGAGAAAAAGCCGTTTAAGGGGCGAGTCGGTCGATTTTCCAGCCATCGCCATCGCGATGATAGATGAAACGATCGTGAAGACGATGTTCGCCGCCCTGCCAGAACTCAACGGTATGAAATTTCACCCGGTAACCGCCCCAAAAACTGGGTAACGGCACTTCGCCCTGCTGGAACTTTTGCTTAAGTTCGAGAAATTTACCTTCCAGCACACCACGCGCTGAAATACGGCTGGACTGCTTCGAAACCCAGGCGCCAATTTGGCTGTCCCGCGGACGGCTGTGAAAATATTTCAGTACCTCCACTGGCGACAGTTTTTCGACTTCGCCTAACACCATCACCTGACGCTCAAGGAAGTGCCACGGAAAATGCAGCGCAATGCGGGGATTATTCGCTAGCTGCAACGCTTTGCGGCTGCCCAGATTGGTGTAAAACACCATCCCCTGCGCATCAAAATGTTTAAGCAGCACGATGCGTTGATAAGGCTGGCCGCTTTCATCTACCGTCGCGACTGTCATCGCAGTGGGATCGGGCAGCTGGGCTTCGCAAGCCTGTTTTAACCAACGTTCAAACAGCTCCAGGGGCGTGTCTGGCAGGTCCTTCCGGCGTAATCCGCCGCGTGTGTATTCACGACGCAGATGGGAAATAGCGTGAAAAGTAGCGTTATCGCTCATGATAATGACTCAAATTAATTGGCAAGTGATAGCTCACAATCGTTGACGACAATTTTATCATTACGTTCGATAAATGCGCCGTTACCCTTTGTCCAGAACACATAATTTCCGTCGCTATAGCGTGATCCCGAAGCGGAGACGGTCTGCTTCAGCGTTAACGGCTTGCCATCCATAATAAAGCTCACCTGCTGCTGAGCAGTGTCTAGCGTGACGGTCAGTGGCATGGTGCCACAACGGTAATGCAGCGTTGTTTTTGGCTGTTCGTCCTGTTTGTGCATCAGGCTACAACCTGACAGAAGCAGCGCGGCGGCAACAGTTAACTTTTTCCACATAAAAGCATCTCCTTAGCGAGTGTAATGAGCATTATAAGAAGGAATTCGGGTGAAGTAAGTCAGAATCACGGTTAACAGGCCCAGCGTTGCAAAACGAAACGGAAAACGTTAAGCAGGCAAAGCGGGACTGGACGGACTGTTTTCCTGCACGCTGGTGCCTTCCACCCGCACCGACGAACGCTTAAAAGTGCGGCCCTTTCACCGCGGTGCATCACTTCTTACGTAATAGACTATGATTTTTCTACCATCACCGGCACACGATCCGCGCGATGACGTCCATTATTCACTTCTGGGTCATTAAATGAGGCAAAAGAGTGGAATCCAAATCTTTTTTTAAAAGTTGGGGGGCGGAATATGTGTCCGATAACACCGTTCGCTTTCGTCTCTGGGCGCCCGGCCAGGACAGCGTGCAACTCCGGCTTTCCGGCAAAGACACCGAAATGCGCCCATGCGGTGAGGGCTGGTTCGAGCTGCGGGTAACGGAGGTTATGCCCTGTGCGGAGTATAATTTTGTTCTCGCCGACGGCACGGTAGTGCCGGATCCCGCCTCACGCGGACAAAAAACAGCGGTTAACGGCCCTTCTCTCGTCATCGATCCTACTCGCTACGTCTGGCAGAACAGTGAGTGGCGCGGGCGCCCCTGGGAAGAGTCGGTCATCTATGAGATGCATTTTGGCACTTTCACGCCGCAAGGCACTTTCCAGGCAGCGATCAACAAACTCTCTTATCTCGCCGGACTCGGTATCACGATGATCGAGGTCATGCCCCTTGCGCAGTTTGGCGGCAGCCGCGGCTGGGGTTATGACGGCGTGCTACTTTACGCGCCGCACTCCGCCTATGGCACACCGGATGATTTTAAAGCTTTTGTCGATGCTGCACATGGTTATGGCCTCTCGGTCGTGCTTGATATTGTGCTTAATCATTTTGGTCCGGAAGGCAATTACCTGCCGCTTCTGGCACCGGATTTCTTTCATCAGGAGCGGATGACGCCCTGGGGTGCGGGCATTGCCTACGACGTTGATGCGACGCGCCGTTATATGGTCGAAGCGCCGCTGTACTGGCTGGAAGAGTTCAACCTTGACGGCCTGCGCTTCGACGCCATCGACCAGATTGAGGACAACTCCGACAAACATGTGCTGATCGAGATTGCCGAGCGCATTCGCGCCGGGATCACCAACCGGCCAATCCATCTGACAACCGAGGACAGCCGCAACGTTACCTTTCTGCATCCGCGCGAAAAAGACGGCTCCGTGCCGCTTTTCACCGGCGAATGGAATGATGACTTCCACAATGCCGTTCATGTTTTCGCGACGGGCGAAACGCATGGCTATTATCAGGATTTTGCCCACCAGCCAGAAACACTGGTTGCGCGCACGTTGACAGAAGGTTTCGCCTATCAGGGCGAAGTTTCCGCACAGACAGGCGAAAAGCGCGGCGTAACAAGCACCTGCCAGCCACCGGTCGCCTTTGTCGATTTCATCCAGAATCACGACCAGGTCGGCAACCGCGCTCAGGGTGAAAGACTGATCGAACTGGCGGGCGCTGACCGCACCAAAGTTCTGCTCGCCTCGCTGCTGTTATCACCGCATATTCCGCTGCTTTTCATGGGTGAAGAGTATGGCGAGACACATCCTTTCCTGTTTTTTACCGATTTTCACGGCGAGCTCGCCAACGCCGTGCGCGAGGGGCGCGCAAAGGAGTTCGCAGGCCACGCCGGTCATGAAGACGAAAGCGTGCCCGACCCGAATGCTAAAAGCACTTTTGAGATGTCAAAGCTTGACTGGAAAAAACAGGACAGCGATGACGGTAAAGCATGGCTGGCGCTCACCAGTGAGCTATTAGCGCTGCGTCAGATCTGTATCGTGCCGTTGCTTGCGACGGCGGGCGGAAATACAGGCCAGATTGTACAGAGCGCGGAAGGTTTCTTCGCTGTGACCTGGGCTTTTCCACAAGGCATGCTGTCAATGGCGCTCAATATTGGCGAAACCACCCAGCCGCTTCCCGATCAGCCCGGTACAACGATTTTCGCCTGGCCAAAAGCGGGCCATGATCTGCCGCAGAATGCCATTATCGTCCGCCTTGCCGCAGGAGATGCAATGTGAAGATCCCAATCGCCACCTACCGTATTCAGTTTCGCAACGGCATGACCTTTGACCGCGCGGCTGGCCTTGTGCCTTATCTGAAGCGGCTTGGCGTCAGTCATCTTTATGCCTCGCCGATTTTCACCGCGACTTCTGGCTCGACACACGGGTATGACGTCACCGATGCCAACGAAATCGAGCCTGCCATTGGCGGCCGTGCCGGTTTTGATCGTATGGTGAAGACACTGAAACAAGCAGGGCTCGGGTTGATCATCGACATCGTGCCGAACCATATGGCCGCTTCGCTGGAAAATGCGTGGTGGCACGACGTTGTTGAAAATGGAGCGAATAGCCGCTATGCCCGACATTTCGACATCGACTGGTCACGCCGACTGACGCTGCCCTTTCTCGGCGATAGCTTCAAAAACGTGCTGGAAAATGGCGACATTGTCGTCAAGCCTGACCCGAAAACGGCCAGGCCAGCTTTCGCCTGTTTTGAAAGCTTCTACCCGCTGGCTCCCGAAACCTGGCAAGGCCGGGAGGATGCAATACTAAACATCACCGATAAGGCGGCGCTGGCTGAACTGCATGACCGCCAGCCCTATCGACTGATGTCCTGGCGGGATGCACCACGCGATCTTTCCTATCGTCGATTTTTTGAGATTACCGGTCTTGCTGGTATGCGGGTCGAGGACAACGCCGTTTTCGACGACACGCATCGGCTGATCCTTGAACTCGTTCATTCCGGCGCGGTTGATGGGCTGCGCGTGGATCATGTGGATGGACTCGCTGACCCGAAAGCTTACCTGGAACGTCTCCGTCAGCAAACCGGACCGGATTGCTATATCACGGTCGAGAAAATTCCTGGCGAAGGTGAGCATCTGCCTGCTGACTGGCCGGTTTCCGGCACCACCGGTTACGAGTTCATCGCGATGCTTTCCGATGCGCTGGTCGATGGCGAACGCATTACAGCTCTGCGCACGGCTTATACCAAGGTGGTGGGCAAACCGGTAGACAGGGCGGCTGAACTGCGGACAGCCAAACTTTTGATGACAGATAAACACTTCGAGGGAGAATTTACCACGCTCCTGAAGCTCGCCCTCTCTATCGCCAAAACCGAGGGCATCACGCTGGACGAACGCGCCATCCGGGCGGCTCTGCGCGAGTTGCTGGTCGCCTTTCCGGTTTACCGCACTTATGGCACGGTGGCAGGTTTGCCTGCTGCCGACCTTGAGAGGCTGAACGACATCACTGACAAAGTGCGGAGCAGCGCAAATGCCCCCGATCCCGCCGCGCTCGATTTTCTTATCCGCGTTCTCACTGGCGAATTATCTCCAGCCGCTGTCGGCGAAGCGGCAATTTTCCGTAGCCGATTCCAGCAGTTAACCGGGCCGTTCATGGCAAAATCCGTGGAAGATACGCTTTTTTTCCGTCAGCATATGGCGCTGGCGTTAAATGAAGTCGGTGCCGATCCCATGCCGCACGATTTCTCGCTGGCGCGTTTTCATACGGCGATGCAAATACGGCTTAAACAGCAGCCGGATGCCCTTTCTGGCACCTCAACCCACGATACCAAACGTGGCGAAGACGCCCGCGCACGCCTTTATACGCTCACCGAAGCGCCGGAGCACTGGGCCGGGTGTGTTACGCGCTGGCGTCAACTGAATCATTGCAGAGTGACGATCCTTGACGATGGCCCGGCACCCGAACCGGCGGTGGAATGGATGCTGTATCAGGCGCTGGCTGGCGTCTGGCCGCCAGCGCTCCAGCCAGAAAACGAGGCGGGACTAAAGGCGATTGAAGAGCGATTTCTTACGTATGTAGAAAAAGCCCTGCGGGAAGCGAAGCTGCGTACTCACTGGGGGGACAGCAACGATGCCTATGAAAAGGCCGTGTTCGACTATGTCCGCTACCTGCTCTCGCCAGCTAATATGGCTTTTCTGGTGGATTTTACCGATGCACTGCAACGCTTTATCCGTGCGGGGTTAATCAATAGTCTGACGCAGACAATCATCAAACTGACCGCCCCAGGCGTACCGGATATTTATCAGGGCAGCGAGGCTTTGGATTTCAGCCTCGTCGATCCCGATAACCGACGTGAGCCAGATTTTGCCCTGCTCGCACAGCGACTGGATGGGCCAGGAAAGCCAGATTTCACCACCGAAGCGGACTGGCGGAACGGGCAGCTTAAGCAGTATGTCATCGCCGTGCTCCTGCATTGCCGTCAGGCAGCGCCGCTCCTGTTTCGCCAGGGCGACTATTTGCCGCTTGCCGCTTCTGGCAAGAGAGCGAAAAATCTTATTGCCTTTGCACGGGTGTTAAACGACGAGATGCTGATTGTCATTGTTCCACGCCTCGTCCTCAACGTTATTGATGAGCATCTTATTACCGAGCCAACAAAATGCTGGACAGAGACGGAAATAGCGCTGCCAGAACGGCTCGCAAACCGCCGCTATCACGATATTCTCAGCGGAAATGAGGTTTGCCTGACCGACCGGATTAACGTCGCTGACATCGGGCATTTTTCGTCAGTCATACTCCGCAGTAGATGATGTTGCAGAAAAATGAAAATCAGAAATCGCTGTAATCCGTATCAAACTGAGTTTTTGATGGAGAGGGATGCATGCCAAACGGTAATTCTTTTGTAATCACGAAGGGGTTTAACCAGCCTCTAGGCGCCAATTTTGATGGTGAAGGTGTCAATTTCGCAATTTTTTCGGCTCATGCTGAGCGCATCGAACTCTGCCTCTACGATCCAGGCGGCAAGGTTGAAATCGCAAGAATGGACCTGCCGGAATACACTGACGAAATCTGGCACGGCTACGTGCCTGGTCTGTTACCCGGCACGCTATATGGCTTTCGCGTTCATGGTCCTTATGATCCTGAAAATGGGCATCGCTTCAATCCCAATAAACTTCTGATCGATCCCTATGCGCGCGAGCTGTCTGGCGATATTGAATGGAATGAGGCGCACTTTGCCTATGACCTCAGTCATGAAGATAAAGACCTGACGTTCGACACGCGCGACAGTGCCCCCTTTACACCAAAGTGCCGGGTGATCGATCCTTATGAATTTGACTGGCAGGACAAAAACCGTCCGGCTATTTCGTGGCCGGATACCATCATCTACGAAACTCACGTGAAGGGCTTCACGCAGCTTAATACCGCGCTGCCAGAAGAGTTGCGCGGCACGTTTGACGGCATGGGCCATAAAGCCAGCGTCGACTATATCAAGAGCCTTGGCATAACGTCGGTGGAACTTCTGCCGGTACACTGGTTTCCGAATGATCAGCATCTGCTCGACAAAGGGTTGAAAAATTACTGGGGCTACAACACGCTCGGCTTCTTTGCGCCCGCCACACGCTATTTTGGGCCAAGGGGTATTCAGGGTTTCCGCGATATGGTGCGTTCGTTCCACAATGCCGGGATCGAGGTCATTCTTGACGTGGTTTATAACCATACAGCGGAAGGCAACGAGCTTGGCCCTACGCTATCGTTTAAAGGCATCGATAATTTTTCTTATTACCGTACCATGCCCGATCAACACCGCTACTACATCAATGACACCGGTACGGGTAATACCGTTAATACCTCGCATCCGCGCGTGCTGCAAATGATTATGGATTCGCTGCGTTACTGGGCGGAATCGATGCATATCGATGGTTTCCGCTTCGATCTCGGCACAATTCTGGGTCGCGAACCGGAAGGATTTGATCAGCGCGGCGGCTTTTTTGACGCGATGATGCAGGACCCGGTACTTTCCCGTCTGAAGTTGATTGGGGAACCCTGGGACATTGGACCGGGAGGCTATCAGGTTGGCGGCTTTCCCCCAGGCTGGGCTGAATGGAATGATAAGTACCGCGACACGGTGCGCGAATACTGGAAAGGTGACAACGTCTCAACTGATTTCGCTGCGCGTTTACTTGGCTCCGGCGATCTTTACGATCAGCGCGGCCGTCGTCCCTGGGCAAGCGTTAACTTTATTACCGCCCATGATGGTTTCACGCTGAACGATCTGGTTTCGTATAACGAAAAACACAACGAGGCCAACGGCGAAGACAATAACGACGGCAGTAATGACAACCGCTCTTACAATTACGGCGCCGAAGGCCCGACTGATGATCCGGGCATCAACGCAGAGCGTGACCGCCAGAAACGCAATTTCCTCGCAACGCTGCTGTTTTCTCACGGCACACCGATGCTGCTGGCCGGTGATGAGTTTGGCCGCAGCCAGATGGGCAATAACAACGGATATTGTCAGGACAGTGAGATCGCCTGGATCCGCTGGGACGAGCTGCCTGAATCCTGCGAGGCGCTACGCGACTTCACTCGCCAGGTTATTCAACTGCGGGCCAGCCAGCCGCTGCTGCGTCGTGAGAACTGGCGCGACGGCATGGATATTAAATGGTTCAATGCCGGCGGCGGCTTTCAACAGCCTGAACAGTGGGATGAAGGATCAACGCTCGGGGTTTATATCGGCCGCCCCGATCTTCAGACAGAAGACGAAGACGGCATCTGGTATGACGTACTGATGTTATTTAATCCCTTTGAAGGTAACGTGCCGTTCCGTATTCCACAATTCGGCGAAGGCGGCTGGGTGCTCGAACTCACCACCTCCGATACGGCAAAACGCGGCCTCGTCATTACCCGCGAACGGGATTTCGAGCTTGAAGGCCGCAGTATCGCCTTGTTCAGGAGACCATAGCGCTAAAATGTCATATGAGTAATACCTGATTTTGAGTACTCAGACCTGATAATTTGCCTGCTGTATCCAGTTCCGTTTGGCACAGCATACTTTTCATCAGGTCACGGTCGTGCTGTTTACGTCAGCGCGACCGTTTAATCAGGCCCTGTTTTGATATAGCCAGTGTTCAATTTCACTTGCCGGAAGGGGCTTTGAAAAGAAATAACCCTGAATTTGATCGCATCCATATTGTTTAAGCAAGTTCAACACGGCTTCTGTTTCTACCCCTTCCGCTAAGACGGTATAATTCAGTTCTTTCAGCATGTGAATAATACTGTTAACAATAATTCTTGATGAACCCTCTTCTGCCAGTCGTGTGATTAATGACAGATCAATTTTAATCACATCCAGCGGAATATCCTGAAGATAATTGATATTGCTGTAGCCTTTACCAAAGTCATCCAGCGAGATAAAAAAGCCATGTGATTTAAGTGATTTTAGCCCTTTGATAGCCACATCTTTTTCGGTAATCAGCTCATTTTCCAGACATTCAATCCCAATCAAAGCCGTTGACAGATTGGCTTGTTTTACCCTGGCAGCAAGCCTGCTGGCAAAGTCTGGTTTCGCAAAATCTTTTTCACTGACATTAATTGAAACGGGGATAAGTGCATATTCTTTTTTCCAGCAAGCCAACTGCGCGATTAATCGATCAATAATCCATTCGGTCAGATCAGATAACAGATTCGTTTTTTTGGCTAACGGAATAAATTCAGCAGGATATAACTCGCCTCTTTCAGGATGGTTCCAGCGGATCAACGCTTCCAGCCCTACCGTTTTACCCGTCCTTAAACAAACCTTTGGCTGATAAACAAGATAGAAACCTTCATCTTTTTTTAAGGCGGCGGCCAGATCATTCATGATGAGAAAGTCTTCAGTACGGCGCGTATCATAATCTTCATGAAAAGGCGTTGCACCTTCCCCTTCCCCTATAGCTTCATGAAGCGCGCTAACCGCCTGACGAAGTATCTCATTTGCACTTAGCTTTTGTGGAATAAACGTCGTTTCGCCGATAAAAATATCCAGATCAATTAAAATATTTTCGCTCAGACTGGCATTCATGCCCGTTAAGACATCAACAATATTATGGGCCTGATATTTATCATTAACTCCCTGAATAATGGCGAAGCGGCCCGGCGCGAAACAATATAATTTTTTACCTTCATCCAGCCGCAGACGCTCAGCAACCAACAAAGCGATTTGCTTAAGAAGATTTTCTACGGGCACGACCCCGACGGTGCGCGACAATTCGTGGATACGAGGCATATCAATGCAGTCGATCACTATTAATCGGTAATTTTGAGCGGGTTCTACCCGCGCGAGTTGCTGAATATCGCGGATAAGGCACCTGCGGTCAGGCAAACGGGTCGTTACATCGGCAGAATCGGCAGAGTTCCATGCTTCAAGCAAAGAGGCAACCAGCTTTGCCAGCGAATTTAATGTGGTGAGCTGAGCCTGACTAAATTTATGAGGCCGTACATCAGCCACACAAAGCGTACCGAAAGCATTTCCTTTCTGATTCGTTAGCGAAACACCAGCATAAAACCGGATAAACGGCTTACCTTTGACAAAAGGGTGGGTAGAAAAACGTGCATCAAGTAGCGTATCTTCCACCACTAATTGGCCTTCGCCATCAGGGATATGACGGCAAAGAGATTCCTCTCGGGCTGTCTGCTTAAGCGCGAAATTGCAGACTGCTTTAATGTCTTGATTGTCATCATCAACAATGGAAATAAAACGCGCGGGAATATTCAGTATTTGCCCGGTCAGTTGAACAAATTGTTCAAGCACCTGTTCTCTGCTTTCATCAGATGACAGAAGCGCCCGGACCGCTTTGAGACGATTTTTTCCATTGTCACTTTGATTATTCTGCACTAAAGCCTCCACCAACTATGGGCGAGAAAAAGAAGATAAAGACATTTTGCGTCTGAAGTACCTGAGACAAACCGCATCCAATTTTATTGGTTTCATATTGAAACTGCATCATACGCCAGCCAATTTTCCGCAATATTTACACGGTATCTAAACGGCTCTTTCTTAAGCGCCATTAAGATTGCATCTAAATAACCCTTAACCTGACAGATTACCCTATTGCCTGCCAGTTAATAACATTATTACGAGCCGGATTTAGCTCCTCTCCCATAACAATTCTGACAGAGATCACAAGACCTTTCGTGGCTATAAAACGAATGGACTGTGAATCTGTTGTTCGATGTATTCACCTTTCTCAATTATAGCGTTGCGGCTTTTCCGTTCTGAAACCCAAACCGATTAAACGTCCAAATACAAAGCGCAGGAACGGAAGATAACGCATAATCGTGGGCAGCGGACTTTCGCTTTGCCGTTTCGATTTGCCTTTATTACTGCTCATTTTTATCTGTAAAAATTGGGTCGCCACCGTTGGAAACTGACGTCGTTTCTGCACCTTTTCCAGATAGTGCAGTTGCAGGTTTTTTTTGAGTAAAGGCGCCGTTACACAGTTAGCCGTCGCGACGGCGTCCTGAATCGCCAGATTTACGCCAACGCCCCCAATCGGCGACATGGCATGTGCTGCATCACCAATGCAGAGCACACCGGGTTTCATCCATTTATCCAGTCGGTCAATACGAATTGACAGCAGCCTGAGTTGATCCCATTCAGTAATTTCAGCCATACGCGCCACAGAAAAAGGCGCGGATAAGGCAATTTCGTGCTTCAAAGCAGCCAGCCCGGCAGATTGCAGTGCAGTAAACTGACCTTTGAGGATGCTAAAACCACATTGCCAGTAATCGCCGCGATCGATCATGATCACCTTCTGACCAGGCCCTTTATGTCCTCCTCCCCAGGCGGGATCGTCATCGTGTTTGTTCAGCCGGAACCAAAGGACATCGCGCGATGAACCAAATTCCCGGCTTGTCAGTCCGGTTTTTGCTCTTACAGCAGAGTGACGACCATCTGCGCCAATCACCACCTGACTGCGAATAGTCATTTGACAGGTGCCTTTCGTCGCTCGGATGCCGCACACGGCACCCTTTTCAAAGATGAAGTCATCAAATGAGGTGGATTTCAGCAGAGTAAAACCCGCGAACTGCGCGCTTTTATCTGCCAGGAAATTCAGAAAATCCCACTGCGGCATAAAGGCGATGAAGCGACAGGTTACCGGCAAACGTGAAAAATCAGCCATTGTGATTTCCTGCCCGGCAATTTCTGCCTGAAGTTTCTCTGCCCGCTGGTGCGGCAACTGTAATAACTCATCCAGCAAACCGAGCTGATGCATAATTTCTAACGTAGAAGGATGGATCGTATCGCCGCGAAAGTCGCGCAGAAAGTCGGGATGCTTTTCAATGACCACCACACGCAGGCCAGCCCGTGCCAGAAGATAGCCCAGCATCAGGCCCGCCGGGCCTACGCCAACGATACAGCAGTCTGAGGAAAAGAATTCAGTCGAGGATAGCTTCATGACGATTCCTTGTTTAGCATGAAGTCAGTTTATGATAATAATTATCATTTGTGTATGAATCCGTTCTTTTTGCCTCTCTGAGTTGTGACCGGGTCCGCCCTCCGATGACCGTATTTACGTCGCTCTGCTGCTCAATGATGAGGGGGCGAAATACGCCCCCGGAAAGATCAGGCAGGCACAGTAAGGGCCTTCTGGCTGCGTGACCAAACGCGATGTGATGCCATCGCGTTGAGGAATTCACGCATAAAAGCATCCTCGGCTTTACTGTCTTCGACAATGCCTTCTTCAGCCTCATCATCATCCAGACCAAACTGCGCTTTAAAACGCCGTGCGTCGCCGCTCAGCCCGATAACTTTCAGGTGCTTATACGCCTCCAGCAGGTAATATCGCGCGTCACCACTTAACAGCAGGGCATCTACATTGCCGTCGGGCACAATAACCGCATCAAAAGTCAATGACGGCAAACCGCTGAAGGTGGCGTCTACTGGCAACACAGAGCCGTCATCCGCCCGCACCTGTCCCATATGTGCTGCCAGCAATTTTGCATGTACTCCCTGTACTTTTAGCGCTTGCAAAATACTCAACACATCAGCGGATTTCACCCCGTCGCTTAACAGTAGCGCGACCTGACGGCCTTTTATGCTGCCGCCGGGTGTGGCGTAAAGGCTGAGGCTGCTGTCTTTGCTCAAGCCGTTGACATCTTTTGCCGGTGTCGTGTTACGTTGCTCATCGGTTAAAGCGATGCCCAGATTGTCAGCCACGCCCTGGGCGAGTTTCACGTCAATATGCAGTAAATGATCGACAATACGTTCGCGGATATAAGGGCGCGCCACTTTGCTCAGCTCGAACGAATAGGCATTGATAATATGCTGCTGCTCAACCGGCGTCTGGCTCTGCCAGAACAGGCGTGGCTGCGAGTAGTATTCGCCAAAGGACGGGCTGCGCTCGCGTACTTTATGCCCTTCAACGCGCTCCTGATAACTCTCAAACCCCCCCGCTTTCGCTGCAGGCGGCGTTTCGCGCGGCCAGTTGTCGTTGATTGAATTGGGCTCATAGTTAGCAGGATTGGTGTCGATCTCCATCCGATGCATGCCCTGACGCTGGAAATTATGGTACGGGCAAACCGGGCGGTTAATCGGAATTTCATGGAAATTTGGTCCGCCAAGGCGGCTGATTTGCGTATCGGTGTAAGAGAACAGTCGTCCCTGCAACAGCGGATCGTTAGTGAAATCGAGGCCAGGTACGATATGACCAGGATGGAAGGCAACCTGCTCAGTTTCAGCGAAAAAGTTGTCTGGGTTGCGGTTCAAGACCATTTTCCCCACCCGCTGTACCGGCACCAGCTCTTCCGGGATCAGTTTGGTAGCATCCAGCAGATCAAAATCGAACTTAAACTCATCTTCTTCAGGGATCAGCTGTAGACCCAGTTCATATTCAGGATAATCGCCTGCCTCAATGGCTTCCCACAAATCACGGCGATGGAAATCAGGGTCGCGTCCCGTGAGCTTCTGCGATTCGTCCCACAGCAGCGAGGCTTTACCGGCTACCGGCTTCCAGTGAAAACGCACAAACGTGGCTTTGCCTTCGGCGTTTATCATGCGGAAAGTATGAATACCAAAGCCTTCCATGGTGCGATAACTGCGCGGGATACCGCGATCAGACATCGCCCAAATAACGTTATGCAGCGTCTCTGGTTGCAGCGAAACATAATCCCAGAAGGTATCATGCGCAGTCTGACCTTGTGGCATTTCGTTGTGCGGTTCAGGTTTTACGGCGTGCACAAAATCAGGAAATTTATGCGCATCCTGAATAAAGAACACCGGGGTGTTATTCCCGACTAAATCAAACACGCCCTCTTCCGTATAAAACTTTGTGGCGAAACCGCGAATATCACGCACAGTATCCGCTGAACCTGCGCCGCCCTGAACGGTCGAGAAACGCACAAAGACTGGCGTTACTTGTCCGGGATCGCTAAGAAAATCCGCTTTGGTAATGTCTTTTAGCGAACGGTAAGGCTGAAAATAGCCGTGCGCGGCGGAACCGCGGGCGTGAACAATACGTTCCGGGATGCGCTCATGGTCAAAGTGGGTGATTTTTTCACGCATGATGAAGTCTTCAAGCAGCGTCGGTCCGCGAGTACCGGCGCGCAGTGAGTTCTGGTCATCAGCGATGCGCGTGCCCTGATTTGTGGTTAAGGCCGCGTTTTCACCGTTTTTACGGTTGGCTTCAAGCTGATCAAGTTTTGCATTGGATATACCTGGTGATTTCAGACTACCGGGCGCGGTGGGCTCTTTGCCCGGCGAAGTCGGCTGTGAGGAAGGTTTATGTGAGCCATCTTTCGGTGCCAGAGAACCCAGTCCGGGTTGTGCGGACTCCGGACCGGTTGATGGGGCGCGGTGGCTCAGGACTTTATTATCTTTTTCTTTCGACATTGCGCGTTTCTCCTGTTGTTATCGCTTTAATACGCTAACAACTATAGAACATCCTCCCGGTAATACTGATAAATCGCAGGGATTTAGAAGGACACTTATCAGGGACGCGACAGCGAGGGAAAACGTTGTTGGCCGTAACGCTGCTATCAAGAGTTTTGATACGTTATTCTTTAAAACTACAGTACATTTTGCTGGCGGGTTTAGTGCAAACAGGCGATTTCTGCGGGATCGCGCTCGCCTGTTTTCAGCATTGCGTTGACAGATCTGGTGCGCCTTTAGCGCAGAAATAAAGGCGTAGCGGGATAAATGGCCCCCAATACGCTCTTTTCGCGTGCGCCAGTAACGGCAGGTAAATTGCCTGGCAATCCCGACAGGGTACAAAAGGCCAGCCAGGCGAAAGCCAGTGCTTCCATATCATCGCCGCTGATGCCTACCGTATCGGTAGAGGAGACTTCTGTGCCCGGCAAATGTGCGGCCAGGCGCGCCATCAGCAAGGGATTTTTGCCGCCGCCGCCACACACTAACAGACGATCACAGCCGTCATTCAACTGTACCTGATGTGCGATAGTCACTGCGGTGAACTCAGTCAGCGTCGCCTGAACATCTTGCGCTGCGACGCCCGGAAACTGGCGGAGATGCTGCTCCAGCCAGCCCAGATTGAAATACTCCCGTCCAGTACTTTTAGGAGGAGGCAATGCAAGCCAGGGATCGCTTAATAACCTTTCCAGCAATGCCGGAATGCGTGTACCGGTACGCGCCCATTGCGCATCTTTATCGTAAGGTTTGCCCAGGTTACGCCAAATCCAGGCATCAAGCAGCATATTACCCGGCCCGGTATCAAAGCCACGCACCGGTTGACCCGGTATTAATAAAGAGAGATTGGCGATACCACCAATGTTTAACACCATGCGACGTTCGACTGCATCCATTAGCAATGCCTGATGAAAAGCAGGAACTAATGGCGCTCCTTGTCCACCCAGCGCCATATCACGGCGGCGAAAATCCCCTACGACGCTGACGCCAGTTGCCGCGACAATCTGATTATTATCGCCAATCTGCAACGTATTTGGCGCTGCGCCCAGCGGTTCGTGCCACACCGTTTGCCCGTGGCAACCAATGGCGACAATGTCGCTGGCTTCCAGCGATTCACGCTTCATCAACGTCAGAACCGCTTCGGCAAACAGCAGCCCCAGCTGCGTGTCCAGCTGCCCTAGCTGTGACAGCGTTAAGGCCTGTCCCTGGCAAATCGCCAAAACGTCACAGCGCAAATTCTGCGGTATCGGATGGCAATAACTCGCCTGCTGAGCAACCATATTTTCATCGATAACCGCCAGTACCACGTCAACGCCATCAAGGCTGGTACCCGACATCACGCCAATATAGCGACCTGATTTCATTGCCGTTCCTTACTTCCAGTGGGAAGTTTATGTTCTACCGTTAGCCTGACAAATCCGGCTGTCTGATTCTGTGTTTAGATCATTCTTGCTATCGTGACACAGCCAGGATAGCGCATCGCACTATTTTTTCTTATCGATTGAACGCTTGTTGATACTCTTTAGGCTACGCTTCGCCAACCGCCTTTACTCAGACAAAGATTATATTGTCAGTTTTGTGGCTTATACTGTTTGCAGGATCTGGCGATATATGTGGCGCATTTTCGAATAAAGGAGTTTTCAAATGATTAAGCGTGTAATTGTGGTCGCGTTGACCGGTGTGATGCTGGCAGGTTGTAGCAACACAGATACCCTGTCGGGCGATACCTACAGCGCAAGCGAAGCCAAACAGGTACAGAGCGTTTCCTACGGTACGTTAGTTTCCGTTCGTCCGGTTAAGATTCAGGGCGGCGATGATAGCAATGTGATTGGCGCTATCGGTGGTGCGGTACTCGGTGGCTTTTTGGGTAATACCATTGGCGGCGGTGCGGGTCGTAGCCTGGCTACGGCGGGTGGCGCAATTTTGGGCGGTGTAGCCGGCCAGGGCGTACAAGGCGCGATGAACAAAAGCAACGGTGTTGAGCTGGAGATCCGTAAGGATGACGGCAACACCATCATGGTGGTGCAGAAGCAAGCCGCCAGCCGCTATTCTGTGGGCCAACGCGTTGTACTGGCTTCCAACGGAAGCCAGGTTACGGTTTCGCCCCGTTAAGCAATGCGATAAAAAAACCGACGCTAATCGTCGGTTTTTTTATTTCTCGCGGTTCTGAAGTTCAAGAATGTTTTTCTCAAGTCGGATGACCAGGTTCATCAGCTGGCTGATTTCATCGCGGCTGATGCCGAAAAGAATATCATCGCGGGTCGCATCAATGACGCTCTCGACTTTTGCGATAATCGGCTCAGCCTGATGCGTCAGTTTAATGCGTTTGGCGCGACGATCGTTGGCACAGGTCGATCGGGTAATTAACCCTTTTTCTTCCAGCTGATCCAGGGTGCGTACCAACGAAGGCTGCTCAATACCAATCGCTTTCGCTAACTGAATTTGTGATTGCTCAGGGGGCAGTTGATGAATATTGTGCAACGTTACCCAGTGTGTTTGCGTCAATTCAAGCGGTTTTAAACGCTGATCAATTAATGCGCGCCAGAGGCGCACCAGGCGAGATAAATCCGTTCCGAGAGGCGTATCCATTTCATCTCCTTATAATTAGCTTGCTAGCAATCAAGCCTGATTTTACACTATTTTGCGAGTTTACAGGACAAATTACAAATCCTAGGCTGCCGCCACGTATCTATGCTTTTTGAGACAGTTGCCTGGGTTAACGAAGGATGATGAACGTGGCCATTCCCAACTTTGCCGCTGCCGAACCGCTTACCGACCTGATTTTTGGCGCATCGCTGTTTTTTCCCCCTCTCTTCAAAGCCGTACTGCTCGGCTTCTTTTTTTGGCTGCTGATTCATCCACTGATACGCGGTTGGATTTATTCAGGCGATGTCTGGCATCCCACTTTATTCGATCTCTCGTTGTTTGTGCTGTGCGTTACCGCCGCACTTTGGCTCATCGGTCATGGATAATCTTTATGAAATTTAACGCGGTAAAGTATTTCTCCACCCTGATTGTATTCGCCTTCGCTCTGCTGGCCGGTTGGTGGATCTGGAACTATTACATGCAGTCACCCTGGACGCGGGATGGAAAGGTGCGCGCTGAACTGGTGGACATCACGCCACAGATCTCCGGGCGCATTGTCAGTCTGGCGGTAAAAGATAATCAGTACGTGCGAAAAGGTCAGGTCTTGTTGAAGCTGGATACCGTGCCATGGGAAATCGCGCTACATAACGCTGAGGCGCAACTCAATAAAGCGCAGGCCGATCTTGCCAGAGCGCAACACGAATCTAACCGTCGGGCAAGCCTGCCGCGCAACGTCATATCGGCTGAAGATGTGGAGGCTTATCGTCTTAGCGCCAATGCCATGGCCGCGAGTGCAAAAGCCGCGCAGGCAACGTTAGATCAGGCTCGCTGGAATTTACAGCAAACCACCGTGACGGCGCCGACCGATGGCTGGATCAGCAATCTCACTTTGCGCCCTGGCAATTACGCCACCGCCGGTACGCCGCTGTTTGCTCTTGTCGACAGCCATTCCTATTATGTAATGGGGTATTTTGAAGAAACCAAACTGCGTCATATCCGTCCCGGCGCGACGGCGCAAATCGTGCTTTACAGCACAGGCGTGCACCTGCAAGGCGTTGTCGAAAGTATTGGTCGCGCTATTTATGATCAAAGCGTTGATAGCGACAGCGGACTGGTGCCCGATATTAAACCTAACGTGCCGTGGGTACGTCTGGCGTAGCGCGTGCCGATACGCATTCGTCTCGCTCATATTCCTGATAACGTTCCGCTGGTCGCGGGCACCACCTGTACGATTAATATTCAGCGATGAATTTTAACTGGTTAGCCTGGGATCAACTGCCCTGGATAAAAGCCAATGCCAATCAGTGGCGCTATGCGTTGCGCAATACCCTCGCCATGTGTATGGCGCTGAGCATTGCTTATGGACTGGATCTGGATGAGCCTTACTGGGCAATGACCTCTGCCGCTGTCATTAGTTTCCCCACCGTTGGGGGCGCGATCAGTAAAAGTCTGGGCCGCATTGTTGGTAGCCTGCTGGGGGCTACCGCTGCGCTGCTGATTGCTGGTCATACGCTGAACGAACCCTGGCTTTTTACCTTTGCGGTTGCGGGCTGGCTGGCTGGCTGGCTGGCTGGCCTTTTGTACCTGGATTGCTAATCACTATCAAAATAATGTGGCTTATGCATTCTCACTGGCTGGTTATACGGCGGCAATCATTGCGTTTAGTAGCGTAGATATTACCGACGCGTCAGATTTATGGACCATTACCCAGGCACGGGTGTGCGAAGTGATATCAGGCATTTTATGTGCCGGATTCATGATGATGGTACTGCCGAGTACTTCTGACGGCGATGCACTGATGAATTCACTCAGGCAGATGCATACGCGCCTGCTGGAGCATGCCGTTTTGCTGTTGCAGCAAACCGATACTGACAACGTGCGTACCGCGCATGAAAACGTTATCAGTCAAATCCTGACTATGAATCTGTTGCGCATTCAGGCCTTTTGGAGCCATTACCGCTATCGCCGCCAAAATAATGTACTGAACTACGTTCTGCATCAACAGTTGCGCTTAACCAGCGTGCTGTCGAGCTTACGCCGTATGTTGTTGAACTGGTCTGATGCGCCACAAGCGCTTTACGATGCCATGCAGCAACTGATGCAAGAACTGGCAAAACCGCACTGCGATAAATACCGTCTGGCACAAATATTACGCAGCATCACGCCTGCCGCTGGGGGGGATTATCGTCAACGCGCTTTCTGTCAGCGCTTGCGCTACTTTTGCTGGATGTACCTGAATGTTTCGCGCTGGATCCGTCTACTGGAGCGCGCCGATGCCGACACCCGTTTTCAGCCGCCGCCCGTGCCATCGCTGGCGCGGGAAAGCGACAGTACTGAAGCTGGCTGGAGTGCGTTACGCACCTTTTGCGTTATCGTGTTGGGCTGCGCTTTTTGGATCAATTCGCAATGGTCAACCGGTGCTGCCGCGCTTACCTTAACGGCTATCGCCTGCGTATTGTATTCGTCTGCGCCTTCACCCAGCGGGAGCGTCAGCCTGTTACTGAAAACGCTGTTGTGGCTTTTTGTGTTTAGCTTTGTGATGAAGTTTGGCTTGATGGTGCAAATTAATCAGCTGTGGCAATTTCTGATATTTTTATTCCCGCTGCTTATTACGCTGCAACTTTTCAAACTTCAGCAGAAACAGCGTGCCGGTATGTGGGGGCAATTTATTGTTTTTATGGGATCGTTCATTGCGGTGACGAACCCACCCAGCTGGGATTATCAGGATTTTTTTAACGATAATATTGCCAAGGTTTGTGGCGTCTTACTGGCGTGGCTGGCGTTTCAAATTTTGCGACCCAGCTCGGATGCACGACGCAGCCGCCGTCATATCCGGGCATTACGCGTGGCGTTTCTCGATCAGTTACGTCAGCATCCACGTTTGAACGAAAACAGGTTTGAATCGCAGATTTATCATCACATTAACCAATTGAGTAGCAGTCGGGATGAGCAGGCGCGCGTCTGGTTGCTGCGCTGGGGAGTGGTGTTACTCAACTGTTCGCATATCGTCTGGCAGTTACGCGACTGGCAACCCACCTCCAGTACGCTGGCGCAGCTACGTGCGGGCAGTCTGCACAATCTACAGCAAATAATCAGCAGTCGCGGCGTGCGGCATAATTCGTTGCAAAGTACGCTGGATGAATTAGAAGCGACCATCAGTCAGTTACCGCATGATAACGACAGTGAAGCCAATACGTTAGCGGGCATTCTCTGGCGTTTACGCTGCTCGCTGGCACAGCTAAAACAGACCGTTCCTGGCTGATTACAGACAGTATTGCTGTTGCTGACGATGAAAATCATCCTTTAACTGCTGCAATGTTTTGTGTCCTTCGAAACGGGTTTTATCCACCTCGGTCATAGGCTGGATAACCAGGGCTTTTTCGTCGGGAGAGAAGATAAAGCGTCGCACAATATCCGTACCGGTAAAGCTTTTTCCAGTTATGCCACCGCATACCATCGTCATGCTGCGATGGGTGATGGTCGTGTCGGTAAAGTTGGTTTCTGTGGCGCTGCGCAACACGTCCTGACAGCCTTTCGCTTGCAGTTGACGGATTGTTTTTCGGCTCAACCATTCACGTCCTTTAGCGATGTTTTCGCAAATGGCACGCATCGGACTGGTGTCAATGGTGCGCTGCAGTTGACGTCCGGTTTCGGTCACCAACTGTGAATCGTTAGGTTGATCGCATCCCACCAGCAGCAGACACAGCAATAATGCGCCCGATCTTTTCATTCCTCCGCCCCTTCGCTTAACAAGCTTTCTTACCTGAATCAATATCATAGGGGGGAAATGTTTTCGAAGATAGTACTGAAGCATAAACAGCACTGAAGAAAGCAGGCGGCAAAGACATGCCGCCTGGAAAGTCAGAGTTTGATTAAAGAGGATTAAAAAAGAAAGGCAGGATAGCAGGAACGGGAAACACATCAGAACAGTGACGGTTGTTCCGGATCGGACATGTCGTTTTGTTTTTGCTGGCGCAGCATACGCAGACGGCGTTGCTGGCACAAACGCAGCACATCTCGCTTTTGCGCATCACTGAAGCGCATCCAGTTAAATCGCTCCTCGCGACTGCGTAAGCATCCCACACAGTAGCCACGCGCATCGGTTTGGCAGATACCACGGCAAGGGCTGGGAACAGGAAAAAATTCAAGTTGCTCCGCCACACGGTCTCCCAATAAAACTGATAATTTACAGAAAAAAGAGTCGCGCTGATGGATAAAAAGCCATCACGAAACCGGGCAATTAATGCCATATGCGCTTCCAACAAAGTAAACAGAATGTGCCAAAAGCGCAATCGGGCATTGCATTAGACCAGTTGGTCTACCAGAATGGCCGTCATGAATAAGACGCTACAACGCAACGAAACCCGGGAGCATCTGCTGATCACTGGTGAACAGCTCTGTTTACAGCGCGGTTTTACCGGGATGGGGTTAAGCGAGTTGCTGACTCTGGCGGAAGTGCCGAAAGGCTCTTTCTATTATTACTTCCATTCTAAAGAAGCGTTTGGGGTCGCCCTGCTGGAACGCTACTTTGCGCGTTATTTACGCGACATTGAATTTCAGCTACAGCAGCAGTCAGGCAGCACCAGCCGTGAACGATTACTCTGTCACTTTCGTGCCGCAGAGCGCCTGTTTCGCGAACAGGGACACATTGTGGGTTGTTTAGGCGTTAAGTTATCTGCTGAAGTCTGCGATTTGTCCGAATCAATGCGGAACGCATTGCAGCATGGCGCCGGTAAAATCATCGTCGCATACGCTCAGGCCTTAGAGATGGCACAACAACAGGAAACGCTGCATTTGCCACAGCCACCTGCACAGATGGCAGAGCTGCTTTATCTTTTATGGTTAGGCGCCAGTTTGCAAAGCAAAATTTCCCGCGAAGTGCAGCCGATACAACTTGCACTCAGTACCATCGAACAGTGGCTTAAAGCTCACTAATTTTAAAATGATAGTTTATAGACGACTGGTCTACTAATGAGGAGTTAACATGGCGAGTACCCAGCTTTTTCGTCCGCTAAAAGTCGGTGCAATCACCGTACCGAACCGCGTTTTCATGGCGCCACTGACCCGTCTACGCAGCATTGAACCCGGCGATATTCCCACTCCGCTGATGGGCGAATATTATCGCCAGCGTGCCAGTGCCGGTTTAATTATCACTGAAGCTACCCAGATCTCTTTCCAGGCTAAAGGCTATGCCGGTGCGCCAGGTCTGCACACGCAGCAGCAAATCACGGCGTGGAAAGCGATCAATAACGGTATCCATCAGGCAGGCGGTCACAGCGCCGTTCAGCTGTGGCATACCGGCCGTATTTCACACCACAGCGTTCAGCCAGAAGGAAAAGCCCCGGTAGCCCCTTCTGCGCTACCCGCAGGGACACGCACCTCATTACGCGCCGAAGATGGCAGCGTTTATCGTGAAGAGACCTCAATGCCACGTGACCTGAGCGTGGCGGAAATTCAGCAGATCGTAAAAGATTTCGGTCAGGCTGCCGCTAATGCTCGTGAAGCCGATTTTGATTTGCTTGAGCTGCACTCGGCACACGGTTATTTGTTGCATCAATTTTTAGCGCCGGGTTCTAATACGCGCACCGACGAATATGGTGGCAGCATCGAAAAACGTGGACGTTTTGCGCTGGAAGTGGTTGATGCTGTCATTGCTAACTGGTCAGCTGAACGTATTGGTATTCGCGTGTCACCAATTGGCAGTTTCCAGAATCTGGACAATGGTCCGGATGAAGAGGCCGCCGCGCTGTGGTATATCGCTGAGCTGGCAAAGCGTAATATCGCTTATCTGCATATGTCTGAACCTGACTGGGCCGGCGGCACACCCTATACTGACGCGTTCCGTGAAAAAGTTCGGAAGCTGTTTCCTGGCGTTATCATTGGTGCCGGTGCGTACACGGTGGAAAAAGCGGATGATCTGATTGCGCGTGGCCTGATCGATGCTGTTGCCTTTGGTCGTGACTATATCGCTAACCCTGATCTGGTTGAACGTCTGCAGCAGGATGCTCCGCTCAATCCACAGCGCCCAGAAAGTTTCTATGGCGGCGGTGCGGAAGGTTATACCGATTACCCAACGCTGTAAGTTATCAATCTGCTGCAACCCACTGTTGCAGCAGATATTATTATTAGGCGTTGTTCAACGCTATACTTAGCGCTTGTGTCATCAGACGATGACGTTTTGATTAAAGAGGATGTTATGCGTTTACTTCACACCATGCTGCGCGTTGGCGATCTGCAACGTTCAATTGATTTCTATACTCGCGTGCTGGGCATGCGTTTACTGCGCCAGAGCGAAAACACTGAATATAAATATACGCTGGCGTTTGTGGGTTACACCGAAGAAAGCGAAGGCGCGGTGCTTGAGCTGACCTACAACTGGGGCGTGGATAATTACGATTTAGG
>NZ_JASUAZ010000034.1:0-38652 GCF_030283135.1 Mixta mediterraneensis | reverse complement strand
ATGTAACGCTATTCGCCACCAAAGCTCCCCCTCGAAAAGCACGCCTTCATGCATATAATTTAAAAGTCACGTTTTGATGCGGCTTAAGCCTGTCGGCAGTGATAAATTGCGCCAATTATGCCCTTTAACAAAAAATCGGATACCCGAGCTATCCGATTTTTTCTTTTACCCTACAGTTTTCCGCGCGAATGTAGGATTATTTCACTGCAACCAGCCACTGGCTGAGTCGAATCCCACGTTTATCGGCATTATCACCAAAATCTTTAAGCACGGCTTTAACGTCTGCATCAATATATTCGGCATTATCATTATCGACAATCACCACACTATTTTCAGGGATCGCATTCAGTAAACCTTGTAGTCTGGGATTATGCATAAAGGTCAGGTTTTGCTGAAAACGCAAAACGTAATGGTCGTCATAGCGTGTAAGCTGCAACGCATTGCGGTGGCTTTTAGAGAGGTTATACCGGATCTGCATGACGATGCCGATAGCAATACCCGTCAGCATGCCAAATGTGATAATCCCAACGAGGGCGGCAAGGAAGGGAACATCCTGTTGCGCCCCCATACGAAACTGTTCGATAAAAGTCGCGGCGTAGCCAGTTTATAGTCGGTTTGAAGTAGCACGGCTGCCAGACTTGCCAGCGGAATAGCGTTCAGCATTTCGCTAAATCATAAGCCATAAATTAACAGTAATAAGCCGTGGATAAAGATCGGCAGTTTCGTCTGCGCTCCCGCATTAACATTTATTTACCGTTCCAGCTTTCCAGACGAGATCTACGCGTCGACAGCTGCTGCTGAGGGGTTAACTTCGTATAATTTTCTGTCATCCCACTTTCCCAGTCTCCATAGAGTGGGTTGGGTAATACAATAAATTGCGTACCAAAACGCTGATGGTTAAGGTTAACGAATTCACGCCGCTGCTGATTACCCTGATGCCAGGTCTCACCGCTAAAATCATTCAGGTTATCGCCGATATAAAGGACTACATTGTAGCCTTCACCTTTGATGGCATCGAAGCGCGTCTGCTTATTAGACGTTTCGGTATTCAAACGCACCGTTTTTTCATTCACGCCGGTAAAACCCAATTGCTGCATATTTGCAACGGTCGCGGCGTAATCTTTTTGTGTGCGGTTTGAGACATAAAACATTATGCCCCCGTGGCTGTTAACATAACGCGCGAATTCTACCGCGCCGGGAACCGCTTTAGCCTGTCGCGCCTGTGTCCACGCTGACCAGGTTTTGCTGCTAAAAGGCTGGCCCTCTTTCGCTTGCCAGGCACTGTATGCGCTGTTATTCAGCATCGTCTCATCCAGATCGACAATAACCGCTTTGGCTTTACTCGTTAGCGAAGGGGCCTGATCAAAAGCCAGCCGCGCACTATTAAAGGCCTGCCAAGCCAGTGCGTCATATTCAGCTGATTGCTGGAACCAGTTAACCGCTAAGACAGATTGCTGACTAAGTAGCTGCTGCGCCTGTTGCTGAGGCGGCTGCACACAGCCAGTCAGAAGTAGCGTCACCATGCCGCTAGCAACGAACATCACTGAGTTTTTCATCGTTCATCCTTAAGGTGAAGGTGGGTAAGGCTTCAAAAATGTAGCAGTTAACGTAAGCTGTGAGCAGCAGAACGCGCGCAGTTATGACAGGAGAAACGTATGCCCTTGCCCCCACGCTCACCATTACTCGATTCGCTCGGTTGGGTAGATTATGCTTTTCAGCCCGCTGGGCAATCCCCTCCTGCCAGTGCGGCTTATGGTCATCAGCGCCACAGCGCAAATGTGGTGCTGGACACACAAAATTTTCCGCCCAAAAGTTGCGAATCCGATGGCGTGATCGGCCTGGGTGATCGGCCAGTTGCGGTTTATACCGCAGATTGTTTACCTGTCTTAATCGCGGATACTCAACAAAAAAATGTCGCCGCCGTTCACGCGGGTTTAAAAGGAACATTAAAAGGCGTGTTGTACCGCGCCGTTGAAAAACTCTGCGCGCTTGGCACCACGCCAGAAAGTTTGTATGTTGCTATCGGTCCCGCCATCGCGCCCTGCTGTTATGAACTGGGTGCAGGCATGCTGGCAGAGATTGAGCAAACGCCTGGCGTACCGCAGCATATAAAGTGGCATCAATCGCAGCCTGTTAATCCTCATTCCCGACGAGCGCAGGCACACCCGCAGCAGAACGGCATTTGGTTTGATTTACCCGACCTGGCCACACGAATGTTAATGCAGGCTGGCATTCCTGCCGGTCAAATCGATAACGTGGGTGTGTGCACTTACTGCATGGCAGAAGCGGGATCGAGCTACCGCTCTAACACCCATTTTAATAGCGGCTATCAATCGCGTTATTCATGGATTCGACGTAATTCATTCAATCACCCTATGCGGAGGGGCTGATACCAAAAAGCGATGTTTAATGTAATCGTGATGAACATCGCTGTGCTTCTTTAATCCAAGCCTGACGTCTGCGTCACAGCCCCTGCTTTTTTGATACTTCTCACACCCTGACATCCTTTCACTTTTTTTTAACACAGAAATCGCTAAAGTTAACTCATCAGACCACTTCCCTGAGCGTGATGATGACTGAGCGCAACGCAGCTTACCCGGCATTATTTACCCCGCTAGATTTAGGTTTCACCCGGCTGAAAAATCGTTTCCTGATGGGCTCAATGCATACCGGACTGGAAGAACACACTGACGGGGCGGATCGGTTGACCACGTTTTACGCCGAGCGTGCACGCGAAGGCGTAGCACTGATTGTGACCGGGGGTGTTTCTCCTAACGCGCAAGGTGTGGCGATGGCACATGGCGCAATGCTTATTCATGAAAATCAATGCGGCTGGCACCGTCAAATCACCGAGGCCGTGCACCAACATGACGGCAAAATCGCGTTACAAATATTGCATACGGGCCGCTACAGCTATCAAAACGATCTGGTGGCGCCCTCCGCTCTTCAGGCGCCTGTTAATCCTTTTCCCCCCAAAGCGATGAGTGAGGCAGAAATTGAGCAGACCATCGCTGATTTCGCGCGTTGCGCCCGACTAGCTCAGCAAGCGGGTTACGATGGTGTTGAGATCATGGGATCGGAAGGCTATCTGATAAATCAGTTTCTGGTTAAGCACACTAACCAGCGAGACGATCGCTGGGGCGGCGATTTCAGTCAGCGTATGCAATTTGCGCTGGCTGTTACTCGTGCGGTTCGTGCCTCGACAGGCGCAAAATTTATTATTATTTTTCGCTTATCCATGCTCGACTTGATCAACCAGGGCAGCACCCTGCAAGAGACGCTAACCCTGGCGCGCGAGCTGGAACAGTGTGGCGTAACGCTATTCAATACCGGCATTGGCTGGCATGAGGCCCGCATTCCTACTATCGCCACCTGCGTGCCGCGCGCGGCTTTTGCCTGGGTTACGAAGCGTCTGCGCGCGCATGTTTCTGTGCCGGTCATTGCCACAAACCGGATCAACCATCCTGACGTAGCGGAACGGCTGTTACAGGAAGGCTACGCGGATATGGTTTCTATGGCGCGTCCTTTTCTCGCCGACGCGGCTTTTGTCAGCAAAGCACAGCGCGGCGCGCCTGAACGTATCAATACCTGTATCGCCTGTAATCAGGCCTGTCTTGACCAGATTTTTGTCGGCAAAGTGTCGTCCTGCCTGGTAAATCCACGAGCCTGTCATGAGACGCTGATGCCGATAACGACCAGTACGACGCCTAAAAACCTGGCGGTGGTGGGCGCAGGCCCGGCAGGAATGGCATTCGCCTTACAAGCAGCGCAACGGGGTCACCAGGTTACGCTTTACGAAGCTGCGCCTGATATTGGCGGGCAGTTCACTATCGCCTGCCAGATTCCTGGCAAAGCCGAATTCAGCGAAACGTTACGTTACTACCGCCATCAGCTGGCCGCAGCGGGTGTGACGATAAAAACGGCCTGTCGAGTAAAGGCTGATCAATTAGACGAGGCTGATGAAGTGATCCTGGCGACCGGTATTCAACCGCGCATCCCTACTATTCCGGGCATTGAGCATCCAAAAGTGCTTAGCTATCTCGATGTGCTACGTGATAAAAAGCCGGTCGGCGAGCGCGTTGCAATCATTGGCGCAGGCGGCGTTGGTTTTGATACCGCTGCGTATTTATCGCAACCGCTGCATGAAGAGACGCTGGACACCTTTTATGCTGAATGGGGAATTGATTACAGCCTGACGCAACGTGGCGGATTGACCCGCTCGCAACCGCCTCAGTCCGCCCGGCGCATTTGGTTGCTACAGCGTAAAGCAGGCAAGCCCGGCGCCACGCTGGCAAAAACTACCGGCTGGATTCATCGTACCACTCTGCAAGCACGCGGCGTGCAGCTGTGGGGCGGCATTGAATATTTGTTAATTGACGATAAAGGACTGCATATCCGACGAGAAGGCGACATTTTAGTGTTGCCGGTGGATAACGTGATTATCTGTGTCGGTCAAGAGCCGCAACGCGAGCTGGCCGCTGCGCTGCGTGAAAGCGGAAAAACAGTCCGGTTAATTGGCGGTGCCGACGTCGCGCTGGAATTAGATGCTCGTCGTGCTATCGCGCAGGCAACACAGCTGGCGCTGACGGTATAATGCTTAACGCATTTTCACCGCACGCAATATGACAAATTTTTGATTTGACGCCACCAGCGTGCAGTTTCCAAATAATTTTTTCAGCTTGTGGTGATAATCGAGATGACGATTGCCAACAATGCGCAGCTCGCCGCCATATTGCAGGCAGCGCTTAGCGTCACGGAGCATCTGCCACGCCAGATGATCGGTGATGGCATGCTGCTGATGAAACGGCGGATTACACAGCACCGCATGCAATCGGTCAGAAGGATAGCCGCTCAACACGTTGTTCACGCGAAACTGGCAGCGCGTCAGATCCTCTGGACGGTTGATCTCGACATTCAGACGACTGGATTCCACCGCCATGTAGGACTCATCAAGAAAATGCACTTCAGCCAGGGGATTACGCGCCAGCGCCATCAGGCCAATAACGCCATTTCCGCAGCCCAGATCGACAATCTCGCCTTCAATGTTTTCTGGCAAATGCTGTATAAACAAACGAGCGCCAATATCCAGTGCAGATCGGGAAAAGACGTTGGCATGATTATGAATTTGATAAGAGGTGCCATCCAGCGGCCAGACGAGAGTGGGTGACTGCTCAGGCAGAACCGGTTGGGTAAACTGGCTGTAAATCAGTCGTGCTTTTTTCCAGGCCAGCGAGGTTTTGGTTTCGCCAATGATTTGCCCGAACAGTTGCAGCGTCGAATTGTGGATTTCTTTGGCACGCGCAGCGGCCAGTATTACCGTTTCCGGTGTGATCGCCTGTCGAATTGAACGCAGCTGCTGCTCCAGCAACGCCAGCGTTTTCGGCACCTTAATCAGCACGGCGGCGGGCGCAGCCGGTAATGCCGCCAGACTGTCGAGGAAATGTACCTCGCCATCATCAAGCGCATTGAGGCGAAGATTTTGACGCGTAGCCTGCTGGCTCAGCCATGAATCGCTGATATGCCAAACCGGGCGTGGATTTAACGCACAGGTCAACGCACCAAAGCTGTCGTTAAATACCCATACCGGCCCTTCTGGCAGCGCCTGTTGTAACAGATATTCATCAGCCGCATCCCAGGCTTGTAATGGACTTTCGTCACGCATCTGCGGAAAACGATGCAGGATCAGTGTGCGATCGTTCAGTTCAAGTTGGCTCATGGTTTCTCCGGCATGGTACACTTTGGTTGGTTTTCGCCCCAAAAAGGGGCGCAGTATACTGTCTTTCACCGGGAATCCCTAATGTCCTCACTTATCTATCTTCAGGGTTATCCTGAGCCTATTCTTGAGCAGGTAAACACGTTGATCGAGCATCAGCGTTTGGGGGCATTTTTACAGGAACGGTATCCCGACACGCATAACGTCATCAGCGATAAAGCGCTGTATGACTTCACGCAGGGGCTAAAAAACCGCTTTATGCGTAACGCGCCACCTGTCAGCAAAGTTATTTGGGATAACAAAATCAAAGTGATGAAGCACGCACTGGGTTTACATACGGCGGTGTCTCGCGTGCAGGGTGGTAATTTAAAAGCCAAGGCCGAAATCCGTATTTCCACCTTCTTTCGCCTGGCGCCAGAGCCGTTTTTACGTATGATCGTGGTTCACGAACTGGCGCATCTTAAAGAAAAAGAACACGACAAAGCGTTCTATCAGCTTTGCTGTCATATGGAGCCGGATTACCACCAGCTCGAATTTGACGCACGCCTGTGGATGACCGATCAGGCGATGCGCGGTAATGCCGCTTAAAGAAACTCTTGTGCTTTTTGAATCAGGCTGGTTTTGGTTAATGCGCCGAGAAAATGGCGATCCTGCGGGTTATTCAATACCGGCAGGCGTTCCAGCGTAACCATTGCGAACGCTTCCCAGCCTTCCCGCATACTTTGATACTGGTAAACGCAGGGGAAATTATTATCCATCACCAGCTGCACTGGCGAATCCAGGGTGATCTCCTGCGCCAGTACTTTGCGTGCGATGTCGTGTATCGATACGACTCCCAGAAACGCGCCTTGATTATTAATGACATAGACGTAGCGTTCGCGCTTAAGTGAACTCACCGCCAATGCCTGGCCCACCGACTCTTCTGGTTTCAGGGCCGCGCCGGGAATGATCAGTTCCGCTACCCGCATATTATCGAAATCATATTTCGCTTCTGAGCGATTAAAGTGATTACTCACCACCGGATAAGTGCTGGCGGATTGCAGGCGATACACCACCATTGATGCCAGCACCGCCGCAATCATCAGCGGGAACAGCAGGCTGCTATTGAGCGTCATTTCCAGCACCATCAAAATTGCCATTAGCGGTGCCTGGCTGACTGCCGCTAACACCGCCGCCATGCCAATTGCCGCATACAGCAAAATATGGCTAAGCGGCAAATGAAGCGCTGTACCGCCCATCGCCAGCACTACCCCTAACAGCGCGCCAATTAACAGCGATGGCGTAAATAAACCACCGACAGCATTCGATCCCACCGACAGACTGGTTGCCAGCGTTTTCAGTAACAGCAGCAATAACAATCCCGGCAACAGGTAATGCCCTGCCATGATTTTTACGATGACTTCGTAACCGTTGCCTAAAATATCGGTTGAAATCAGCGCCAGTAACCCTACCGCAAAGCCGCCTGCTCCCAGTCGCAGCGGCAGCGAGCGCACCCGGCTAAACAGCATCCTGCTACGTGCAATCAGTTTGATCAGTAACCAACCTGCCAGCCCGGCGCATAAGCCAATGATCACCGTCATCAATAAGCTGCTGACATTCATCTGGAAATTCGTTTCGGCCAGCGGATAAAGCACACTGCGAAAGCCAAAAGACCACATTGTCATGACCGCCACGGCAGAAGCGATGATGAGCGGGATCAAACGCTGTAGCGCCGAAATGCCAAAGGCAATTTCAGCGACAAAAATCGCGGAGGCCAGCGGTGCATGATAAACAGAAGAGAGCCCGGCTGCGGCGGCCATCGCTACCACATCACTGTTTTTAAGCTTAAGGGAAGCGGGAAGAAACTTGCCCATCAGGCTGCCGCACAAGGCAGAAAGCTGCACCATCGGCCCCTCTTTACCAATCGATGCACCGCTGCCAATACTGGCAATAGAAGACAGTGCGCGGAATAGCGAGGTTTTGGTTGGCACTTCATCAAGCCGGGCATTAATAACTTCGAGATAATCGGTTTTAACCGTTTGCTGTTGTTCAATGGTAACGGCATAACGCAGAAAATATCCCGCCAGTAAACCGCCCGCGCCAACCAGCACTGGCCAGAGAAACCACGGCCAGATGTGCATCGCCTCGGTTATTTCATTGCTACTCCTAAACAGCAGATGATTGATCAGTTCAATAACGCCGCGAAAAGCCAGTGTAACCAGCGATGCAACGAAACCAACCGGAATAGCAATTAACAACGTGGTCCAGTTCAGTGCGTGTTTACTTCCTTTCACCTGCGCTCCTTCTTTCTGCCAAATGCCGTTGCGTCATCATAATATTGGAATGCGGATCGCAGGATCAAATTCGCCTTTAGCGCCTGCGTTGCGCGTGACGTTGGACATGCTACTCTGCCGTTTTAAAAAGCAGGAGTAACGTCGTGATTCGTTTTGCCATTGTGGGAACCAACTGGATTACCTGCCAGTTCATTGATGCTGCGCACGAGACTGGCAACATGAAACTGAGCGCGGTCTATTCGCGTAGCCAGCAACAGGCAGATACATTCATCAAAGAGTATCCCTGCAATCAAGTATTTACCTCACTAGAGGCGCTGGCCAGTTGTGCAGAGATTGACGCGGTATATATCGCCAGCCCAAATGCGCTGCACTGCGAACAGGCGCTGATGTTTTTGTCGCACGGCAAACACGTCATTTGCGAAAAACCGCT
Source organism: Mixta mediterraneensis (assembly GCF_030283135.1). NCBI lineage: Bacteria > Pseudomonadati > Pseudomonadota > Gammaproteobacteria > Enterobacterales > Erwiniaceae > Mixta > Mixta mediterraneensis. The sequence goes on along the minus strand of NZ_JASUAZ010000034.1, from coordinate 30,236 downwards.
GGCCTCTCATCTCAAAGAGGTTGAAGCCATGATTGCCTGCGCGCGTGAACATCAGGTCGTTTTGTTTGAAGCCTTTAAAACTGCCAGCTTACCTAACTTCTTACGGCTGCAACAGGCGTTGCCGCAGGTGGGTAAACTGCGCAAAGCCGTGTTTAACTATTGTCAGTATTCATCGCGCTATCCACGCTATCTCAACGGAGAAAATCCCAATACCTTTAATCCACGCTGGTCTAACGGTTCCATTATGGACATTGGCTATTACTGTTTAGCCAGCGCCGTCATGCTGTGGGGCGAGCCGCAAAAAGTTCAGGCGCAGGCAACATTGCTGGATTCCGGCGTTGACGCACACGGGACAGTCGTGCTGGGTTACGGTGACTTTGATGTGGCGATTTTGCATTCCAAAGTCAGCGATTCCACGCTTCCCAGTGAAATCCAGGGTGAAGCGGGTGCGCTGGTGATACAAAAAATCCCGGAATGTCAGCAAGTCAGCTTTATTCCACGCGGCGGAGATAAACAAGACCTCAGCCAACCGCAGCACATTAATACCATGCTGTATGAAGCTGAAACTTTCGTGCGTTTGGTTGAGCAGCGTCAGATTGATCATCCCGCGCTGGAGGTTTCACGCATTACCGCCAGGCTACTTACGGAGATACGCCGTCAAACTGGCGTCATATTTCCTGCCGATCAACGTTAAGTGTAAATATTTCTAAATATTACTGACAGCGATTGCTTCCTGGTTACGAAGCCCGTAATTTACCCACCTGCAAAGGGGAGTAACTTATAAGCTGATCGATCGTCATTACGATGCATTCGCATCCGGTCATCAGGCAACCTGGACCTGTTTCTGTGTTGTAAGTGAGACCTTGCCGGAAGGCGAGGCTTGCTTACAACAAAATAAGCGGCTGACGTTTTCTGACTTCAGCCGCTTATTTATTTCAGACAGGGCAAAATTATGCAAACTGTAGGAACGCCATTACTTTGGGGCAGTTTTGCGGTGGTAGTACTTATCATGCTGGCGATCGACCTTTTTCTACAGGGGCGGCGCGGCGCGCAAACCATGTCATTCAAACAAGCCGCCGTCTGGTCGCTAATCTGGATTTCCGTCTCGCTGCTGTTTAGTGCTGCTTTTTGGTGGTATCTCGACAACCATGCAAGCCGTGAGGTCGCCACTGCTCAAACGCTCTCTTTTCTGACCGGTTATGTGCTTGAAAAAGCGCTGGCGGTAGACAATGTTTTCGTCTGGCTGATGCTGTTCAGCTACTTCTCCATTCCGGCTAATTTACAACGGCGCGTACTCATTTATGGCGTATTAGGCGCCATTATCCTGCGTACTCTCATGATTTTTGCAGGCAGCTGGCTGGTTACTCAATTCAGCTGGATTCTTTACGTATTTGGCGCATTTTTGCTGTTTACTGGCTTGAAAATGGCGTTTGCTAAAGAGGACGACGAGAAGGCTGTCGGGGAAAAACCGCTGGTGCGCTGGTTGCGTAACCATCTGCGCATAACCGATTTTCTAGAAGGCGAAAAATTTTTCACTCGCAAAAATGGCGTCCTGTTTGCCACACCGTTGCTGCTGGTACTGATCATGGTGGAACTGAGCGACGTCATTTTTGCAGTTGACAGTATTCCGGCCATTTTCGCCGTGACCACCGATCCTTTTATCGTATTAACCTCAAACCTGTTTGCGATTCTTGGTTTGCGCGCCATGTATTTCCTGCTGGCAAACGTAGCAGAACGCTTTTCGATGCTGAAATATGGTCTGGCGATCGTGCTGGTATTCATAGGCGGTAAGATGCTGATTGCTCATCTTTACCCTATTCCCGTGGGGGCCTCGCTGGGCGTGGTCGGTACGATTCTTGCCTCAACCCTGCTGATTAATGCCTGGGTTAACCACAGAAATGACCAGAAGAATATCTCATAATAATTCTCTACAGGGGCAGCATCTGCCCCTGCTTTATTTTGTATCAGCCGCTTCAGTCATTTATTATCTCTATTATCGTCCCGTTATCCAGCATAATAAAAACTCGATATTAGCCGCCTTAACAGAATTATCTCTTTTCTCGTCCATTCTTTTCCTTATACTCCGCTGGGCAAACCGCTTTGGCTGTGTGATTTATCGCAACCAATGCTACATCCCGCTAAAAATACAGAAAAATCTATGCTTAAAAATGTCTCCGCACGTCTGGGTACCCTGTTCGCAGGAAGCCTGGTGAAACAAATTATGATCGGGCTGGTCGCTGGCATTATGCTAGCCTGGCTGTCTCGCGATGCGGCGCTAGCCGTAGGACTGTTAGGTGAACTGTTTGTCAACGCGTTAAAAGCCGTGGCGCCATTACTGGTTCTGGTGTTGGTCATTTCCTCTATCGCTAATCATCAGCAAGGCCAGAAAAGCAATATCAGGCCGATCGTTATGCTTTATCTGCTCAGCACTTTCTTTGCCGCCGTTGTGGCGGTGATTTTCAGTTACCTGACGCCACAAGCCTTGACACTAACGGTAGGCGCCACTGAAATAACGCCGCCATCCGGCATTACCGAAGTGCTGCGCGGTTTGCTGATGAGTATGGTTGCTAACCCGATTACTGCGTTAATGAACGCTAACTACATCGGTATTCTGGTGTGGGCGATTGGATTAGGGCTGGCGTTTCGGCACAGCCAACCGAGTACCCGCGCGTTTCTGACTGACGCATCAAACGCAGCGACCTGGATGGTGCGCTGTGTCATTCGCTGTGCGCCCATAGGTATTTTTGGCTTAGTTGCGTCTATTCTGGCCTCGACCGGTTTTGGTGCTCTGTGGCAATATGCTCACCTACTGTCGTTACTGATCGGTTGTATGGCGCTGATGGCGCTGGTTGTCAATCCGCTGTTGGTTTTCAGTAAAATCCGCCGTAACCCTTATCCGCTGGTGTTTACCTGCCTGCGAGAAAGCGGTATGACCGCCTTCTTTACCCGCAGCTCTGCCGCTAACATTCCGGTGAATATGGCGATTGCAAAACGTCTAAATCTGGATGAAGACACCTATTCAATATCCATCCCGCTGGGTGCGACTATCAGTATGGCGGGCGCCTCGATCACCATTACTGTGCTGACGCTGGCGGCAGTACATACTTTAGGCATTAGTGTGGATCTGCCCACTGCTATTTTACTCAGCCTGGTCGCATCATTATGTGCCTGTGGCGCATCGGGCGTGGCGGGGGGTTCGCTGCTGCTGATCCCGGTGGCATGTAATATGTTCGGCATTCCCAATGATTTGGCAATGCAGGTGGTCGCCGTAGGTTTTATCATCGGCGTGCTGCAGGATTCGGCTGAAACGGCGTTGAATTCCTCAACGGATATTTTATTCACCGCAGCCGTTTGTCAGGCTGAAGCGGACCGCATACCGAGCCGCATTTAAAAAATTATGGCGACCAACGGAGGTCGCCATTTTTTTGATAATTACAGGGTTACGCCGCTTTTGAAAATTGCCAGCTCCCGGAAATCATTCTTTTCGTTATTTGTCGCCCGGCCATTTGCAATCGCGACGATGGTATCGACGAAATCGGCCAGCATATCGTCCATGCTCATGCCATGAATCAACCGTCCGGCGTCGAAATCAATCCAGTGTGGTTTTTTCTCCGCCAGCGGCGTATTGGTCGCCAGTTTCACCGTCGGTACAAATCCGCCATAAGGCGTACCGCGACCGGTGCTAAACAGCACCATATGGCAGCCCGCGCCCGCCAGCGCGCTGGTGGCGACCGCATCGTTACCCGGTGCGCTCAGTAAATTCAGGCCTGGCGTTTTTAACCGCTCGCCATATTTCAATACGTCCACGACCTGACTTTGTCCAGCTTTCTGTGTGCAGCCAAGCGACTTCTCTTCCAGCGTGGTGATACCACCCGCTTTGTTGCCCGGCGAGGGATTTTCGTAAATCGGTTGCTGATGATCGATAAAGTACTGTTTGAAGTCATTTATCATTGCCACGGTTTTATCAAAGGTCGCTTCATCACGGCAGCGGCTCATCAAAATACGCTCAGCGCCAAACATTTCTGGCACTTCGGTCAAGACGGTCGTGCCGCCATTAGCAATCATCTGGTCGGAGAAACGGCCCAGCAGAGGATTCGCGGTAATACCTGAAAAACCGTCCGAACCGCCGCATTCCAGCCCGAACTTCAGCTCGCTGAGTTTGCCCGGTACGCGTTGATCGTGGCGCATCTTTTCATACAGTGCATGTAGGCGAACCAAACCTGCTTCAACTTCATCGTCATGCTGCTGGCAAACCATAAACTCTACACGGTCGCTCTCAAACATGCCCAACGTTTCGCGGAAAGCATCAACCTGATTGTTCTCACAGCCAAGGCCAATCACCAGCACCGCGCCCGCATTTGGATGACGTACCATGTTTTGCAGCATGGTTCGCGTATTGTCATGATCCTGCCCCAGCTGCGAACAGCCAAAGGTGTGACTAAACAGAAACGCTCCATCGGTTCCGGCTGCATCCTGCGTTTCTTTCAAAAAACGTTGTAGGATCTGACGGGCAATGCCATTCACGCAGCCTACCGTAGGCAATATCCAGAGTTCGTTACGAATGCCCACTTCGCCATTTGCACGCCGATAAATTTGTACTTCGCGATCGCCCGGCTGCGGCGGCACAGTAATAAGTTCGGGCTGATAGGTATACTCATCCAGATCGCTAAGGTTAGTGCGCGAATTCTGAGAATGAATAACCTCACCCTGGGCAATTGGCTGAGTGGCGTGACCAATCGGCAGGCCATATTTGATCACCAGTTCGCCTTGCGCGATGGATTGCAGCGCAAACTTATGGCCACGTCCTACGTCCTGTTGCAGTTTCACTCCCTGCCCCGACAGCTCAACGGTGGCACCGGCGGCTAAGTCGCGCAACGCTACGGCAACGTTGTCGCGAGAATGTATTTTAATGGCGTCTTGCATAGCGTTATCTCAGTTGACTCAGCGCCTTACGCATTCCGTGGGCGATGATGTTTTGCAGGTGATGAGTAACCGCTGCCACTAATCCCGGTTGCAGGGTTAAATCTTCTCCCCAGTGTTGCGCGTCGCTTAACACGCTACTTACCAGCTGTTCGGGAGTAATCTGGCTAGCTTTCAATGCCGACCAGCCTTCGGCGTAGCGCTGTAACCATTGCGCTTCATCTTGCAGCGGCCAGCTTTTTTTATCTGACTCGCCACGATAAAAAGCGATTAAGGCGGCAAAGGCGAAGGTCAGGCGCTGCGGCCATTTGCCGGACTGCTGATGCGATGCCAGCAGCGGCGCGAGTAACCGCGTGCGAAACTTGGTCATGCCATTCAGGGCGATCGACAATAAGGCGTGATGGATAAAAGGATTACGGAAGCGGCGCTGTACCGCATCGGCAAAGGCATGGAGCTCATGACGCGGCAGATCCAGCGTTGGGATCACCTCTTGACGCAACAAATCATCAGTAAAGCCAGCAATCGCTGTATCATCCATCGCTTCGCCCACGCTTTCCAGCCCGGCAAGACAGGCCACCGGAACCATCGAGGTATGCGCACCATTCAGGATCGCAACTTTCTGTGCTTTATAGGGCGTGATGTCTTCCACTATTCGCACCTGAGGAGCCAGTGCATCCAGTCTGAGTTCATCAGCCAGAATGGCTGGCCCCTGGATCACAAACTGGTAATAAACTTCACCCGCTACCAGATAGCGATCTTCGTAGCCCAGCTGCGCTGCAAGCTGCGCGCTTTCCGGGGGAAAGCCAGTCACAATGCGATCCACCAGCGTGTTGTAGAACGCGCAATGCTGGTTGACCCACGCTTTAAATTCCTGCGTAAGCTGCCAGCGATCCGCATACCGCAGTACCATTTCGCGCAGCGTATCACCATTATGATCGATCAATTCACACGGCAGGATCAGCCAGCCTTTATCGCTTGCGCCCTTAAAATGGTTGAAGCGCGCCCACAGCAGTTGCGTCAGCTTGCCAGGAAAGCTGGCGGCGGGTTGATCGGCTAATGTGTCCGTTTCGACCAAAGCGATACCGGCTTCGGTCGTATTGGAAAATACGAAACGTATCTGTGCATTTCTGGCAAGCGCCAGAAAATCATCGAACTGTTTATAAGGCTGAATTTCACGGTTCAGACTGCGGATCAACCGCTTTTCACTGACCTGCTCGCCCTGGTCATTGAGTCCCCGAATCAGCGTGGTGTACAGGCCATCCTGCTGATTCAGGCTGTCGCTGACTTCACGATTACGCGGCCGCACGACCACAATCCCGGCATCAATACCCTGGTGTTCATTTAGCCAGTCGATTTGCCAGTCGATAAACGCACGTAAAAAGTTACCTTCACCGAACTGAATGACGCGTTCGCTATAACGGGCGCCGGGAAAGTCGTGACGATTTAGCCGCTGCATGATCAGACTCCCAGCTCAATGCCGAAGTAATCGCGGGCGTTATTGAAGCAGATGTTCTGTACCATCTGACCCAACAAGGCTTCGTCAGCGGGCGCTTCGCCTCGTTCAACCCAGTGTCCCATCATCTGACACAACAGCCGACGAAAATATTCATGGCGCGTATAAGACAGAAAACTGCGGCTGTCGGTCAGCATACCAACGAAGCGGCTTAGCAAACCAATCTGCGCCAGTTGCGTCATCTGTCGCTGCATACCATCGAGCTGATCGTTAAACCACCAGGCCGAACCAAACTGCATTTTCCCCGCTTCGCCTTCGCCCTGAAAATTGCCCGCCATGGTAGCAATCACTTCGTTGTCACGCGGATTCAGGCAATAAAGAATGGTTTTTGGCAATGCGTTATGCAGATTCTGTGCGCCAAGTAAACGTGCCAGCGGTTCCGCTACCGGCTGATCGTTGATGGAGTCAAAGCCGACATCCGGGCCGAGCAATTCATATTGACGGCGGTTGGTATTACGCAACGCACCAATATGATATTGCTGAACCCAGCCGCGACGGGCATATTCGCTACCCAGCCAGACCAGAACGGCGGTTTTAAACTGTGCAGTTTCCTGTGGATTCGGTGCCGTACCGCCCAGGCGACGCGACAGAATAGCATCAAGCGTGGCGTTATCCGCCTCGGCGTAACACACCACATCCAGCGCGTGATCGGACACTTTACAGCCATGCGCTGCGAAGTAATCCAGACGTTGACTCAACGCTCGCAGCAAGTCATCGAAGCGCTGCACGCTGATGTCAGCAATACGCTCCAGGTTCTGGATCCACGGTAAAAAGGTTTCGGCTTCAATATTGAAGGCTTTATCCGGACGCCAGCTCGGCAGCACTTTGACATCAAAATGGGTGTCATCCGCCAGTGCGCGATGATGTGACAGATCGTCGAGCGGATCGTCAGTAGTGCCCACCATTTTTACGTTCATCTGCTTCATGATGCCGCGCGTCGTAAATTCATCCTGCGCCAGCAGATCATTACAGCGATCCCAGATGTTATCGGCGGTTTTCTCAGACAACAGCGTGTCGGAGATGCCGAAAGGACGGCGCAGTTCGAGATGCGTCCAGTGATAAAGTGGGTTGCCAATGGTATGCGGCACCGTGCGCGCCCAGGCGTTAAATTTTTCCCGATCGCTGGCATCACCTGTACAAAATGCTTCCGGCACACCGTTGGCACGCATTGCACGCCATTTGTAGTGATCGCCTTTCAGCCAAATGTCATAAAGATTGGCGAAACGATAATTTTCGGCAATCTGCTGCGGTGGCAGATGGCAGTGATAATCGAAAATCGGCTGATCTTTCGCGTAGTCGTGATAAAGACGACGGGAAAATTCGGTATCCAGCAAAAAATCTTCGGTCATAAAACGCGGCATGCTCACTTCCTCTCAGGCTGAACCTCTAGATCCAAAGTTATCATACCAATTTTAGCCAGCAGAAGAATTCTTTGCGATCTCGCTCACATAATGCGCAGTAAAACTTTACGTTTATGGACACTTTTGCCGCCTGCTGAGGGCTAAATGGCTGTCGTAACATGGGCTTAAAGTATCCCATAAGGCAGTGAGAGTTTTTGTGATGGCTCTCAACTTTTAAAGTTGTATAACAAGTTAGGCTCTCGCTCCATCGTGTGCATCGTAAAGGCACACCTAAAGACAAGGTAAAAAAAGGTCGCTTTACAGGACCTGCGGGCGTGAGCAGAGCTATATCACGAGTTGTCCCGCTCCAGATAACAACAGCGGCAAGTCCGCATACAGAACTGGAAGAGGTAGAGGATGCGTAAGATCAAAGGGCTACGCTGGTATATGATCGGCCTGGTCACACTCGGCACAGTGCTGGGGTATCTGACAAGAAACACCATCGCGGTGGCAGCACCCACGTTGCAAACAGAGCTGCATATCACCACGCAGCAATATTCCTACATCATCGCCGCCTATTCGGCCTGTTATACCCTGATGCAGCCAGTCGCCGGTTATGTGCTGGACCTGCTTGGAACCAAAATTGGCTACGCCGTTTTCGCTGTACTGTGGGCCCTGTTCTGCGCCGCGACTGCGATGGCAGGCAGCTGGGGAGGATTTGCCTTAGCGCGTGGCGCGGTAGGCGCAGCCGAAGCCGCTATGATCCCGGCGGGTCTGAAGGCCAGCAGCGAATGGTTCCCTGCCAAAGAGCGTTCAGTAGCGGTAGGTTATTTCAACGTGGGTTCATCAATTGGCGCCATGCTGGCACCGCCTTTAGTCGTCTGGGCGATAATGGCGCACAGCTGGCAAATGGCCTTTATCATCACGGGTGTGTTAAGCATGGTCTGGGCACTGTGCTGGCTGGTTTTCTATAAACATCCTAAACAACAAACCAAACTGAGCGAAGAAGAGCGCCACTATATCCTTGCCGGTCAGGAGGCGCAGCATCAAACCGGCAATACGCGCAAAATGTCGGTCCGACAGATCCTGCGGAATCGACAGTTCTGGGGCATTGCACTGCCGCGCTTTCTCGCCGAACCGGCATGGGGAACCTTTAACGCGTGGATCCCGCTGTTTATGTTTAAGGTTTATGGTTTTAATCTGAAGGAAATCGCCCTGTTCGCCTGGATGCCGATGCTGTTTGCCGATATTGGCTGCATATTGGGTGGATATTTGCCTCCGCTGTTTCAGCGCTGGTTTGGCGTAAATCTGATCGTGTCACGTAAACTGGTGGTCACAATAGGTGCGGTGCTGATGATTGGTCCTGGCACCATCGGATTGTTCACCAGTCCTTATGTGGCTATCGCTCTGCTGTGTGTCGGCGGTTTCGCGCATCAGGCATTATCCGGCGCGCTAATCACCCTCTCTTCCGACGTGTTTGGTCGCAATGAAGTCGCTACCGCGAACGGTTTAACCGGCATGGCAGCCTGGACCGCCAGCACCCTGTTTGCACTGGTCGTGGGTGCGTTAGCTGATACGCTTGGCTTTAGCCCCTCTGTTTGCCGCACTGGCCGTGTTTGACTTACTGGGCGCGATTGTTATCTGGACCGTTTTGAAAAACAAACCGATCTCTGAACTGGAGCAGGAAGTGCAGGCACCGCAAGGCGCAGCTATTAGCAGTTAATCTATCGGGCTGGTTGCTGCCAGCCCTTTTCCTCTCTCACTGCAAGGTGGTATAACAACTTACCCGTTTGCCATTCTGGATCGCGCCATGGAAATCACCGAACCCCGTCGACTTTATCAACAGCTGGCTAGCGCATTAAAAAGCCGCATTGAGAGTGGCGGTTACTCCATTGGCGATAAGTTACCGGCTGAACGGTTAATTGCTGAAGAGATGGAAGTGAGCCGTACCGTGGTGCGTGAAGCCATCATTATGCTGGAAGTGGAAGGCTACGTTGAGGTGCGTAAAGGCTCAGGTATTCACGTCATCGCCAGTCAGCAACAAAATCGTGTTGCAACATTCAACCAGTTAGAATTCGCCTCTTTTGGTCCCTTTGAGCTGCTTCAGGCACGGCAGCTTATCGAAAGTAATGTCGCCGAGTTTGCGGCCACGCAAGTCACCCGCCAGGACATCATCGAATTAATGGCAATCCAGGAGAAAGCCCGCCAGGAAGACCATTTTCGCGATTCAGAATGGGACATGCAGTTCCATGTACGTATTGCGCAGTCCACACAAAACAGCGCATTAGCCGCCATTGTCGAAAAAATGTGGCTGCATCGCCTGCATAATCCTTACTGGATTAAACTCCACGAACATATCGACCAGCGCAGCATTCTGAGCTGGTGCGACGATCACGATCAAATCCTGAAAGCACTGATGCGCAAAGATCCCGCCGCCAGTAAACTGGCGATGTGGCATCATTTGGAAAATACTAAGCAGATGCTGTTTAACGCCACTGCCGATGATTTTGAATTTAATGTGGACCGTTACATGTTTGGTGAGAATCCGGTCATCCTGCCAGATGGTTCGAATACGCCACGTTGATCCCGTTGAAAATGCGCCCTTTCTGGTCAGTTAAACTGCAATAGTGTCAGGTCATGTAAAACTCCTTTTTACATGCCGGCTCACAGGGTAAAACTCCCCTTCGCCGGGCAGTTTCCCCTGTCTCGATCGCATGATTTTTGTTACAGTTATCGCCCTTTCCTTACCCTTTGCGACAGGGCTTTATAAAGTCGCTGATTTAACAATCAATTTCGGATGGATCCGGAAAAATCTGCTCAGGCTGCGCTCCTAAAATCGATAACCAAATGTCGGCCTGCGCTTAAGTCCCTCGGGACATGTTTAACAATGATGTTCAGGAATGATTGATGGATATTTTGCAAGCGTTGCTGCATGCCTTGTGGCAACAGGATTATGAAACTCTTTCCGATCCAACGCTGGTATGGGCAATTTACGGTGTATTGTTCATGATTTTGTTCCTAGAAAACGGTTTATTACCCGCTGCTTTCCTGCCTGGTGATAGTCTGCTGATTTTAGTAGGCGTGCTAATTGCCAAAGGAACCATGAGTTTTCCGCTGACTATCTTAGTTCTCACTACTGGCGCAAGTCTGGGCTGCTGGGTAAGTTACATTCAGGGCCGCTGGCTGGGTAATACGCCCACAGTACAAAAATGGTTGTCTCATCTTCCCGCCCAGTATCACCAACGCGCGCACAGTCTGTTTCATCGCCACGGCTTATCAGCCCTGCTAATTGGCCGCTTTATTGCTTTTGTGCGCACCTTACTGCCTACCATTGCTGGCCTTTCCGGCTTGAATACCGCCCGCTTTCAATTTTTCAACTGGGTAAGCGCCTTCTTATGGGTCGTCATTCTTACAGTGCTGGGCTTCGCGTTAGGCAAAACGCCAATTTTCCGCCGCTATGAAGATGAACTGATGTTCTTTCTGATGATGCTGCCGCTGGTGCTGTTGGTGATTGGTTTGGTGGGTTCTTTAATTGTGTTGTGGCGTAAACGTCAGGCCAGCCAAAACGGGAAAGCTGAGTAATGTTCATGCTGAAAGGTTTTCAAAAGCGTTGGCTACCCTGGATAACTGGCGGCGTGTTCGTGCTGATCGCACTGAGTCTGGCACCCACGTTGATGCGTCATGAAACGGTGGTACAAATCCGTGTTTCGCATGCTGGTACGCCCTTACCTGATGGTTTCTATCTTTACCAACAGCTCACCGCACAGGGTATTCGTATCAAAAGCATTACGCCTTCTGGTAATGCGCTGGTGATCCATTTCGACAGCGAAGAGCAAAGTCTGGCGGCACAAAAAGTCCTACGCCGCCTGCTGCCGCAAGGTTTTATTGTGGCGCAACACGATCAAGCTGACCGCCTGTCACTGGCGTAGCCACTTCTTTTTCCTCGTAAGGATCCCGGCTACAGTGCACAAAGCGTTGTGGCCTGGAACTTTCTGTATCTCCTCGTGTTCTTTGAACTTTTACCTGCTGGTGTCTATGCTTTAGGAATAAGTAAAGTAAAGGCTCGTCCGGATTACACTTTATCCGGTCAGTCACAGGTTAAGTCACAATGGAAGGTAATCAGCCTGATGAAACATAAATTATTGCTGGGATTCACACTCTTTTCTCTTTCAGGCTCGCTGATGGCAGGAGAGTCGCTCTGTCAGCAAAAAGAAGAGAATATTATGCAAGAAATTGACATGGCGCAGAAGCATAACAATCAGCGCCGCGTTAACGGTCTGGAGCGCGCCTTAACCGAAGTTCGCGCCAACTGTACAGATAAAAAACTTGAAGCGGCGCATCTGGAAAGAATCAATACGCAGAAACAGAAAGTTGCCGAGCGCGAACGCGAACTTAAAGCAGAGCGCCAGGACGGTAAAGACAAGGATAAGATTGCTAAACGTGAACAAAAACTGGAAGAAGCACGCCGCGAACTGAAAAAGTTACAGGCGGAGCCTTATTAATCGTATCCAATCTACTGAGGTTAAAGGAGTAATTCATGTCTAAAGATGCATCGTCTGAACATCTGCGTGCTGAGCTAAAAAATCTGGCTGATACCCTGGAAGAGGTGTTAAGCAGCAGTACAGACAAATCAAAAGGTGAACTGGACAAACTGCGCAACAAAGCGCGCGTGGCGTTAGAGAGTTCGCGTGAGCGTCTGGGTGAGTCAGGCGAACGCCTGGCAGCGACCACCCGTGAAGCCGCACAGAAAGCCGAAGGCTACGTGCGTGAAAACCCCTGGCATGGTGTTGGTATCGGTGCAGCCATTGGCGTCGCGCTGGGTATCCTCATCTCGCGGCGCTAATTATGGCTGAATCACAACAGAACCAGGGCCCGGGCAAAGGGGTCATTAATATTGGCCAGCGTATCGTTACTACGCTGGTTGGCATGGTTGAAACGCGTGTACGTCTGGCCGTCGCGGAGCTGGAAGAAGAAAAAGCGAATCTGATTCAGTTATTAATCATGGTTGGCTTGACGATGTTATTCACCGCATTTGGTTTGATGAGCCTGATGGTGCTGATTATCTGGGCGGTGGATGCGCAATATCGTTTGATGGCGATTGGCATCACGACCGCTGTTCTGTTCGCGCTGGCGTTGATCCTCGGACTCTGGACGTTACATAAGACACGTCAATCTACGCTGCTACGTCATACGCGAAAAGAACTGGAAACCGATCGTGCATTGCTTGAAGAGGAACGCTAATGAGTCGCCGCGAACGTGAAGAACGCATCCATGAGCTGCTTAACCAGGTGCAGCAACAGCGACTGGACTTAAGCGCCGCGCGCCGTGACTGGCTTTATGGCACAGCGCATTATGATCGTGGCTGGCTGACTTTTCTCAGCATACGACGTTATCTGGCTATTGGTAGTAGCGCCCTGGCTATCTGGTCCGTCCGCAGCCCGAATAAGCTGATGCGATGGGCAAAACGCGGCTTTGGTCTGTGGAGCACCTGGCGTATGTTTAAAGCCGCACTTCCTCAGCGTTAACCTCCTGTTAAAGCTGGCCCCTACTGGGCTGGCTTTCTACTGTCAGTTTTTCTGAAAAAGTTCGACAATATATCTCGCTTACAACCTTTTCAGCACGCGACTATCATCTCCAGCTATCAACCCAATGACTGGCAAAGCTGCTATCAATGGGGTTAACCGGCATGAGCTCTTTGTCCTGCCAGACTTTTAGTCCTGGAGATAATGATGAAAAACTTCGAAGATGCTGGGTTATTACTGGCTCGTATCCTGATGCCAGTCCTGTTTATTACCGCTGGCTGGGGCAAAATCACCGGCTATGCTGGGACGCAGCAATATATGGAAGTGATGGGCGTGCCGGGCTTTATGCTGCCCCTGGTGATACTGCTGGAACTGGGTGGTGGTTTGGCTATTCTGTTCGGTTTTCTGACCCGTTTTACTGCCCTATTTACTGCCGGTTTCACTATTCTGACAGCGTTGCTGTTTCACAGTAACTTTGCAGAAGGCGTCAACCAGTTGATGTTTATAAAGAATCTGACGATTGCCGGTGGTTTTCTGATATTAGGTCTGGTAGGGCCAAGCGCTTACAGTATTGATCGGCTGATCAGCAAAAAGCCCCAGGCTGCGTTAGCGCACTAATCTCTCATCAGACAAAAAGCTACATATACTTAGCAGGGCGGGGACTTTTCCTCGCCCTGTTGGCATTGGAGGCGTTATGGGCCAATTAATTGAAGGTGTCTGGCATGATACCTGGTACGATACAAAATCAACCGGTGGACGCTTTAAACGTTCAGAATCGGCGTGGCGTAACTGGATCACGGCAGATGGCAGCGCTGGCCCCAGCGGGAAGGCTGGCTTCACCGCTGAACGCGATCGTTATCATCTGTATGTTTCTCTGGCCTGTCCGTGGGCGCATCGCACGCTGCTGATGCGTAAGCTCAAAGGGCTGGAAAGCATGATTGATGTCTCAGTGGTGCACCCGTTGATGCTGGAAAATGGCTGGACCTTTGATGACGACTTCCCTGCGACAACCGGCGACAGCCTGTACCAAAACGAATTTCTCTATCAGCTCTATTTGCATGCCGATTCTCATTATACCGGTCGTGTCACTGTTCCGGTGCTGTGGGATAAGCAACAAAACACCATTGTCAGTAACGAATCTGCCGATATTGTCCGCATGTTTAACAGCGCCTTCGACGCAGTTGGCGCTCGGGCAGGCGACTATTATCCGCCTGCATTGCGGGAACAGATTGATGAGCTGAATGGCTGGATATACGACACGGTTAATAATGGTGTCTATAAAACGGGCTTCTCGACAACCCAGCAAGCCTATGATGAAGCAGTCACCGCGCTGTTCCATTCACTGTCGCGTCTTGAACAGATTTTGGGCCAACATCGCTATTTAACTGGCAACCAGTTAACAGAAGCGGACCTGCGCTTGTGGACTACATTAGTACGATTTGATCCGGTTTATGTCACGCATTTTAAGTGCGATCGCCACCGTATTAGTGATTATCTTAATCTGAGCGGTTTTTTACGGGATATTTACCAAATGCCGGGCATTGCCGAAACGGTCAATCTGCCGCATATTCGCCATCACTATTATTGCAGTCATAAAACCATCAATCCGAACGGGGTGATCTCTCTGGGTCCTGCATTTAACTGGGATGAGCCGCACGGGCGGGGATAATTCACAAAACAAAACGCCCCGCAATTTTTATCATGCGGAGCGTTGTCTGAATAAGCCGAAGCTGACCGATAAGCCGCTTTCTTTTCATGGAGAGCGTCGTGGACACTCCATCGCCGCACAAAACAAAACGCCCCGCTGATCATACGGAGCGTTGTCTGAATAAGCCGAAGCTGACCGATAAGCCGCTTTCTTTTCATGGAGAGCGTCGTGGACACTCCATCGCCGCACAAAACAAAACGCCCCGCTGATCATGCGGAGCGTTGTCTGAATAAGCCGAAGCTGACCGATAAGCCGCTTTCTTTTCATGGAGAGCGTCGTGGACACTCCATCGCCGCACAAAACAAAACGCCCCGCTGATCATGCGGGGCGTTGTCTGAATAAGTCGAAGCTGACCGTTAAGCCGGGTTCTGTCGTGGACAGTCATTCATCTAGGCCAGTAATCGCTCACTGGCTCAAGCAGCCTACCCGGGTTCAGTACGGGCCGTACCTTGTGAACCCCTATTTGGCCTTGCTCCGGGTGGAGTTTACCGTGCCACGAACTGTTGCCAGCCGCGCGGTGCGCTCTTACCGCACCCTTTCACCCTTACCTGATCCCAATTCTGGGCCATCGGCGGTTTGCTCTCTGTTGCACTGGTCGTAGGCTTGCGCCTCCCAGGCGTTACCTGGCACCCTGCCCTATGGAGCCCGGACTTTCCTCCCCTTCGCCCGTCTCCCCACAAGTGAGGACGACGACAAAGCGGCGACTGTCTGGTCAGCTTCGGCGGCGGATGATAGGGCATTCGCCCGCATTTGTCACGCTTCCTGATGCTCCAGAGCGTACTTATAAAGTGCGTTTTTCTTCACGCCATGAATCTCAGCGGTCAATGCCGCCGCTTTCTTTAACGGTAACTCTTTTTGCAATAGTGTTAAGGTGCGCAGCGCATCAGCCGGCAACGCCTCTTCATCCGCTTTATGCCCTTCCACAATCAATACCATTTCGCCTTTGCGACGATTCTCGTCCTCTTTTACCCACGCCAGTAATTCTCCCACTGGCGCACCGTAAATAGACTCCCAGGTTTTAGTCAGTTCCCGCGCCAGCACCACGTAGCGATCTGCACCGAACTCGGTAACCATATCCTGCAAACTATCCAGCAAGCGATGCGTCGATTCATAGAAAATCAGGGTTCGCGGCTCCTGGAGCACGGACCGCAGAGCATCGCAGCGCCCTTTGGATTTGGCAGGCAGAAACCCTTCGTAACAGAAACGATCGGACGGTAATCCCGCGGCGCTTAATGCTGCTATTGCGGCGCAAGCCCCTGGCAATGGCACAATGCGAATTCCCGCTTCGCGACAGCGGCGCACCAGATGATAGCCGGGATCGTTGATCAATGGCGTACCGGCATCAGAGACCAGTGCTATGCTTTGCCCTTCCTGCAGCTTCGTCAGCAACAGCTCCGCTTTTTGCTGCTCGTTGTGATCGTGAAGTGCGAAGAGCCGCGCATTGATGGCGAAATGTTGTAGCAACAGTCCGGTATGACGTGTATCTTCCGCAGCGACCAGATCGACGCTCGAAAGCACCGTCAGCGCCCGCTGGGTGATGTCACCCAAATTACCAATCGGGGTTGGAACGATGTAGAGCGTGCTGGCAGAAATATCTGCCCGATCGTGTTGTTTCATTGTTTCATCCGAATTGCCGATTTAATATTGAGCATCTTGAAAAAAACATCACTGGATACAGTATGCTTCCTTCAAAAGTCGTTCGTCATAAAGCAGGACGCTTTGTGCCTGTCCTTCTTGCAGCGCTGATTTTAGCCGCATGTAGCGGTCAAGGGCCGCAAACCCCAACCGTCAATGTTCAGGGTCCCGCTACGGGTGGATCTGCTTACTACCTACAGCAAGTGCAGCAAAGCAGCGATGATAGCAAGACCGACTGGCAATTACTTGCAATCCGCGCCTTGTTGAAGGAAGGAAAATACCCGCAAGCTAATCAACAGCTCAATCAGCTGCCTGCCCAACTTTCTGAGATACAGCAACAAGAGATGCTGCTGCTGAAAGCGCAATATCAGATCGCGCAACAGCACATGAATGACGCACTCTCGCTGCTGGGTCAGGTGAAAACCGGTTCATTATCAAAAGATGAGCTGGCACGCTATTACGGCTTGCAGATTGCCGCTTCACAGGGTCGCCCTTCACTTTCGCTGTTGCGTAATTATATTGCGCAAGAACCGCTGCTGTCGGGAGCCGATCATCAAGGCAATATTGATGCAACCTGGCAGGCACTGACGCAGATGCCACCGCAGCAGGTTAATAATCTGGTTATCAATGCAGACGAAAACGTTCTGCAGGGGTGGCTTGATTTGCTGGCTGTCTGGCGGGCTAATGCACAAGATGCCGAGATGCTAAAAGCGGGTACCAAAGACTGGCAGACACGCTATCCGCAAAATCCAGGCGCGAAAACCCTGCCGACACAGCTCAGTCAGGCACAAAACTTTTCCAGTGCTTCCACCAGCATTATTGCGCTGCTACTGCCGCTGAACGGCCAGGCGCAAATTTTTGCCAACGCGATTCAGAAAGGGTTTAACGATTCGAAGAATGGCGTCCTGACCCCAGCACCGCAGCCGACGCCAGCGCAACCGGCACCAGACGATCCCAATACCGCTACCCAGCCTGCAACCGACCCAAATGCTGTCGTCAGCCCGGCTGCGGCTGAAGTAACGCCTCCTGAACAACCGCAAACGGCGGCAACGCAGCCCGCCGTGGCCTCTGCTCCTCCCACTGAGCCTGCCAGTAATGCGCAAGTAAAAGTGTATGACACCAGCAGCCAGCCGATTCAGCAGGTGATGCAGCAAGCGCAGCAGGAGGGAGCCACCATTGTGGTCGGCCCGCTGCTGAAAAGTAATGTTGAAGCGGTCGCCAACAGTCAAACACCTTTAAACGTGCTGGCGCTTAACGAGCCTGAACAGATCCAGAACCATCCGAATATCTGTTATTTTGCGCTTTCTCCTGAAGACGAAGCACGTGATGCCGCGCACCATATATGGAATCAAGGTAAACGTCAGCCGTTGCTTCTGGCGCCGCGTAATAGTTTTGGCGATCGCGTCACCAAAGCCTTTGCGCAAGAGTGGCAATCGCTGGGAGGTAACACCGCGTTGCAACAGCGTTTCGGCTCAACTTCCGAGTTGAAACAGGGCATTAACAGCGGTGCTGGCATCGCCTTAAGCGGAACGCCGATAAATGTGACGCCTGAGCAGCCACAAGGGGTGGCTATCGCGGGTTTAACCATTCCGGCCCCTCAGTCTGGCTCGCCGGATGTCGCCAGTGCCAGCGCTGGCGGCAATATTGATTCGGTGTACATCGTCTCAACTCAGGATGAATTGCAGCTGATTAAGCCAATGATTTCCATGCGCACCGGCAGCCGCAGTAACGTCGCTCTGTATGCCAGCTCGCGTAGCTTCCAGGCAGGGGCTGGACCGGATTTCCGTCTTGAAATGGATGGCTTACAGTTCAGCGATATTCCGCTGCTTTCTGGCGTCAACCCGGCCCTGATGCAGCAGACGGCGAAATCGTTTAATAACGATTATTCGCTGGTTCGCCTTTATGCAATGGGAATTGATGCCTGGAAACTGGCCAATCACTTTAACCAAATGCGTCAGGTGCCAGGCTTTTCCCTGACGGGCAATACCGGCGAACTCAGCGCCGACACGGATTGTGTGATCAACAGGAAGTTGTCATGGAACCAGTATCGTCAGGGCGAAATCAGACCGGTCAATTAAACCGCCGACAGATTGGTGCCGAGCATGAACAGCGCGCCCGTCATCATCTTGAGCGTGCTGGCCTGAAATGGGTAGCCAGCAATGTTTACAGTCGCGGCGGTGAACTTGATCTGATAATGCGCGACGGGCATTGCTGGGTATTTGTCGAGGTGCGCTATCGACGCGATGCGCGTTTTGGTGGCGCGCTTGCCAGCGTTACCCGACAGAAACAACATAAGCTGCTGCGTGCTGCTGCATTTTGGCTGGCACAACGCGGCGGCAGTTTTGAAACAGTGAATTGCCGTTTCGACATCATTGCCATTACCGGCACGGCGCTTGAATGGTTGCCCAATGCCTTTAATACCGACGTTTAGAGCCAGGTGGTCGTGTGCAGGACAGAATAAAAGCATGTTTTACAGAAAGTATCCAAACCCAGATTGCCGCAGCGGAAGCGCTGCCTGATGCAATTTCCCGTGCGGCAATGACGTTGGTGCAGTCATTGCTGAACGGCAACAAAATCCTCAGCTGTGGTAATGGCGCATCCGCCGCTAACGCGCAGCATTTCGCAGCCAGCATGATCAATCGCTTTGAAGCCGAGCGTCCCAGCCTGCCTGTGCTGGCGTTAAGTGCGGATAACGTTATGCTGACGGCAATCGCTAACGATCGACTTCACGATGAAATTTATGCCAAGCAGGTTCGTGCGCTAGGCCAGGCGGGCGACGTCCTGTTAGCCATCTCGACTCGCGGTAACACCCGTGACATTGTTAAAGCGGTAGAAGCAGCCGTAACGCGCGATATGACTATCGTTGCGCTTACCGGTTATGATGGCGGTGAACTCGCTGGATTGCTGGGACCGCATGACGTGGAAATTCGTATTCCCTCACACCGTAGCGCACGCATCCAGGAGATGCATATGTTGACGCTCAACTGCTTGTGCGATCTTATCGACAATACTCTGTTCCCACACCAGGAATGACTGAAGGAGCAATAATGAAAGCATTGAATGCTGTAGCCATTCTTTTAACCGCCATGATGTTACAGGGCTGTGTCGCTGTGGTTGCCGGCAGCGCCGCCGTTGCGACTAAAACCGCGACCGATCCACGCTCGGTAGGCACACAGGTTGATGACGGGACCCTGGAATTACGCGTATCTAATGCACTGGCAAAAGATCAGCAAATCAAAACGGATGCACGCGTAATTGCGACGGCTTATCAGGGCAAAGTCCTGCTGACTGGCCAGGCTCCTACGCAGGAGATCGCCAATCGCGCCAGGCAAATCACTCTGGGCGTAGACGGTGCAACTGAAGTCTATAACGAGATCCGTATTGGACAGAAAGTGAGTCTCGGCACTTCATCATCCGATACCTGGATCACGACAAAAATCCGCTCGCAGCTGTTAGGCAGCGATCAGGTGAAATCATCCAATGTGAAAGTGACAACAGAAAACGGCGAAGTGTTCTTATTAGGTCTGGTGACACCTCAGGAAGGCCAGGCTGCAGCCGATGTTGCCAGCCGCGTAAGTGGTGTGAAACACGTGACCACCGCTTTCACTATGCTGAAGTAAGTCAGGGCCGCACGAAAGCCCGAAAGGTAGAGCGTCCCACCGCCATGGACGGCGTGGGTTAAGTAGTCATCCAGGCCGGACGTCCGGCCTGGATGACTTGTATTGACGAGCTGTTACTCTCTTCAGGACAAGCTGACTGTCTGTTTTATACCGGAATATCAACCACTAATAGCCGGGTTGGCGTTTTCGCCATCAGCCTGATTTGCCGTTCTTCCTGTAAGAAAGCCCCATCACCACAACCCAAATTTTCCTGTTGATCTGCGCCCGCGAAAGCAGCCAGCGAGCCATGAATCGATTGCAGATAAGCGCGTGGACCGTGCAGCAGCAACAGATGCTCTTCGCCCGGCGCAAGCGCGACCTGATGGATCCATACCTGCTGTCGTAGCTGCAGGCTGCCTTCCGTACCGTCTGGCGATGCCAGTAGCTGTGAAGTCTGACCTTCTGGTAACTCTATTTTTTGCATCCGCGGATTTTCATGTTCCGGACACGCTGCGAGCCATAACTGCATCCGCGTTAATGGCCGCTCTTTACTGAGATTGATTTCGCTGTAGCTGACGCCCTGCTGCGTAGAAAGCAACGCAGCTTCACCTTCATTCACGATAATGTGGTTGCCTTCACTGTCGCGATATTCTGCTTCGCCCTGCAACACAATATTCAACACATCAACCTGCGGGTAGGTACGCGGCTGGAACGAAGCGCCAGGAGCCAGCACTTCCTGATTCAATACGCGTAGCGAGGCATAACCCATTAATTTGGGATCGAAATAGTGACCAAAAGAGAAACTGTAGCGCGCCTGCAACCAACCGAAATCGGCTTGTCCACAAGCGGACGCACTGCGTGTCGTAATCATTGTTTGCCTCCCACGCCCGGCGGCAAAAGGCTGCCGCGGACTCTATACGCTTATGGTAAAAGGCTGGACGCCGGATTGTTAGCCAGTTAATCTGCCGGGAATGTTCAAATTTCCTGAAAGAGACCGGGATGGCTAAAGACCGCGCGTTAACCCTTGAAGCTTTACGTGTGATGGATGCAATTGATCGGCGGGGAAGTTTTGCTGCAGCAGCGGATGAACTGGGTCGCGTTCCCTCTGCCCTCAGCTATACCATGCAAAAGCTGGAAGAGGAGCTGGATGTCGTCTTGTTCGACCGTTCCGGCCACCGTACTAAGTTCACCAATGTCGGAAGAATGCTGCTTGAGCGGGGTCGTGTGTTATTAGAAGCCGCCGACAAGCTGACAACGGATGCGGAAGCATTAGCACGCGGCTGGGAAACCCATTTAACTATCGTCACAGAAGCCCTGGTGCCAACAGAGGCGCTCTTTCCGCTGGTGACCCGGCTGGCAGACAAAGCTAACACGCAGATCGCGTTAATCACAGAAGTGTTGGCAGGTGCATGGGAAAGACTGGAACAAGGCCGTGCCGATATTGTCGTTGCACCAGATATGCACTTTCGCGCCTCGACCGAAATCAACACCCGCAAGCTGTACACGATGATGAGCGTTTACGTCGCCAGCGCAGATCATCCGATTCACCGCGAGCCCGAACCCCTATCGGAAGTGACGCGCGTAAAATATCGCGGCATTGCAGTAGCAGACACCGCACGCGAGCGTCCGGTATTGACCGTACAACTGCTGGATAAACAACAGCGTCTGACGGTAAGCAGCATGGACGATAAACGCCGCGCGTTACTGGCAGGACTCGGCGTCGCCACCATGCCCTATTCGCTGATAGAACAGGATATTGCTGAAGGTCGTCTACGCGTAGTCAGCCCGGAATATACCCGCGAAGTGGATATTATTATGGCATGGCGTCGCGACAGCATGGGTGAAGCCAAGGCATGGTGTTTACGCGAGATCCCGCGACTGTTGGCCAGGAAAAATAGTGCTTCATAGGCATATTCCGCGTTTTTCTACAACCGGCTCAGGCAATCCATGGCCACCACTTTGAAACTGAAAAAATCACTGCTGTCACGCAATCTTGTCATTGCTCGCTCGCGCATAAAGGTCACGAATAAATCATAAATTGCCATTGCCTCTTCATATTCGCTTTTGCTGATCGCCAGCAAGAAAATGACATAGGCCGTATCATCGCCCCAGGCAATACCCTGCGGAGCCAGCACGGTATAGACCACCGTTTTCTTCTCCAGCAATCCCAGCGAGTGCGGCAAGGCAATACCTTCGCCCAGCATAGTGCTGACAATGGTTTCACGCTCTACTACCGACTGATGAAATGCACCATCAACGCATCCTTCTGTTTCAAGCTGCTCGCAAAGCTGACTGAAAAGTTGCAACTGCGTTATCGGGTGATCGACAATCAGAAAATGCTGAGCATCAAAAAATTTCTCCAGCATATAAGGCCGTGTGCGATCCACCAGCACCAGCTTGCCAATCTGCTCTAACTGAAAACCGGTAGGAAATGGCGACATCACTACCACTGGTTTTTCCTTTTCAGAGAGGCGGATAGTAGAGATGACAAAATCCTCATCAATGCGGTTGCGCGCTTCGTATTCACGCTGCGACAAACGTGCCGTGACTTGTAACTGCGGATATTTACGCATCAGCATCGCTTCGATCATGCGCAGCGTTGAATTGCCGCTATCGCACACCAGCAGCACGCGCGGGTGGCGCTGATAGCCAACGTCGTAATGACGCTCAAGCCCCACGCCAACATGCAGCACCAGAAAGCCGATTTCATTTTCGCTGATAACATAAGGCGTGTATTTCCCCCAGCTGGTTACCGCTGCCAGCGTCACGTCATATGCCATCGGATAATGCTGTTTGATATTGCTTAACAATGGGTTAGGTATGTCAATTTGATAGCGCACCCGTGTGATCATGGTTTTAATATGAGTGAGCAAGTCGGCGCGCAGCTGTTCATCGTTTTGCAGATTGAAATTGTAATGGGCGTTAATATAGCTGAGCAGGTAATCCACCAGCGCATCGGCGTCGTCGGCATTAATGGCGCTGGGTGCCACATCCTGAATGCGCCGTGCCGCGATATTAACGCGCAGCCAGTTCTCTTCTGCCAGCGAAATCGGTTTACTGACTAAGGGACGCATTTGATTAATCAGATTGTGCGCCGCTTCACGCACTTCATCACCGATGTCTTCCGCGCCGGGATCGTTCAGCGGATAGCCTTCACTGATGCGGCGCACCGCTACCGCGCAGTAAATCCGCAAGTAACGTTCACCTTCATCGCTAAGACGAATATTGTGGCAGGCAAAACAGAGCTGCAACATGGGCTGCAACGTTTCCAGCATACCGCTGTTTAACGCTTCAATCGTCATCAGCGGACTGTCCGGTTGTTCCTGATCGATTTGCCACAGCAGATCAGTTAAACAGGTGCGGATCGCGACTTCACTGCCAAACAGCTTCATACCGTAATGTGGCTTACTTTCGATAGTGAGATGATACCGGCCCAGCCATTCACGCACTTCGGCCATATCATTCTGTAGCGTAGCGCGGCTGACAAACCACTCTTCTGCCAGATCTTCCAGCTTGAGCGAATAGGCTGCGGTAAGAAATCGGGTAAGCAAATAGCGAGTGCGTTCCGCCGAGGTACGCGGCACACGCAACGGCGAGCGGGTTTGTTGCTGAAGATGAAGGAAGCGCTGGGCGTCCTCGACCTTGAGCTGATACCCCGCTCCCCGGTTCAGTACAAACTGCGCACCGTGCTGCTCCAGCAGCGCATTAAGTGCGGTGATGTCAGTACGCACCGTGCGGGTAGACACGGCGAAACGCCGGGCCAGTTCATCCTGTGGCAGCGTTTCGTTTTGCAATGCGTCAAACAGTTGCGCAAGGCGTTGATTGGGAAATCTCACCATGTCCTACCTGTAGCAGCAGTTGGAAGAAGCCTGCCAAAACGTCAGACTACGAAGTTCCTCGTCCAACGTCCATTAGTACCTATTCCCGGCGCACCATCCTGTGCGCGAGGACGTAAGATCGCTTATCAGGCCAGCAGTTTTTTACATATCTTCAGAAGCTGGCGCACATCTTTCACGCGAGTTTCTCCGCTGTCTTTATCAATGATCGAACTGTAAACGTGTGGGATCACTTTGCTCACGCCAGCATCCAGCGCAATGCGTACGATCTCTTCGACGTTGTTCAGATCGATGCCACCGGTCGGCTCCAGCCAAAAATCTTGTCTGGCGCAGGCTTCCGCCACCGCACGATACTCATTGATCGCTTGCAGGCCACCCATTGGAAAATATTTCACTGAGCTGCCACCCATATCTTTCAACAGCGCAATGGCTGTTTCGATTGGCACAATACCATCGCTACGTTGCGAACTCAGCGGCCCGGTAGATATTTTCACTTTACCCGGCGTGCCGGTCGGTGAAATCAGGCCATTCACCACAGTTTGCGTTTGTCCCAGCAGTGCGCGACTCATGCCAACGCCGGTAAAAACCTGGTTGATATGCTGTGGTTGTAGCACCGCTGAGATCTCACTCACCATTTTGGATTGATTTGGATCGCCGGCCCCCAGACCAACCGACAGTGCATTGTCGATCAGTGCCGCATACTCGCGCATATCGGCAATCGCCGCCTCATTACTGGCATAGTTTTTGGATAGCACGCCAACCAACACATGCCCTTCAGCAGCCTGCCAAATGGCGCGTGCGTTCTCTTTTGAGCCTGCCAGCACATTCAGGCATAAGCGATCCTGATAAAAATTTGGCGTCAGCGTCATGCGTTTTTTGCTCCGTTTAACAATGCCTGGATTGAGGTGAAGATAATATGAAGTTGATCGGCGCTTACGCTGCGGACATCCGCTTCGATAATGCCTTCGTTCGCTTTATAGCCACGGAAGTAAATCGCAATATCGCCATTTTTCAGGGTCTGAACCAGATCGCCCGTGCGTAGATTAATCACCGCTTCATCAAATTTGATTTCAGCGCGGGCAATGTCACGTCCAGCTGCGTCCCAAACCACGCGCGCTGTTACACCGCTTAACGTGTTGAGGTTTTCAATAAATGGCGTCATTTTCTCGACCATCTGCGCACCGCTGGTTTTCTCGTGCGTCAGATAGTTTTCAATCGCCTGAGTCAGACCAAGAATGCCCTCTTTGCCCACTTTCATTGCCCGGCCAATACCGTTGCTCTGGCGTTTTACCCACTCAACGTAACGCTGCTTGCCAGTCACCAGCCCACTGGTGGGGCCTTCGATAGCTTTTGCGCCGCTGTAAATCACCAGGTCTGCACCTGACTGGTAGTAACACTGCAAATCTTCTTCAGCCGCCGCATCGACAATTAACGACACGCCATGTTTGCGCGCAACCACCGCTGCCTGCTCAACGCTCAGGTGACTTTTCTGCACGCAATGATGAGATTTCACGTAAAGGATCGCTGCCGTCTGCGGAGTAATTGCTGCAGCCAGCTGCTCTGGTGAACATTCGTTACTGTATCCTGCCTCGACCAAATGACCGCCGCCAAGCGCGACCATCGTCCCCACCGGCGCGCCGAAGTTCACGTTATGCCCCTTTGGCATCACAATCTCGTGCGGCACGGTAAGCGGCGCGGTATGCAGATTATCCAGCAACCAGTCATTATCTTTGACAATCACCGCCGCCACGCTTTGGGCAATACCCGCTGACGCGCAGGACACCACAACGGCATCTTCAACGCCCAGCAAACCGGCAATATACGCACCCGTTTTATTGATCAGATCTTTTACTTCGAAGTAGTGATCGAGACCATATTTCACCGTGTCGATCACATCTGCTGATGGCGTAGATACGCCCAGGATCGTCATACGGCCGGAAGCGTTAATAACCTGCTTCAGGCCATATTTTTCATAAATTGAAGACATTGGCTTTTCCTTCTTCAGTCACGATCCACTCTCCAGCCACCACAGCCGCTAGCGGAACCAGATGTTTCCCGCCCTCAACCCGCTCGCCTTCAGAATCAACGAACGGGCAAGCTTCCTCTTTCACTGTAAAAATGGTCAGGTCAGCGTCGTAGCCCACCTCAAGGCGTCCTTTATGCGCCAGGCGTAAACCATCCGCCGCTTTCCGCGTTACGCGGTCGATCACCTGCGGCAGCGTCATGCCAACGCTGAAAAATTTCGACATCACGTGTGCCAGGTTATGCACCGGGCCATTCAGGCGGTTGCGACAGTAAATGTCGGAGCTGATGCTGTCAGGCAGAATACCCTGTGCAATGGCGACGCGTGCAACTTCAAAACTGAAGCTGGCGCTACCGTGCCCGACGTCCAGGCGCACGCCGCGCGCGATAGCATTTTTCACCGCCGTTTTGAGTTCGCCCTGCGGGGATAAAATGCGGTTGGGTTTGCCGTTATAGCAATGAGTAATGATGTCGCCGGAACTGAGCAAATCGGCAATATCGTCGAGGTTAGGGGGATTGTTGCCGATGTGCACCATCAGTGGCAGATTACCCACTGCCTTCTGAATCGCTTTGGCTTTTATCAACGGCTGAATGCCGTTTTCGCCCACCACGCTGCTGCTCATACGCGCTTTGAGTCCGACAATAAAATCTGGCAGGCGTGCAACGGCTTGCTCAACCGCAGCGCCATCAATCTGCGCCATATCAGCCAGCTCATTCTGGGTAACAATGCCGGTACGGGCAATGTTAATCAGTGCATACACCTGGGTTAGCGCCGCCCGCGTCAGTTGATAGAAATCGTCAATGTGTTGCGCGCCCGTGCTGCCCGCGTCAATAACCGTAGTCACCCCCTGACTGACGCCAATCGCATCGGCTTCATCATGATAAATCGGGGATTTCGGATAGCAGTGAACGTGAGCATCGATCCACCCGGCGCTGAGATAATAGCGTCCCGCCAGGTTGCGTTCGCTTTTCGCTTCGCCCTGGACACTACCGATGACGGCAATTTTGCCATCCTGCACGGCAATATCGACCAGTCGTTCATCGCTCAGTCGTGCATCACGAATAATCAAGTCGAACATGGATACTCCTTAACGGCAGCCCACTGATGAGCTGCCTGCCCTGTCAAAGTGCAATCGGGAAAATGGCACCCAGAATCATCGCGCCCAAAATTGCACCGCCCGTAATCGGTTTGTTCCAGAGATAGAACAGCAGCGCTCCCAGCAGCGAGCCGAGGCCAATTGGAATCGAGGCGGCCATCGCCGACAAAATGATTAGCGGCCCCAGAAAGCGACCCGAAGCATTACCGGCGCCCATCATCACATCCGCGCCATAAGTAGAGTCGCTTTGATTGATGGTGAATTTGCGCGCCAGAATAATGACGTAACCAATCGCCACACCAATCACCAGGCCGGTTGCCAGCGAGGCGGCAAAATTCGCCACCGGAAACACAATTCCTGCGCCTAAGAGCAGTGCGGGAACCCCAAGGCCAATACCGGTTTGAATCGCGCCGCCGATGTCGAGAATGCCCACCAGCGATCCTTCAATGATGCGCGCAAACAAGAAGCTGGCACCAAACGCCGCCACCGCCCCGTAGACGCCGGTTTCCATACCAGAACGCAACATCGAGACAAATGCCACTTCGTTAAAGGCGCCAATACCGTACAGGTAGTACATGTGCGTACCGGCGAACACGCCAGAGGAAAGCAGGCCAACAAAAATCGGGAACGACCAGTCGGCGTACCAGAAACCTTTATTTTCGTTCATGGAGATCGCCTCTTATTTTCCGCTCATCGAGTTGTGGATCATATCGAGCCAGCCGGGGATACCCAGCTGGAAAGACTGCAACAGCTTCATATCGAAGCCACGGAAAAAGCCGCTGAGTACAAACAACAAAATAATGACCAACATCATTATTTTGGTGACCTTGTTCCAGCCACTCTCCTCAACGCCTTTACCAATCAGGATACCTAATACCAGCCCTGGCACCGCGTTCCCCATGATCAGCTGCGCCAGGCCGCCAAAAATGGTCGCCCAGAAGCCAGATTTCTTACCCGCATCGATAGCTGCAAGCCAGAAAATTACCGGCATCACGGTGTTCACCAGTAAGTTCGCGGCTGGCACCAGGACTTTCACTGCCGTAACCTGCAACGCCGCTGGCACCGCTGAAGCCGTTGAATTGAGAAACGCCACCACAACCATGCCAATAATGCCGCAGGCGATAGCCATTTTTTTCGGATCGTGCAGCGTTTCTGCCACGTTACGGTTTTTCACCATCAGCGCGGCTGCGCCCCAGTTAGGAATGATGCGATGATCGACATCCTGCGTGAAGGAACCCGCCGCAACGGATGAAGCCCAGGCGTTAAAGAAAAAACCGAGACCAAAGGAAAAATGGGACGCTGGATCGCCCTCGCACGAGTTCAACTCGCCAAGGGTACGAAAAGCGCCCATGCCTTGTGTGGTGGGCGCATAGAACATACGCGCCGCACCTGCACCGACGCCTACCCCAACCAGCCCGCCGATGATCAACGATTTAAACAAAATGATTAAAAACATAAAGTTGTACCTTTGTTTTTCGTTTTTGTTTGCCCTAAACAATCCGCATAGCAGAAGAGTAATAAGCTTGTGCGTACCCGGAAGCTTACTGAGTAAGTGGCGGGGCCGGACACACGCAACCACCGCATCTGCAGCCTGAAGTGTGACGGGTAGTTAGGGCGTCGCCGTAAACGCAACCTGTTCGGTATCGATTACGGTAACGCTGACGGTAATCTCCAGCTCAACGCTGTAACTCCGCCGCTGGCGCGCCAAAAAGAAAAAGAGAAACTTTTCGGTTTTGACGCTCTCCTGCGCGCGTAGCACCCGCACATCTTCGGGTTCTATGCGCAACAGAATTTTTTGCGTGGCGCGCAAAACCTGGTTTTGCACGCGACTCAGCGCATCGGCGAACGCTTTTGCTTTGGTGTCGCCCTTGCCCTGCACCGCCACCTGAGTAACGTAATGTTCTTTCATGGTTAGCTGCCGTGCTTCTTGTTCCACGCCTGCACCAGACGCTCTCCTAACTCTTCTTTATCCATAAAGCCAAACCCTAAAACGGTAGCGCCGTCGTTGATGGCGGTGACACCTTCGTCGATTGAGCGCATGCCATGCCTGGCTTTGTAACCATATTTATTCTGTGCCGTGATGGCGCCCGCGCCGCCGCTGCCGCAGAACGAAATGCCAAAGTCGGCATTTTCTGCTTTCATCGCGTCGCCAAGCTTCATGTCTGCCGCAACGCCAGGCACCACTACCGCGCGACCGCCAGCTTTCTCAATACCCGCCGCCACTTTCTGTCCTTTACCTAAACGATCGCCAATCACTACTGTTACCATGTTGAACTCCTGAAATGTTTATGGATTTTTACGCTTCATCGCGGCTTCACCGACAGCAGCGAAGCCTGTCCGATGATGGTCAGCACGCAGAAACCGGCGCGCACTGAAGGACATATGAATCCCGATGACTCCCCGACAATCCAGTGGCGAGTCAGCCAGATAAATTAATGCGATCGCGCGACTTCGATATGCACTGACAACAGCCACGCCTCTTCAACCGGTAAATTGCCAAACAGATCCACCACCTGCTGCGCCAGCTGCATGGTTTCTGGTGAAATATCCTCGAACAGTTCAGCTTCTACTTCCGGTAGTGGCTCGCCGCTCAATGAACGCGATGCCATGGCGCGAACGTGTGACACCAGCATTTGCTGCTGAACCGCATTGGGCTGGATACCGTGCTGCTCATATATCACGGCGATTTGCTGCATTATCTTGTCCGCTAACTGCTGGACTCTCTCCGGGGGCGCGTCTTGCACCGGAACGCCGTCATGACTCACCTTACTACTCCTGTTAAAACTGGATAATTCGCATTGAAAATAAATTACGTGAACACTCGCCAGCTGTGGAGACGCAACTTTTCCAGATGAAAGTGGAAATCAACGTGAGTACCGTGCGTCAGATCGCAGGATGCAGGGTTAGTGAGATCGCAGTCGCGTTATGCGTAATATGAAGAGAAAGTGTCAGCGCTATGCGTAAATCATGCGGTGAATAATGAAAGCAGCTTTTTGCCGCGCTGAGAGATAAGCAAAAACGATGATGAAAAAACGCCGGTCAGC
>NZ_JASUAZ010000033.1:0-38889 GCF_030283135.1 Mixta mediterraneensis | reverse complement strand
GGATTGTTAGTATGAAGCATGAGAGTTACCTCGTGTTTTGTATAAGGATTAGACACCCATATCAAAACCGGTAACTCTCAACCTTTCAAGGTCCAGTGTCAGATCAAGTCGCGACTAATACAGCTTAGTTGAACTCAAGCTTGAGACGCACAACCTGGCGATTGATTTCTGACATTACGCTCAGATGCTGTTTGTCTTTGACGCGCGGAATCAAAACTTTTCCTTTATCAAACTCAACCGTTTCCAAAATCGGTACGAGCCCTTGAAGCGCGAATTGCGGATAAACTATAGAACACTCTGCGTTACGCATGTTCCGAAAATTGAATTTTTTTACTGAGTTTACACACCATTACAGAACACTCTGTTAGCACGGTCATTTAAGCCAGTATAAACCTTCGGTCGTTAAATAATTGTGTCGCCCGTAACAAAGATGAAACATTTTCGCGACAACCTTATCTTCGCTGCTTACTATTGCAATAAAATGACTAACTGGTCGGATCACCAAAGGAGCTTGTATGCGAATAACGGTAGCGGCAGCGGTTTTTGCGATGTTCATGCCGGTTAGCGTGCTGGCCCATGCTATTAAACAGGGCGAACGTGTTCCTGCGGTGGGCGTTAACGACAAAGGCGAACTGATTTGGCAACAGGATAAGTTTAGTTACAGAAGCTGGAACAGTGTGCAACTGAACGGAAAGGTACGCGTAATTCAGCATATTGCCGGTCGTTCATCAGCAAAAGAAAAGAATGCGGCGCTGATTGAAGCAATTAAATCCGCCAGGTTGCCGCACGATCGCTATCAGACCACCACCGTGGTTAATACGGATGATGCCATCCCCGGCACTGGCATGTTTGTACGCAGCAGCATCCAGACTAACAAGCAGCACTATCCGTGGTCACAATTTATTGTTGATAGCCAGGGCAATGTGCAGAAAGCCTGGCAGCTGGAAGAAGGCAGTTCCGCGATTGTCGTGCTGGATAAAAGCGGGCATGTGCGCTTTGTTAAAGACGGCTCACTGACTCAGGACGAAATAAAACAGGTGATGTCATTATTGCAGGCCTTGCTGAAACAGTAAGCCGCATTGATTAACGGGAGGAAAACCTCCCGTTTTCATCTCAGAACAGTGAAACGCGGAAGCCAGGGTTCAGGAAAGATTCCCGTGGCGCGTAATCCAGTGTTTTTCCCTGCCAGTCATGCACATGTGCCCCGGCCGCCATCGCGACCGCGTGACCTGCGCCCGTATCCCAGATATTGGTCGGTCCAAAACGCGGATACAGCTGAGCCTTGCCTTCCGCCACCAGGCAGAACTTCAGCGAGGAACCGGTGGCAACCGTCTGATGCTCGCCCAGCTGTTTCAAATATTCTTTCATCTCATCATCATTACCGTGTGAACGGCTGACTACCACCAGCGGCGGACGCGCCTCCTGCACATGAATTTGTGTGCGCTGACCGTTCTCTTCTTTCCAGGCTTTACCTTCTGCTGCCGCATACATCACGCCTAACGCGGGAGCATAAACCACGCCCAGCACCGGTTTGCCTTGTTCAATCAGCGCGATATTGACAGTGAACTCACCGTTACGCTTCAGGAACTCTTTGGTGCCATCCAGTGGATCCACCAGCCAGTAACGCTGCCAGTGCTGACGAACATCCCAACCGGGTGGATCTTCTTCTGACAGTACCGGAACATCGGGTGACAGCTGCTTTAAGCCGTGGACAATAATATTGTGTGCCGCGATGTCCGCTGCGGTGACAGGCGAATCATCAGACTTGCGAGCAACGTCAAGCGGTGCCGCACCGTTGTAAACTTGCATAATGGCGTCGCCCGCTTCACGCGCCAGTTGGCAGATTTGCTCTAACATTTTTCACCTCGTGTTATGCGAATGCTGCGTATCTATCTCAGCACCCGATCGGTTACATTTAGCCGCTCCGCTATCTGCGCTGTGTGACCACACTACAGCAAAGCATTTCATAGATATATCAATACCATAGTTCAATCCGCATCGCCACACTTGCGCCGCGACGGCAAAATCTGAAATTTGCAAGCCCGCTCCCAAAGCATCAAAGCGTTATATCCATCACGTTTTAAAATGACCATCCATCAAGCTTTTACATTATTTTGGGAGCTTAAACCTTTGGGAGCAGGAGATTGCATGTTTAAGCCTGGCATAACGTTACTGGCGTTTGGGATGTCCACCGCATTATCAGCAGCAACCGTAGATTTACGCGTGCTGGAAACGACCGATTTGCACAGCAATATGATGGATTTCGATTATTACAAGGATACGCCAACCGAGAAGTTTGGCCTGGTGCGCACCGCCTCGCTGATCCATGCAGCCCGTCAGGAGGTCAAAAATAGTGTCCTGGTGGATAACGGCGACATCATTCAGGGCAGCCCGCTGAGCGATTATATGGCGGCAAAAGGCATGCAGGCTGGCGAAATTCATCCGGTGTATAAAGCCCTGAATACGCTGGATTACAGCGTGGGTAACCTTGGCAACCATGAATTTAATTACGGCTTGCCTTATCTGAAAAAAGCCCTCTCCGGCGCACGTTTTCCTTATATCAACGCCAACGTCATTGATGTGAAAAGCGGCAAACCGCTGTTTACGCCTTATCTGATTAAACCAACGGAGGTTATTGATCGCGACGGCAAACGCCAAAGCGTGAAGATTGGTTACATCGGTTTTGTTCCACCGCAAATCATGGTGTGGGACAAAGCAAATTTACAGGGAAAAGTACGCGTCGATGACATCACCGAAACCGCTCGCCGCTATATTCCTGAAATGCGCGCCCAGGGGGCTGAGCTGATTATTGCCGTTCCGCATTCTGGCCTGAGCAGTGAGCCTTACCATGCGATGGCCGAAAACTCGGTTTATTACCTCAGTCAGGTTAAAGGTATTGATGCAATTTTGTTTGGTCACGCCCATGCGGTATACCCCAGCCAGGATTTTGCGGCGATCAAAGGCGCAGATATTACTAACGGCACGCTGAATGGTATTCCTGCGGTAATGCCGGGAATGTGGGGCGATCATCTCGGCGTGGTTGACCTCGTACTGAATAATGATAATGGACACTGGCGGGTCAGCAGCGGCAAAGCGCAGGCGCGCCCAATTTATGATACCGCACAGAAGAAGTCACTCGCTGCTGAAGATCCGGCCCTGGTAAAAATATTGGCTGATGATCATCGTGCTACGCGAGAATTTGTTGCCCAGCCGATCGGTAAATCCGCAGATGTGATGTACAGCTATTTATCGCTGGTGCAGGACGATCCGACGGTACAGATTGTTAACAATGCCCAGCGAGCCTACGTTGAACATTTTATTCAGGGCGATCCTGATTTAGGACGTTTACCGGTACTTTCAGCTGCCGCCCCCTTTAAAGCCGGTGGACGTAAAAACGATCCCGCCAGCTACGTAGAGGTTGAGAAAGGCCCGCTGACCTTCCGTAACGCTGCTGACCTGTATCTCTATCCCAATACTCTGGTGGTGATGAAAATCAGCGGTGCGCAGGTGAAAGAGTGGCTGGAATGCTCAGCAGGTCAGTTTAATCAAATTGATCCCACCAGCAGCCAGCCGCAATCACTGATTAACTGGGATTTTCGTACCTACAATTTTGATGTGATTGATGGTGTGAAGTATCAGATCGACGTAACGCAACCTGCTCGTTATGACGCGGAATGCCAGCTCATCCATCCCGCGGCTTCGCGCATTAAACAGCTTAGCTGGCAAGGCAAGCCGATAGATCCGGCGGCCATTTTCCTCGTCGCGACGAACAATTACCGCGCTTACGGCGGCAAATTTGCCGGGACGGGCGACAGGTATATTGCGTTTGCTTCGCCGGATGAGAATCGCTCGGTAGTGGCGGCTTATATTAGTACAGAAACCAAAAAGCACGATGAAGTGCAGCCGCAAGCGGATAATAACTGGCGTCTGGCCCCGATCACAGCCGCGATCCCGCTGGATATTCGTTTTGAAACCGCCCCAGGAAATAAAGCCAGTGGCTTAATTAAGCAGCACGCGCAATATCCGATGCAGCCGAAAGGTAGCGATGAGCGCGGTTTTGCGATTTGGCAGGCAGATTTGCAAAAGCAGGCCGATTAAGTGGCCAGCCTTTCTACGCCAGTCAGGCACGGTTAGCAGCATGATGCGCCAGCGCTCCATGCTGGTGCATAACGGCCCGTTGAGGGGACTTGTGGCTAAAACATCCCATACCCGGCGCGCAATCCGTTTGATTCACACGGTTTAACCATTGCATAAAAAAACCAGCCCAAAGGCTGGTTTTTTTATGACGTTGCCAGAAGCGTTACAGAATTTCCAGCAGTTCTACTTCAAATACCAGCGTGCTGAATGGCGGGATAGAGGCGCCCGCGCCACGTTCGCCGTATGCGAGATTATGCGGGATCACTAATTCCCATTTTGAGCCAACAGGCATCAGCGTCAGCGCTTCAATCCAGCCAGCAATAACACCGCTAACCGGGAATTCTGCTGGCTCGCCACGTACGACCGAGCTGTCAAACACCGTGCCGTCGATCAGCTTGCCGGTGTAATGAACGCGAACGCGATCCTGACGAGACGGGATAGGGCCGTCGCCCTGGGTGATTACGCTGAACTGCAAGCCAGATTCCGTACTGCTCACGCCTTCACGCTGTGCATATTCAGTCAGAAATACCTGGCCCTGAGCAGCCATCGCTTCGGTACGTTCACGGCGTACGCCTTCAGCACGTTCGTGCACTTCACGCAGCGCACGATGCACAACATCAACCGGCACCGCCGGTGAGTTCCCTTCCAGCGCGTCGCGCAGGCCCGCGAGCAGTGCTTCTGGTTGCAGACCTTGCAGACCAGATTCCAGCAGCTGCTGGCCAACCTGTAAACCAATACCGTAACTTGCTTGTGCTTCGACGCTGTCGAAAGAAGGGGTTGTCATCTTCGTTCCTTTCACTCTGGGAAAAATTCGAACGGGCAGCATAACAGCGCAGGCTGCTGGCGTAAAATGCCCTGCGTCGCAGATGACTTTTCCCGGCGAAAGAGAAACAATACACAGGTCAAATTTATCAATGCTGGCGGGCACTGCGCGCCCACATTGCCCATACTATAACAATCGACAAGGTTATCCTTGTCGGTGGCACAAATTGAAGAGAGAGAACATGGGCCAGATTGCCCCACGACGCCGCAGGACGCGCGCACCGCGTATTTTATCCCGGCTGCAAGCCTGGCTGCCCTCGCGCAAGCCGCAGCAATCCGCCGGAGAGGAGGAATTACGAATGGCTTCAGACGCGTCATCCCGCTTACCTGACTGGCTTCAGCGTATCTGGTATTTCACCGACACGATTCGCTGGATGGATCCGCTACCTGCTCCGCATCGCCGTGGCATTGTCCTCGCGCTGCTGGTGATGCTGTTAGCGTTTCTCTGGCCTTCGGACACGCCCCAGTATCCGGTTGAACGCCCGGCTACACCTTCTACCGAAACAGGAAAAGACGGGCCCATGCAGGCGGATATTTATGATAACAATCCGCCGCCTTCTCAGCAGTCCGCGCAAACCCAACCCCCGCCGAAAAGCGATTCACAAGGCACATGGCGCAGTTATACCGTCGCATCGGGTCAAACGCTGGCGCAGCTGTTTCGCGATAATAGCTTACCGGTAAATGATGTGTTTGCTATGGCGCGCGTGGAAGGTAGCGATCAGCCGCTAAGTGCATTACAGAGTGGACAGCAGGTGAAGATTCGGC
Organism: Mixta mediterraneensis; assembly: GCF_030283135.1. NCBI lineage: Bacteria > Pseudomonadati > Pseudomonadota > Gammaproteobacteria > Enterobacterales > Erwiniaceae > Mixta > Mixta mediterraneensis. The sequence goes on along the minus strand of NZ_JASUAZ010000033.1, from coordinate 33,165 downwards.
AGGACGCGCAAGGTGTGGTGACAGGATTAACCGTCGTTAGCGCAAATGGCCCGGTGTTATTTACCCGTCAGCCGGATGGCAGTTTTATCCGCGCGCAATAAACAAAAACGCCGGCACAGGCCGGCGTTTCTGCATTGCTCAGTAATAAATTACCCAGCAACTACATTCACGATCAATTTCGCGAATACTTCGCTGTGAACCTGGAAGGTCACTTCGTGCTCACCTGTGGTGCGCAGAACGCCGTTCGGCAGACGAACTTCGCTCTTAGCCACTTCAACGCCAGCTGCAGTTACAGCGTCAGCGATGTCGCGAGTACCGATGGAACCGAACAGTTTACCTTCATCGCCTGCTTTAGACGTGAGGGTAACGGTGCCCAGTGCATTGATTTTCTCTGCGCGTGCATTAGCTGCAGTCAGAACGTCAGCCAGTTTGGCTTCCAGTTCTGCACGACGTGCTTCGAAGAATTCAACGTTTTTCTTAGTAGCAGGAACAGCTTTACCCTGTGGAACCAGGAAGTTACGCGCGTAGCCCGCTTTAACGTTAACCTGATCACCCAGGCTGCCCAGGTTTGCTACTTTATCAAGCAGAATAACTTGCATTACCTTATCCTCTTAAAGTCGTTATGGACAGCGGCCGATTACTGATGACGATCAGTGTACGGCAGCAGAGACAGGTAACGCGCGCGCTTGATAGCACGAGCCAGCTGACGCTGGTATTTTGCACGAGTACCGGTGATACGGCTTGGAACAATCTTGCCGCTTTCAGTGATATAGTTTTTCAGCGTTGCGATATCTTTATAATCGATCTCTTGAACGCCTTCCGCGGTGAAACGGCAGAACTTGCGACGACGGAAATAACGTGCCATTTGGCTAGTCTCCAGAATCTATCAATTCAATCTGCTCGGCATGTAACACCATTTTACTCTGACCATTGCGCGCCTGATGGCAGCTAATAAAGCCTTCGAGAATGAGTTGCGTGCCGACCGTTATATGTTGAGTAATCACCTGATGGGTGCTGCCGCTGATAATCACCGGCATCCGACACCAGGCTTGCCGGTGAAATCCGGCCTCCTCCTGCACTGAGCGGTGCTCAAGCACAAACTGACAGTGAGGAATTCCTGACGGGCTAATTTTTCGAACCGGCGTCTTGCACACCGTGCCAGACAAGCGCAGCCGATTAACCGTCACGATGGATTACTCTTCAGAATCCCCAGCATCTGAGTCATCAGCGGATTCGTTAGCAAAATCTTCGCGGCGCTCACGACGCTCATCTTTCGCTTTAACCATCGGTGATGCTTCAGTTACCGCGTTTTTAACGCGCATAATCATGCTACGGATAACGGCGTCGTTGAAGCGGAAGTTCGTTTCCAGCTCGTCGATAACTTCCTGCGGCGCTTCAACGTTCAGCAGAACGTAGTGCGCTTTATGCAGTTTGTTGATCGGGTAAGCCAGCTGACGGCGGCCCCAGTCTTCCAGACGGTGGATCGTGCCCTGTGCACCAGTGATAGCACCAGTGTAACGCTCGATCATGCCTGGAACCTGTTCGCTCTGGTCAGGATGGACCATAAATACGATTTCGTAATGACGCATCGAAATTGCTCCTTACGGATTATTCAGCCTCCTGTCTGGGTCAACCGCGGCCCGTGGAAGCAAGGAACGTTATAGGCAGTGCCCCACTTTTCATGAGTCACAACCTGAGAATGCGGCTGAAAAATTGACGCGTAATCATACTGATGTCCCCCGTTAAACTCAAGCGCACATTTCATTAAATTGGATGCGCCGTGCCAGATACCGGTGCTTTTTGTGCTAACGCTGAAAATACAAAGGATTGTGGGCAACTTGTTCAAAAATGCTGATAAAAACGTTCAGGACGGCGAGCTAGCGACATACTGACCAGCCACTAAACTTTAACTCAGACGTCGCTGACGTCTGATCAGAGTGTGTTCCCTGTAATGAGGAGTCGGGCATGAAAGCGTTCGTCATCGCCACTTTACTGGGTCTCTTCCTGTCTCCACCCGCTCTTGCCAGCCATGCTGACTGTGCGCAGCAGATGAGAAGTAACAGTAGCAAAGCGGCTTCAGGCTATATTTACGTTAACCGACTGGATGCGCCGGACAATCGCCACGCCAGCAGCAATAACGCGGCGGAACGGCAATCAAACCCGTGGTAATGCTCTTAACGTAACGGGCTGGCTGTGTGCTGCCAGCCCGTTACGTTTACAGTTGATGCTTAAAGAAACTCACCAGAGCAGTCAGGCCGGAAGGGGTAATTTTGTGGCCAATGTGCTTTTCGGACAGCGAGGTCAGATGGGCGTCCAGCCCTTGCTCACGCAGCACTTTGTCGAGCCGTGTCGTTTCGGCAAAAGGCACTACTTCATCCGCTTCGCCATGCCACAGCAGCAGCGGACGATTAGCCAGCTTTTCTAACTGAGCGCAAGGATCGTAACTGGCCAGCGGTGCCATACGCTCGGCAAACTGCGTCTTTTGTTCAGGCGTACGCGCCACCAGCGGCGGAAAAAGCGTATGGCTGAGCTGCATAAAATAGCCTGACCCCATCATACAGGCGACGCTGTGAATCTGTGGATAGCGCACCATCGCCCCGAGCGCCGTCATGCCGCCCATTGATGCGCCAGCAACCGCGAAGCGTTCATCAGCAATCAGATCTTTCTCGCGCAGTGCCGCTTCAAGCAGCGGGACTTCATCAATATTCTGTTTCAGAATGTCCCAGAAATGACTCAGACGGTATTCTGCATTCCCGCTATAGCGCGCGCCGTGCATATTCGCATCTGGCATCACCGCACGAAAGCCAGCCTGGGCTAATGCCACAGCAAAATAGGCATACACTTCTTTTGATGAGGTAAAACCGTGGTAAAACAGCACGGTCGGTAGCCTGGCGTGACGCTGATCCGTGGGCATCGCGTGAATGCATTCGATACCAGCCAGCGTTTCCGTGGTGAGTTCAATCATGTTCCCTCCTGAGTGAAGTTCAAAACCTGCCAGTCAAGTGTACGTTCTGTCGATGGAAATGCGAGCCGGTTCACATTTTGATGGAATAATCATCACGCTACGCTTTTCCTGCTGTCTGCCGTTGATGTTGTATCCGCCTGATTTGATGCGGAGGTCAGTGATGAAGCCACTCTCGCTCCACGGCCTGACATCTGACGTTGCTGTGGAAGTACAGACACTGGCGCAGGCAGCCAAAGAGAGGGTCTGCTTGCAACTCCATCAGCATGGTTGCTACAGGCCATATCCTGGCGGCGCAATCGCGCGAAGCGATGACGCACATTGCGACCCATAGTGAGCAGGTTCAGGCATCAAGAAAGTTTAACGTTATCGCATAGCAACTGGCGTTGGGAATTGACCAGCAGATGGGTCATAAATCAAACCAGCCAGGCTGCATCAGAGCAGCGATTGAGTGGCACCCGCAGAAAGCACTGCGCAAATCCTGCGTCAAGCGGGTCACCCTTTAACGCAGCCAGCATTTTTACCTTAAGTTGTGCTCGCTATCGGGACAGTAGCATACACTCAGATCATCGTCCCGATTAAGGATTCGCCATGCGTTACGCTTTTTTTCTGGCTGTAAGTCTGCTGCTCAGCGGCTGTTCGGCCTTTCAGACCACGCCGGAAGCCCCACCGGCACCAACTCGCCATTCGCAGGAAATTACGCGTGCGCAAACCTATGGCTTGCCGAAAATGGGCACCCTTAGCGTCAGCGTGCGCGGTTCGCCGGATGATGCGGAACGTGAAATTGCCGCGCGAGCGAACCAGGCTGGCGCGGTTTACTATCAAATTGTAATGATAGATGAAACGGTGATGCCCGGTTTATGGTACGCCACGGCGACGTTATATGGTGCGTTACCCGCCGCTCGCACGCAGCAGTAAACGGTTGGTCAGCGCGCTGTCTAAAGGCCGTGTTCCGCGCTGATCCAGCCACTGGCGACACCACGCATCCGCTATTGGCGGCTCAGTATTTCAGCAGCTGCGCACCGGTTGCCAGTTGCAGCAGGTTCTGCGTAAGGTCACGCGCTTGCGTTTCCTGAGCTTTGCCCAATTTCAGCTTAAGTTGTCGCCAGCGCGCATCAAAGTGTCGGTTACTGCCTTTTACCGCATCGAACTCCTGATTCAGCATCTCAATAATGTCAGATTGCTTTGTCAGCACTCGCAGTACATCCAGGCACATCACATTGCCAGCGCCTTCCCAGATGCTATTGACCGGCATGTCACGATACAGCCGGGGCAGTTCGCTTCCTTCGCAATAGCCAATTCCGCCTAATGTCTCCATCGCTTCGGCGACAAACGGCATACCCGCTTTGCAAATGCCATATTTCGCGGCGGGCGTAAACAGGCGAGCAAACCTCACCTCGTGTTCCTGAGCAGGCTGTGACCAGGCTCGCGCCAGCCGCAGCAAAAGTGCGGTTTGCCCTTCCAGTTGCAGCGCTTGCATGGCTAATACCTGGCGCATTAACGGCTGATCCACCAGATTTTTTCCCATGACCTGCCGCTGATGAGCGTGATACAGCGCCACCGAGAAAGCACGACGCATTTGACCGTGGCTGCCTAGCGCGCAATCGAAGCGCGTCATGCCGCCCATTTTCAGGATCAAACGTACGCCTTCGCCTTCTTCGCCTAACAGCCAGCCGGTCGCATCTTTGAATTCAACTTCAGCGCTGGCGTTCGAGCGGTTACCCAGCTTGTCTTTTAAACGTTCGATAACGATGGCGTTGCGCGTGCCGTCGGGCAGCAGGCGCGGCAGAAAAAAGCAGCTCAGCCCTTGCTGAGTTTGAGCCAGAATCAAATGCGCATCGCTTTGCGGCACTGAAAAAAACCATTTATGTCCGACGATTCGCCAGGCTTCACCAGGCCCGCGCACGCCCAGCGGTTCGGCTCGCGTGGTGTTGCTTATAACATCGCTGCCGCCCTGCTTTTCTGTCATCCCCATGCCAATGAGTAAACCACGCTTTTGCTCGCCGGGTTGCGCATGCGTATCGTAACGATCGCTCAGCAGCGGATCGAACCAGCCTTCAAACGCGGCAGGAAGGTAAGTTTGTAATAAAGGGATCGCGGCATGCGTCATCGTCACCGGACAAAGCGTTCCGGCTTCCACTTGCGCATGGAGAATAAAGCGCGCCGCACGCGCCACGCTGGCACGTTCCCGTACATCTGGCTGCCAGGTGAGATTGTGCAAACGACTGGCGCAAACGCCCTGCATCAGTAAGTGCCATGCAGGATGAAAACGCACTTCATCTAAACGCGCACCACGTGCATCGTAACGCAGCAGTTCGGGTGGCTCGGCGTTAGCTAATCTTCCCAGCTCCAGCGATTCAGCGCTGCCAAGTTGCAAACCAACCGAAGCCAGCCATTCGCGATCCCATTCACCGCCTTCGCGTAACAGTGCTTCGCATAATGGCGTATCGGAAAGGAATAAATTGCTGTTGCTGAGGGGTTGCGGCTGATTAAATACGGTGTGGGTTGTCCAGGTCATAACCACTCCTCACGGAATTTACTCCCTAATTATGGGAGCGATGCGCAGTTATGCCTGGTACAGAAACTTTTTTGTGGCGGCGATCACGCCAACAGAAATTACAGGCTGCGCTGGCGCACCGCTTCAAACAGACAAACGCCGGTTGCCACCGACACGTTCAGCGAAGAAACGCTACCCGCCATGGGAATGCTGATTAGCTCATCGCAGTGTTCACGCGTTAGGCGGCGCATACCTTCACCTTCAGCGCCCATCACCAGTGCCATTGGACCAGTCATTTTGCTTTGATACAGGGTGTGATCGGCTTCGCCGGCGGTTCCCACCACCCAAATATTGTACTCCTGCAACAAACGCAACGTACGCGCCAGGTTGGTAACGCGAATTAACGGCACATTTTCTGCGGCACCACTGGCGACTTTTTTCGCCGTTGCATTGAGCGTGGCGGAGCGATCTTTCGGTACGATGACCGCATGCACGCCTGCCGCATCGGCGCTACGCAAACAGGCGCCAAGATTGTGGGGATCGGTAACGCCATCCAGCACCAGTAAAAATGGTTTTTCCAGGCTGTGTAGCAAATCCGGCAGATCGCCTTCCTGATACTGACGACCCGGCTTGACGCGAGCCACGATGCCCTGATGCACACCCCCTTCAACCTGGCTGTCGAGCCATTGACGGTTTGCCAGTTGAATGACGATTCCCTGAGCTTCCAGCGCGGTTACCAGCGGTTGCAGGCGACGATCGTCGCGGCCTTTGAGAATAAAGACTTCCTGGAAACGTTGTGGATCGCGTTCCAGCAGCGCCTGCACGGCATGGATACCAAAAATTATTTCGCTCATCGATCTGCTCAGTGGTTAGAAATGAATGGATGATAAACCGCCCTCGCTCAAGCGAGAAAGGGCAGAGGCACACGTCAGGCAGGCTTCGCCTTCTTCGCGGCGCGCTTAGCCTTAGTGGCGGCGGCGATTTTACGGGTTTTCTCCGAGACTTTTTTACTTTTTTTCTCGTTCCTGGCAGTGGCAGGCTTTTTCTTGTCACTGCGGAAAGCCGAATCCGGCTCGAAGTTGGTTTTTTTACTGGCTTCACGGCGACGCTTCGGCGGCGCCTTCCCTTCCCGTTTTGTTCGATCGCGTGCGGTTTTACCTGCGCCACGCGGCTGACGCGCGCTGGAAATCAACGCGAAGTCAATTTTGCGTTCGTCCATGTGCACGGCCTCAACACGCACTTCTACCGCATCGCCCAGGCGATAAGTCCGACCGCCGGATTCGCCGATCAAACGCTGCCCAACGGGGTCAAAACGATAGTAATCATTATCCAGCGTTGAGACATGGACCAGGCCATCGATGAAGAGATCGTTGAGGCGCACAAAGAAGCCAAAACCGGTCACGCTGGAAATCACACCATTAAAGACGTTACCGACCTGGTCCTGCATAAAGTCACATTTCAGCCAGTCCGCAACGTCGCGTGTCGCTTCGTCTGCGCGACGCTCGGTTAAGGAACAGTGCTGGCCCAGCTGCAACATTTGTTGCATATCGTAGTGATAACCGCCGGTTTCGGTGGTCAGCCCTTTCACTTCGCCCCGCTCTTTTGCCAGCAGATATTTAATGGCGCGGTGCAGCAGTAAGTCCGGGTAACGGCGAATTGGCGAGGTAAAGTGAGCGTAAGACGCCAGCGCCAGGCCGAAGTGTCCCCGGTTTTCTGGATCGTAAACCGCCTGTTTCATTGAACGCAGCAGCATGGTTTGCAGCATTTCCGCATCCGGGCGATCGGCCACCTCGGTTAACAAGGCAGCGTAATCAATGGGTTGCGGTTTATTCCCACCCGACAGGCTCAGTCCCAGCTCGTTTAATACGGTGCGGAAACTTTTAATGCTGTCGTCGCTGGGGCGATCGTGATCGCGGAATAGCGCGGGTTCTTCATTTTTCTCAACGAAACGCGCGGAGGCGATATTCGCCAAAATCATACATTCTTCGATCAGCTTGTGCGCATCGTTGCGTGAAGTACGCTCTACACGTTCGATACGGCGCTCGGCATTAAAGATAAACCGGGCTTCTTCCGTTTCGAACGAGATGCCGCCGCGCTCTTCACGTGCCGCTTCCAGCGCCTTATACATATTGTGTAGCTCTTCCAGTTCTTTTACCCGCGGCGCGTATTGCTCACGCAGTTCCGGGTTGCCCTGAAGAATATTCCACACTTTGGTGTAAGTCAGACGCGCATGGGAATTCATTACCGCTTCGTAATGCTTAAAGCCGGTCAGTTTGCCTTTCGCCGAGACCGTCATTTCACACACCATACACAGTCGATCAACCTGTGGATTTAGCGAACATAGCCCGTTGGAGAGCACTTCTGGCAGCATCGGCACGACTTGTGAAGGGAAGTAAACCGAGGTTCCACGCTGGTGCGCCTCATTATCCAGCGGGGTGCCTGGACGCACGTAATAGCTCACATCGGCGATTGCCACCCATAAACGCCAGCCGCCACCGCGTTTTTTCTCACAGTAAACAGCATCATCAAAATCACGCGCATCTTCGCCATCAATGGTGACTAAAGGCAGCTGACGCAAATCAACGCGGCCTGCTTTCGCTTCTTCTGGCACGACTTCGCTGAGCCTGCTGACCTGCTGCTCAACTTCTGGCGGCCAGCTGTGAGGGATTTCATGGGTGCGCAGTGCCATATCGACGGCAAGGCTGGTTCCCATATCATCGCCAAGGATTTCGGCTATTTTACCAATGGCTTTGGTACGACGCGTCGGGCGCTGCATCAGCTCAACCACGACCACCGAGCCCATACGGGCATTCATGGTTTCTTCTGGCGGGATAAGAATATCGAAACTCAGACGACTGTCGTCTGGCACAACAAAACCGGCCCCTGCATCGGTGAAGTAGCGACCGACAATTTGATTATTACGCGGTTCCTGTACGCGAACCACGCGCGCTTCGCGACGCCCCTTGCGATCGGCACCTAAAGGCTGAGCAAGGATGACATCGCCATGCATGCAGAACTTCATCTGTTCAGCAGAAAGGTACAAATCATCTTTTTGGCCTTCTGCGCGCAGAAAACCATATCCGTCACGGTGGCCGATTACTTTGCCACGCAGCAAATCAAGGCGTTCAGGCAGCGCATAACACTGACGGCGAGTAAACACTAACTGCCCATCACGTTCCATAGCGCGTAGTCGGCGGCGCAGTGCTTCTAAATGTTCTTCTTCCTGCAAATTCATTTCTTGTGCCAGCTCATCGCGGCTGGCTGGTTTTTCACGTTTTTCTAGCAGCGCCAGAATAAATTCCCGACTTGGAATAGGATTTTCGTATTTTTCAGCTTCTCTATCCTGATAAGGATCTTTTGACATAGCGGTTCCTCCGATGTCATTTAATATTTATTGCCACCGGCGGTTCGGACAATATGATTTCATATAAAGGAGTATTACCTTCGACAAGATCCGCCAGTGTGTAGCCATCCAGTTCCCGTAAAAACAACTGCACCGCATCGTTGAGTACTTTCTTTAAACGGCAAGCTGGCGTAATAGAACATGCGCCACAATCCACTAATTGTAGCGGCTCCATTTTGCGGACGACTTCACCCAGAATGATTTGCCTGGCATGCATGCCAAGACGAATACCGCCATTTTTCCCGCGTGTTGTCGCCACAAAACCCGCACGGCTTAACTGGTTGATTATTTTGACCATATGGTTGCGCGACACGCCGTAAATATCGCTTACCTCGGTAATACTGGTCAGTTTGCCTTCAGGCAAGGTCGCCATGTAGATCAAGGCGCGCAGACCATAATCAGTAAAACTTGTCAGCTGCACGTTAACCTCGGTGAAGCATCATAAGTGACATAGATTCGCTCGTCTCGCGAAGGATTTCGCTGTGAAACCGGTTCACTACATAATTACGTAAGATGATAAACCAGAGTCTGAACGGCTGTGTGTTTTTTTAAACCAGAAGGCGATTTGGTAAGCGAAAGGTAGATGAATGGTCAAAGAGCGGGTTAGCAAAAAGGCCGGACATTGTCCGGCCTTTGCGTGATTAAGCGTCAAACGGATCGCGCAAAATCATCGTCTCACTGCGATCAGGGCCGGTTGAAATAATATCAACCGGAACGCCGGTTACATCTTCAATACGCTTGATGTAATCGCGAGCGGCCTGTGGCAAGCCTTCCAGCGTTTTTACGCCAAACGTGGTTTCGCTCCAGCCAGGCATCGTTTCATAGATTGGCTCAATGCCTTCCCAGTTTTCGGCCGCCAGCGGCGTAGTAGTGACTTCGCTACCATCCGGCATGCGGTAAGCAACACAGATCTTCACTTCTTTCAGACCATCCAGCACATCCAGTTTGGTCATACAGAAACCTGACAGCGAATTGATCTGAACGGCACGGCGTACAGCCACTGCGTCCAGCCAGCCAGTACGACGGCGGCGCCCTGTGGTTGCACCGAATTCGTTGCCTTGTTTGCACAGAAACTCACCCGTTTCGTCAAACAGCTCTGTCGGGAACGGGCCAGCACCAACGCGTGTGGAATAAGCTTTCACAATGCCCAGCACGTAGTCGACGTAACGTGGACCAATACCTGAACCGGTCGCAACGCCACCAGCCGTGGTATTCGATGACGTTACGTAGGGGTAAGTTCCGTGATCGATGTCCAGCAGCGTACCCTGTGCGCCTTCAAACATAATCAAATCGCCACGCTTACGCGCATTGTCCAGCAGTTCAGACACGTCAACGACCATGCTGGTCAGGATGTCGGCCACCGCCATCACATCGTTCAGCACTTTATCAAAATCGACCGCGTCTTCTTTGTAGTAATGCACCAGCTGGAAGTTGTAGTAATCCACCACTTCTTTGAGCTTGGCAGCGAAAGTGTCTTTATTGAACAGGTCGCCAACGCGCAGACCACGACGGGCAACTTTATCTTCGTAAGCTGGACCGATACCGCGACCGGTCGTGCCGATTGCTTTCGCGCCACGCGCTTTTTCGCGCGCCAAATCCATCGCTACGTGATATTGCAGAATCAGCGGACAAGCTTCAGAAATAAGCAGACGTTCGCGTACCGGAATACCACGCTCTTCCAGGCCTTTCATCTCTTTCATTAACGCTTCAGGAGAGAGAACCACGCCATTACCAATGATGCTGGTAACGTTTTCGCGCAGGATGCCAGAAGGAATCAAATGGAGGACGGTTTTTTCACCGTTGATGACAAGTGTGTGGCCCGCATTGTGGCCGCCTTGATAACGCACAACGAAATTCGCGCGTTCAGTCAGAAGGTCTACAATCTTACCTTTACCTTCGTCACCCCATTGGGTGCCCAGTACGACGACGTTCTTACCCATTTCTCAAAATCACCGATTGCTTAAAAATGGATTCTACCATCTGATCCAACCGCTTTCAGCTCTTTTAGCATACGATTGCGCGCTTTTTTGCCTGCGTTTTGATCACTACAACATGTTGGGGGGAGCGCGCCTTAAAACCACTATTTAGGCGACAGGATGCCCGGTGTTAAACGTTGCCGCGCATCCGCAGCATACAATAAATCACAACTCCGGCGACCACTAAACCTCCGCCAAAGCGATGCAGCAGGCGATCGGGCAGTTGCGTCATCGACTGAATTATACGTCGCCAGACGCGGGGCATAAACATCGGTCCCAGTCCTTCCAGCACTAAGACCAGAGCTAACGCCATCCAGACACTTGTATTCATTCTGATAATCCAAAAAAAGGCCGACAAAATTGTCGGCCCGTAGGTTATATCAGTTCTTATCGCGTTGCGTTAGAGGGCGCTTTCATATATCGGAAGAAGTCACTGTCTGGACTTAAAACCATGACATCCTGATTTTCACTGAAGCTGTTTTCATAGGCTCGCAGACTACGGATAAATGCGTAGAAGTCCGGGTCCTGACTAAATGCATTTGCAAAGAGTTTCGCCGCTTCAGCATCTCCATCACCACGGGTAATCAACGCTTCACGCTGTGCTTCCGCGAGGGTACGCGTTACCTGATAATCGGCCTGAGCGCGCAGCTTTTCTGCCTCTTCCTGACCTTGTGAGCGCTGGCTACGTGCCACCGCCTCACGTTCAGCACGCATACGATTGAAGATTGCGTCAGAAACTTCGGTCGGTAAGTTGATCTGCTTGATACGCACATCGACAACCTGAATACCTAACGCCGCCATACTGTTCGGGTTTGGCGCAGGTTCGCTGCTATTGGTTTCACGTTCAACCCGGGCTGCTGCACTGGCAATGGCGTCATCAGCCGCTGGCGTAGCGATTTCATCGTCATTGCCTGCGCTACCGGTATTCAACGCATCACGCACGTCGGTCGTTAATCGGCCACGGGAATCGGTAACGATGTCTTTTACATCCAGACGGCCCATTTCAGAACGCAAACGGTCACTGAACTTACGTTTTAGCAGCACTTCGGCTTGAGAAACGTCGCCGCCGCCTGTCGCCAGGTAATAACGGCTGAAATCACTGATGCGCCATTTGATATAAGAATCAACGATCAGGTCTTTTTTCTCTTTGGTTACAAAGCGATCGGCCTGGTTATCCATGGTCTGAATACGGGCATCCAAAGATTTAACCGTTTCGATAAACGGTACTTTGAAATGCAGGCCCGGCGCGTAAACCTGCGGCTTATTTTCATCATCACGCAATACTTTACCAAAGCGCAGCACGATGCCGCGCTGGCCTTCCTGCACCACAAAAAGTGACGCGTACAGTATCACCAGCACGACAATAACTAAAAATACTATGGGCTTACGCATCGATTACTCTCTCCCTTCGCGCTGGGTATCGTTGCGCAGAGCGTTTGCCCGGCGCTGATCCATGATGCTGTCTGGATTGTATGACGAACTGTTATTGCTACTGGCGCTGCGGTCAGAAAGCGGTGGCAACGTGGTAGTGGTGGTACTGCTACCCTTCTTACCGCTCTGTCCGGCAGAATCCATGCCACGCATCAGCTGATCCAGCGGCAACACCATCAGATTGTTACCACGATCGTTAACCAGTACTTTACGCGTATGACTCAACACGCGTTCCATGGTTTCGATGTACAGACGCTCTTTAGTGATCTGGGGTGCCGCTTTATATTCCGGCAGAATTTTGGCAAAACGCGCGACTTCACCCTGCGCTTCCAGCACGGTGCGCTCTTTATACGCGCGCGCTTCTTCCAGAATACGCTGCGCCTGACCGTTAGCACGTGGCTGAACTTCATTGGCGTAAGCTTCCGCTTCGCGAACGTACTGTTCGCGGTTTTCACGCGCCGCAATGGCATCATCAAACGCAGACTTTACTTCTTCCGGCGGACGCGCAGCCTGGAAGTTGACATCCAGCACCGCGATGCCCATATCGTATGGCCGGATAGTTTCGTCGATTTCGCGTTGAGTGTCGCTACGCACTACGGTACGCCCTTCGGTCAGAATGCGGTCCATCGTTGAGCGGCCGATTACGCCGCGCAGGGCGCTATCTGTCGCCTGACGCAGACTGTCATCCGCGCTGGTTACCGCATACAGATAACGTTCTGGATCGGTTACGCGATACTGCACGTTCATTTCAACGCGCACGACGTTTTCATCAGAGGTTAGCATCACGCCTGACGCAGCCAGTTCACGTACCGCTTCTACGTTTACCGCACGCACCTGATCGATAAACGTCGGTTTCCAGTTCAGACCTGGCTCAACCAAATGGCTAAATTTGCCGAAACGGGTAACGACGCCGCGTTCCGCTTCTTTGATGGTGTAGAATCCGCTGGCGGCCCAGATAACCACAGCCGCAACAACGACAATGCCAACAATTTTGCCACCATTGCCAGAGCCGCGCTGCCCGTTGTCATTCTGTTTGCCACCGCCCAGTCCACCGAGCTTCTTGCTCAGCTTACGGAAGATATCATCCAGATCAGGTGGTCCTTTGTCTTGACCTCCTTTATTTCCCCCAGAGTTGCCGCCTTGATTATTGCTGCTTCCCCACGGGTCGCGGTCCTGTCCGTTATTTCCGGGCTGATTCCACGCCATGTTTCTACTCCATTTATTGTATTTGCGGCTTACCTGTCATCTTTCAGGCTGTAGTGGCGTTGGCGGCTTTTATCCGGTCGCTTACCAACGTAAGGTTCCGGGGGTGCGCTCAATTACCGCCTGGCTACAATCTGAAAGCTGGTAAGTTCGATTGGGCAATATCAAACAATGTAACTGGTCAGCGACGGTTCCTGTTTACATAAACGGCGCCAGTCAACGACTGGCATCCGAACGTGCAAACCCACACTGCCGTCTTCTTCGTTCCACTCTTTCTCAATCGCCTGCAACTGATAGAAACGGCTGCGCAAGCGCCCCGCTTCCGGTGGCAGACGTAAATCGTATTGGGCAATTTCACCCGACAGGCGCTCCGACAGCGCTTGCCACAATAAGGAAATCCCCTCGCCAGTTTGGGCTGAAAGCCAAACACGAATGGGCACGTTTTCCTCATTGCGATCGATACGCGGCTCAAAATTGTCGAGCATATCGATCTTATTCATGATCAAAAGCTTGGGGATTTCGTCCGCTTCGATCTCTTCTAATACCGTATCCACTGCTTCGATATTTTCATTCAGCCGCACGTCTGCGCCATCAATCACATGGAGCAGCAGTGTCGCCTGACGCGTTTCCTGCAGTGTGGCTTTAAAAGCAGCAACTAAATCATGCGGTAGATGGCGAATAAATCCAACGGTATCAGCCAGCACCACTTCCCCCACATCGGCCACGTTAAGACGACGTAAGGTGGGATCGAGAGTCGCAAACAGTTGATCCGCCGCATAAACATTGGCAGACGTTATAGCGTTAAACAGCGTGGACTTTCCGGCGTTGGTGTAACCCACCAGCGAAACAGTCGGTACGTCGGCTTTGGCACGCGCCTGTCGTCCCTGTTCGCGCTGTTTTTCAACACGCTCAAGTCGGGAAAGAATTTGGCTAATGCGGCCACGTAATAAACGACGGTCCGTTTCTAGCTGTGTTTCACCTGGGCCACGCAGGCCAATACCGCCTTTCTGGCGTTCAAGGTGTGTCCAGCCTCGTACCAGGCGCGTAGAAAGGTGGCGCAACTGAGCCAACTCGACCTGTAATTTACCTTCGTGAGTGCGGGCGCGCTGGGCAAAAATGTCAAGGATTAAGCCAGTGCGATCAATCACACGGCATTCACAGAGGCGCTCCAGGTTTCTTTCCTGAGCGGGTGTTAAGGCATGATCGAATAATACGACCGATGCTCCACTTGATTTCACCGCATCGGCAATTTCAACGGCCTTTCCTTCACCGACAAAATATTTTGGATGTGGCGCTTTACGACTGCCGGTGACGACTTGCAGTGCTTCCACGCCAGCAGAAGAAACCAGGGTTTCGAACTCCTGTAGATCTTCTATCTCTTTGTCTTGGGAGAACCAGATGTGTACCAGTACGGCCTGCTCACCGGCATCATAACGGTCAAACAAGCTATAACCTCGCTAAAAATAAAAGACCAGGACGGAAAACAGTTAACGCTTCCCGGTCCTGGCTGCACGGCGACGCCTTATTCTGCGTTATCACCGTCTTGTTGTGGCTGCGGCTGCGCAGATGGCGTGCTGCCGCTATGATGGTAATTATTGCTGCCACCGCCGGCGGTATTGTTGCTATGGTGAGAAACCGGGCGCGATGGAACAACAGTAGAAATGGCATGTTTATATACCATCTGGCTTACCGTGTTCTTCAATAAAATGACAAACTGATCAAATGATTCGATTTGACCTTGCAGCTTAATACCGTTAACCAAATAAATCGAAACCGGAACACGTTCACGACGCAATGCGTTCAAAAACGGGTCTTGTAATGATTGCCCCTTAGCCATTCTATCTTTTCCTTATATGCTTGTTGTTTGTTGCTTGTAGAACCTATAGTTCTGAAAAAACTGCGTAAAAATTTGCGCACGATACCCCATCAATTGTACACAATCACCCATGCTTCGCACTAAGAACCTGTAACACCGCATCACGCGCTAACTGGGGCTTGTCACTGTCTAACCAGTGAACGTTTTCCCAACCGCGTAACCACGTCATTTGGCGCTTAGCGAGTTGCCGGGTTGCGCAAATTCCCCGATAAACCATCTCGTTGTAATCGATTTCGCCAGCCAAATAAGACCACATCTGACGATAGCCCACACAACGAATGGAAGGCATATCCGTATGCAAATCACCTCGTGCAAACAGGGCCCGAGACTCCGCTTCAAATCCTGACGCTAACATCTGCTCAAAACGCAACGCGATGCGCTGGTGTAACAGTTCGCGGCTCGCGGGGGCGATGGCAAACTGATACACGTCGTAGGGTAACGCTTCGCCGGACGTTTTTGTCAGTTCCGTTAAAGTTTTACCCGAAATAAAAAAAACTTCCAGTGCTCGCGAAAGTCTCTGCGGATCATTCGGATGAATACGACTGCCGGCAACGGGATCGATTTCATACAGTTGGCGGTGTAAGGCTTCCCACCCTTTATCGCGCGCCATTTTCTCTATCCGCTGACGAACGTCAGGATCGGCCGAGGGCAACGGCGACAATCCTTCAAGTAACGCCTTGAAGTAGAGCATAGTTCCACCAACAAGCAACGGAATACGTCCACTTTGAACGATATCCGCCATTTCTGCTAACGCATCGCGACGAAACTCCGCAGCCGAATAAACTTCTGCGGGATCGCGGATGTCCAACAAACGATGGGGAGCCAGCGCTAACTCTTCAGCCGACGGTTTCGCCGTGCCAATATCCATCTGACGATAGATTAAGGCAGAATCTACGCTGATAAGTTCCACTGGCAGCTGCTTTCGCAGTGCAATCGCTAAAGCAGTCTTGCCTGAAGCGGTGGGTCCCATCAAAAAAATAGCCTTGGGCCGGCCAGCCTGGTTTAGTTCACTCATGCTTCAACGCGTTAATCGCGCTCTCAATCTCTAGGGCCTGCAACAAGCCTGAAGGCGGCGATTTCAATAGCTGCGGACAAAGCCGTTCCAGCTCAGCCACCAAAGTAATCGCCTGCGAGTGATTCCAGTTTTGCGCCTCTCGGTCTTCACGTCGAGCCAGCCATTGGGCCAGCTGCGTAGCGGAGGGCGCTTGCTGTCGAGCTAAATAGCCTAACAGTTCAGGAATCAAGATTTGTAAATTTTGTGTTCGTAATGGTAAAGGCACCGCGCGCAGGATCAGGTGGTCTCCCTCTGCCTGTAAATCGATGCCCATCTGGCTGAGCAGGCTGGTATTTTCCTGCGCGGTTACGCGCTCAGGCCCGGCAATTTTTAGCCGAACAGGGATCAATAGCGGCTGTGGTTTTAATCCGGTTTCGCCGGGCTGCAATTGCGCCTGCTTCAGCCAGCGTGATGCGATCGGCAAGGCCATTAACAATAGGTTTTCACCCTGCTCCAGCAGCGCGTACTGGTTCTGCAATACGGTTAACAGGCGACCAAAGCTTTGAGCATGTGCGGCTAACGGCGGCTCTTTTGCCGCAGGGCGTGGAGCGGGCTCAGCTGCGCTGGCCTGCGGTGTTTTCAACAGATGTTGATAAACGGCGCCTTCCCGCTTGCTGTAAGTGTTTTCCTTTGCCTGCCAGGCCGGTAACGCGGACGCGCCGTCACTGCGACGCGCTGCCGGTTGAGCAAAGTGATTGCCGCCCGCCGCCTGGCGGTTTTCCGGCTGCCAGCGTGGCGCAGGTTCTTCGGCATGCAGCGTAGTTGACAAAGCCGTCGCGCTTGCCTGCAATACGCTCATCACACCTTGATAGATAAAGTCATGTACCAGCCGCGACTGATGAAAGCGAACTTCATGTTTGGCCGGATGCACATTCACATCCACCTGATGCGGATCGATCTCCAGATAAAGTACATAAGCTGGTTGCTGATCGTCCTGCAACTGGGTCTGAAAAGCCTGACGAATAGCATGATTAATCAATTTGTCGCGCATCATGCGGCCATTAACGTAGCAATATTGTAAGTCGCTGACCTGACGTGAACCGCTGGGATCGACTACCCAACCACGTAAACCGAGACCGTCATGTTGCCAGTCAATACGCAAGGCATGCTGCATAAATGCAGTGCCGCAAATGGCGCCTAAGCGACGCTCGCGCTGTTTTTCGTCACTCACTGCACGATACTGGCGCATTAATTTACCGTTGTGGCTGAGCGAAATAGCCACGTCAAAACGCGCCAGCGCAATGCGACGAATAACTTCATCAATATGAGTAAATTCCGTTTTTTCAGTGCGCATGAATTTGCGACGTGCCGGCGTGTTATAAAACAGATCGAGCACTTCTAGCGTAGTACCACAAGGATGCGCCGCCGGTTTCACCGTCACATCCATATCACGCCCTTCTGCATACGCTTGCCAGGCTTCGTTTTGCCCGGCGGTACGCGACGTCAACGTCAAACGCGACACCGAGCTGATACTGGCCAACGCTTCTCCGCGGAAACCGAGGCTCATAATGGCTTCGAGATCATCCAGCGAAGCGATTTTACTGGTGGCATGACGCGCCAGTGCCATCGCCAGTTCTGCCTTGTTGATGCCACAGCCGTTGTCACGAATACGGATTAGCCTGGCACCGCCCTTCTCAATCTCTACATCAATGCGGGTCGCTCCGGCATCGAGGCTGTTTTCCACCAGCTCTTTTACAACCGATGCAGGACGTTCAACCACTTCGCCCGCTGCAATCTGATTGGCCAGTTGCGGGGGTAAAATTTGAATCGGCATAGTGGTTATCCTTCTAGCTGGCGGCCCGGCGTACTGGCCGGGTAAACAGTCAGGACGCTGGAATCTTCAGATTTTGGCCTAACATCACGTTGGTTGATTTCAAGTTATTCGCCTGCATAATCGCTTTTGCACTAACGCCGTAATGCGCCGCAATGCCGGTGAGCGAATCTCCCCGTACCACTTTATGGCGCACCGGACTTCGCGATGCCGTCACGCGACTGGCAGCGGCACTGGCCGGCACTTTCAGGCGTTGTCCCACCCAGACCACATCACGTTTCAGGCGATTCATTTCACGTAATGTTGCCATGCTGACGCCATATTTAGCGGCGATTCCGGAAAGCGTTTCACCGCGAGTCACCGTATGTCGTTGGGTGGCGCCTGTATATTGTGTCACGCCCGTTGCCGGATGGCTGGTGACGCTAATCGCTGGCTGCGAACCGGCTGGCCGGTTTTCCTCCTTTGGGACCGATTGTAGCGGGTGCGCCAGAAAATAAGTGCGCAGACCTTTATAGATCGACTGTGCAATTTTTTCCTGGTGTGCGCTACTGCCAAGCAGTCGCTCCTCCGAGGTGTTACTGATAAATCCGGTTTCCACTAATAGCGAAGGAATATCCGGTGAACGAAGCACGCCAAGGCTGGCATGCTCAGGAAGACGTTTATGCAGCGATGCGACGCCACGCAGCTGCTGCAAAACTTTCAGCGCAATGTCATAGCCGACACGCTGTGAATGACCGAATTGCAGATCAAGTACCGCCTGACTGAGATAGGGATCGGCTTGGCTGTTCGCCAGCAAATCACCGGCCCCGCCCAGTAACTCAGACTGTTTCTCTTTCTGTTCCAGCCAGTTGGCCATTTCGCTGTTGGCGCGACGATTCGATAATACCCACACCGAGGCCCCCGTCGCGGCATGGCTGGGGGCAGCATCGGCGTGAACCGAAACCAGCACGTTGGCATTGGCCTTACGCGCCACGTCAGAACGACCCATCACCGAAATAAAATAGTCACCGTCACGCGTGAGCACCCCTTTGAACATTGGATCGTTGTTCAGCAAAACTTTCAGCTTGCGGGCAATCGCAATAGTGACGTTTTTCTCTTTCAAACCGTTTTGGCCTATCGCGCCAGGATCCTGACCACCGTGCCCGGCATCAATCGCCACAATCACCGTATCGTTGCGATTTAACGGGGTGCCAGGTCGCACAGTGTTTGTTGTGCTGGTCACTGCGGTGACCGGATTCGCATTAAACGGATTGCTGGCCGCGGCGCTTTGTGTCGGAACGCGGGAAGGCGCGCTGCGTGCAGCCGGGCGCGTACCCCGAATGGTAAATACCACCTTATAACTATTGCCGCTGCGCTGGGTCACTGCGCGCGTTTTCCCTGACTGAGTTAGCTCAAATACCAGACGCACGCTCTGCTTATCTTTTGGTGTGCTGGTGCGAATGCGTTTAACAATGTTTTCACCGCTGAAATTAAGCGGCAATCCCTGAATCACGCCGCTTTGGCGAATATCCAGTACGACGCGCTCGGGGTTATGCAGCGGGAAAAAACCATAAACTGGCTGACCGGCAAAGCTCAGCGTAATCGTTGCCTGGCTATCGCCGTTCGCGACTTTAATGTCGGAAAGACTGGCGGCAAACAGGGGTGTGGCGATCAGCATTAAGAGCGTTATCAGCGCAATTTTCATCCGTGACATCATGCCGGGTTCCTGCCTTGCTCAATCTGTTCAATCCATGTCTGGCCCAGCGGTGATTGCGCGATCAGCTCAGCTTCTCGTGCGGTATCCACATAACGTAACGTTAGCGCCAGATCCGGTGACGGTAGAAAGCCAGCGCCCTGTTGCGGCCATTCCACCAGGCAAATTGCGTCCTGGGTGAAATAATCACGAATGCCCATAAATTCAAGCTCTTCGGGGTCGGCGAGGCGATAAAGGTCAAAGTGGTAAAGCGATCGATCGCCCACGGTATAAGGCTCAACCAGCGTGTAAGTAGGGCTTTTGACATTGCCCTGATGGCCTAACGCCTGCAAAAAACCGCGGCTAAAGGTCGTTTTACCCGCGCCGAGATCGCCATACAGATAGATTACCGCCGCGCTGTGACAGGCGCGCGCCAGTTGTGCGCCCAGACTGAGCGTCGCTACCTCGTCGGGCAGAGAAATAACACAGGTTTTCATGCTTCTTAATTCATCTTTGGATTAACAAATTGCCACAGCAAATCGAATAAGTCTGTTGCCAGCATGCCGCGTGTCCCTCGTTGTGCCGCCACGGCATCGGCTGCTGCGCCGTGCGCGACACAACCTGCACAAGCCGCATCAAACAACGCCAGTTTTTGTCCCATTAGCGAGGCGATAATGCCGCTGAGAACATCACCCATCCCGCCTGTTGCCATCCCGGCATTCCCTACATCAGCAAAAGCTATCTCACCCGCTTCGCTGGCGATTATCGTTCCTGCGCCTTTCAACACGGCCACCCCGCCGTAACGATTCACGAGTTCCTGTGCGGCATGTAAGCGGTCACTCTCAATTTCACTGGTCTTAATTCCCAGCAGGCGCGCTGCTTCGCCAGGGTGTGGCGTAATAATGCGATTCTGACGTTTCTCTGCACTGATTGCCAGCAGGTTAAGTGCATCAGCGTCCCAAAGCATGGGCTTTTCACTCGCAGCAACACTTTTCAGCGCCTTCTTACCCCATTCACGCTGCCCTAATCCTGGGCCAATCGCAATCACATCAGCCCATTCCAGGGCCTCATTCAACCGTTCATCCGTCAATTCATCCACCATGATTTCCGGGCGGGCGGTCAGAATGGGGGTGATATTATCTTTGTGAGTAAGTACTCGCACTAAACCGCTGCCGGTGCGCAGCGCTGCTTCTGACGTCATGCGAATTGCGCCCGCAGTTCCCGCATCGCCACCGACAACCAACAAACGTCCCTGGCTGCCTTTATGTGAGGTAGGTTTACGGGGTTTCAACCAGTGTGACAGGAAGCTGACGTCATAACGCGCCATGGGCGCCAATTCGCCCGACAGAAAGGTGCTGAGCCCTAAATCGGTGTAATGCAGTTCGCCAGTATAGTCGCGGGCCTGGCCCGTAATTTGGCCTGGTTTCAGCGCAATCACGCTTAAGGTGTGGGTTGCATCAATGACTTCGCCGGGCGCTCTGCCGTTGGCGGCCAACAATCCAGACGGCATATCAACAGCCAGAACCGGCGCGGCATGCGCATTTGCCAGCCGGATAAGCGCTGCGTAGGGTTCCGCTGGCGCACGATTAATGCCGGTGCCCAGCAGTGCATCGACAATCACATCCACCTCTTCCGGCCACGCTGCATCGGCGGCATGGATTTCACCACCCGCCTCAAGCCAGGCATCACGCGCTGTCTGTGCCTCTTCGGGAAGCGCTTTGTTGCCTTCACAAGCCAGCAATGTGACCTGCTTACCTGCCGCCTGTGCCAGACGCGCGACCACATAACCATCGCCACCGTTGTTCCCATGACCACAAAGAATCAACCAGCGCTGAGCTTCAGGCCAGTACATTTTGATATGTTCATAAGCAGCCTGACCGGCACGCAACATCAGTTCATATAAGGTAATGCCGAGCGTATCGGCCCCTTTACGTTCAAGCTGTGCCAGCGCCTGCGCAGGCCAGACAGAATATGGTAAACTGCGGCTGTTTTTCTTCGAATCCTGGTTGCTCATGTCATACCCTCTCGATCTTCATCAATTCGCTCAGCAGATTAAACAGTGGGGCCTGGAACTCGGCTTTCAGCAGGTCGGCATTACCGATACCGATCTCAGCATTGAAGAGCCGCGCCTGCAAGCCTGGCTGGAAAAGCAGTATCACGGCGAGATGGACTGGATGGCGCGCCACGGCATGATACGAGCCAGGCCGCACGAGCTGTTGCCCGGTACGCTGCGCGTCATCAGCGTCCGCATGAATTACCTTCCGGCAAAAGCTGCCTTTGCCAGCACGCTGAAAAATCCCCAGCTGGGTTACGTTAGCCGTTATGCTTTAGGACGTGATTACCACAAAGTATTGCGCAATCGACTGAAAAAGCTCGGAGAAATGATCCAGACCCATTGCGGCGAGCTTAATTTTCGCCCGTTTGTTGACTCTGCGCCCCTGCTTGAACGTCCACTGGCCGCCAAGGCTGGACTGGGCTGGACCGGCAAACATTCACTGATCCTCAACCGCGAAACCGGTTCCTGGTTTTTCCTTGGTGAGCTACTGATTGATCTGCCATTGCCGATAGATGCGCCACAGGAAGAAAATTGTGGACGTTGTGTTGCGTGCCTGACGATCTGTCCGACTAACGCCATTGTCGAACCGTATGTGGTTGATGCGCGCCGCTGCATCTCCTACCTCACCATTGAACTGGAAGGTGCGATACCGGAAGCGCTCCGTCCTTTAATGGGTAACCGGATTTACGGCTGCGATGATTGTCAGTTGATCTGCCCATGGAACCGCTACGGACAACTCACTGACGAAGCTGATTTTTCGCCACGCGCTGCGCTACATGCGCCCGAGCTAATGGAACTTTTTGGCTGGGACGAAGCGAAATTCCTGCGTATTACCGAAGGCTCGGCTATTCGTCGAATCGGACATTTACGTTGGCTGCGTAATATTGCTGTGGCGTTAGGTAACGCGCCCTGGTCAGCACGCATCGTCCCAGCCTTGCAGCAACGTCTGGGAGAACATAATTTACTGGATGAGCATATTGAATGGGCGGTATTACAGCAGCAGAAGAAGCGTGAACAGCTTGTCATCGAAGTACAGCCCGCTCAGCAAAAACGGTTAGTACGTGCAGTTGAGAAAGGGTTACCGCGTGATGCATGATTGAACAATAAAGGTGTTGAAAGCTTTTCCACACCTTGTGTATAAAAATAAAAAGCCGTTTTCATTCAACTGACATAACATTAGCAAGCGGGTTAATTAACAAATTGAAATATTCTCATTATCTTATTATTCAACAAGTTAAGATGTAATTGTGTTTTTTTAAGAACTGGGCTATCGCTTTGCTTAATGTTGAAAACTGTGGATAACTCTGTTTAAAACAGTTTTGTAGATCTGCCGGAAGGGCATAAATGACGGTGTGCGGCGTTGTGGATAACCTTCAGGGAAATTTTAACGGCAACAACCGTTAACGCCTGAATAAATCGCTGATTTAACAAAATCAAAAATCTGGAGCGGGAAACGAGACTCGAACTCGCGACCCCGACCTTGGCAAGGTCGTGCTCTACCAACTGAGCTATTCCCGCAAAGAAGGATACTGCTAAAACAAATCTGGAGCGGGAAACGAGACTCGAACTCGCGACCCCGACCTTGGCAAGGTCGTGCTCTACCAACTGAGCTATTCCCGCAAAGAGGATACTGCTAAAACAAATCTGGAGCGGGAAACGAGACTCGAACTCGCGACCCCGACCTTGGCAAGGTCGTGCTCTACCAACTGAGCTATTCCCGCGCCTTGTACCGTTAATAAAATCTTCACCGGTACGGGGTGCGCATTATACGAGAAAACGTTGCTGCTGCAAGAGCCTGAAAGCAAAATTTTACGCTTTCGATGCGTTTGCCGATTAAATCAGCAACCTGGCGATTTCATGCGCACCGCCTGCCACTAAAGCTGTAAAAAATGTTCGCGGTAATAAACCAGCTCGGCGATCGACTCACGAATGTCATCCAGCGCCTGATGCGTCCCGGTTTTTTTGAAACCCGGCAGAATGCCCGGCTTCCAGCGACGCGCCAACTCTTTTAGCGTGCTGACATCCAGATAACGGTAATGGAAGTACGCTTCCAGTTCCGGCATATATTTAAATAAAAAGCGGCGATCCTGACCAATGCTGTTGCCACAAATCGGCGACGTATTGGCCGGAACCCACTGTTTCAGAAATTCAATCGTGGCCCGCTCTGCCGCACGATCGTCAAACTGGCTGGCTTTGACGCGTTCCACTAAGCCGCTGTTAGTATGGGTGCGCACATTCCAGTCATCCATTAATGCCAGCTGTGCGTCTGACTGATGCACCGCCATCACTGGCCCTTCGGCCAGAACGTTTAAATCGGCATCGGTCACAATAGTTGCGATTTCAATAATGCGATCGCGTTCCGGATCGAGGCCCGTCATCTCAAGATCAATCCAAATCAGATTATTTTCATTTCCCGTCGCCATGCTGTTTCCTGCCGTTGCTGTAGTCGTCATTCATTGTAATTAGGGTGTATCATAGACGTTTTGCCCCGTGGGGCGAAGCCTGGTACGAAGCCGGACAAGAAAGCGTGTGAGGATGAGTGAGTAAAAATAAACTGTCAAAAGGTCAACAACGTCGTGTCAGCGCCAACCACCAGCGTCGTCTCAATCAGCGGAAAGATCTGCCGGAAGCTGACGATAACCTGTTTGGTGAAGCTGCGGATGGCGTGGTGGTCAGCCGCTTTGGCATGCATGCCGATGTCGAAGACAGTGCTGGCATTGCCCATCGTTGCAATATCCGTCGTACCATCCGTTCGTTGGTCACTGGCGATCGCGTAGTCTGGCGCCCTGCCCACAGTGGCGGAAAAGGGATCGTCGAAGCGGTGCACGAACGCAGCAGCGTGTTAACCCGCCCGGACTTTTACGATGGCATTAAGCCTATCGCCGCTAATATCGATCAAATCATTGTTGTTTCGGCAATTCTGCCGGAACTGTCGCTCAATATTATTGATCGTTATTTAGTCGCCAGCGAAACGCTGAATATCGAACCGCTGTTAGTGCTGAATAAAACCGACCTGCTGGATGAAGAAGCGCGAGCCTTTGTTGATGAGCAGATGGCTATTTATCGCAATATTGGCTATCGCGTATTGATGGTGTCCAGCCGGGCGAAAAATGGCCTTGATGAATTACAGGCAGCGCTTAACGATCGTATTAGTATTTTTGCCGGTCAGTCCGGTGTAGGGAAATCCAGCCTGCTGAATGCCCTGCTTGGCCTTGATCGCGAGGAAGAAACGGCGATCCTCACTAACGACGTCTCTGATGTCTCCGGCCTCGGCCAGCACACCACCACTGCGGCGCGTATGTATCACTTCCCCAACGGTGGCGATGTGATTGATTCACCGGGCGTGCGTGAGTTTGGTCTATGGCACCTTGAACCGGAACAAATTACCCGCGGATTTGTCGAATTCCGTGAGTTTCTGGGCGATTGCAAGTTCCGTGACTGTAAGCATGGCAACGACCCTGGCTGCGCTATCCGCGAAGCGGTAGAAGAAGGTAAAATCGATATTTCCCGTTTCGATAACTATCATCGCATTCTGGAAAGCATGGCGCAGGTGAAAACACGTAAAAACTTCGCCAGCGAGGATTAACGGCTGGTATTCGCCATCTGGCCGGGGCGCTGTTACAATCCGCCCCCTTTTCTAAATGTCGCGATAAATAGCCAGGAGGCTAAGGTGTTTGATCGTTTAAAACTCGGCTTGAATCATATTCTCCCGAAAAAATGGCTGACTGAACTTGCCGGTTGGGGTGCCAGTCGCCGCGGTGGTTGGTTGACCAAACTGGTCATCGACATCTTCGTCTGGTTTTACAAAGTCGACATGACGGAAGCGCGTAAGCCTGATACCGCCAGCTATCGCACCTTTAATGATTTCTTCGTGCGCCCACTAAAAGATGACGCGCGTCCGGTTGAGCCCGACGCCAACCTGCTCGTCCTGCCTGCCGATGGCGCAATCAGTCAACTGGGCCGCATCGAAGGGGATCAGATTTTCCAGGCTAAAGGGCATCACTACACCATTGATGCACTGCTGGCCGGTAATGAGCAGATGGCAGCGCAGTTTCGCGATGGCGAGTTTGTTACGACGTATCTGGCACCGCGTGATTACCATCGCGTGCACATGCCATGTAACGGTATTCTGCGCGAAATGATTTACGTGCCGGGCGATCTCTATTCCGTAAATCCTCTGACGGCGCGCAATATTCCCAACCTTTTTGCCCGTAACGAGCGTGTTATTTGCTATTTCGATACCGATATTGGCCCCATGGTACAGATCCTGGTAGGCGCCACCATTGTCGGCAGCATCGAAACTGTCTGGGCGGGCACGATTACGCCACCGCGTGAAGGGGTGATTAAGCGCTGGCATTATCCGGCTGCTGATGACGAAGGTGCCGTCGTGTTACTAAAGGGCCAGGAAATGGGCCGTTTTAAGTTGGGTTCTACCGTCATTAATCTGTTTGCGCCGGGTCGCCTGAAACTGGCAGAAAGCCTGGAGGCCGAAAGCAAAACGCGTCTGGGCCAACCGCTGGCAATGGTGCTACCGCTGGCAACTGATATTCCTGACGTAACCGTCAATTAAATTGAGTATTCCCCGTGCGTTCGATTCTCTTCTTGCTGCTGAGCTTATGGCTTAGCACGTCAGCGTTGGCGGCCAGTGTGCCGGAAGCCAGCCAGTTAAAACAGCAGCTGGAAGAGGTGAAAGCCGCTAAAAGCTCGCCAGTGCAGGCGGAACAGATCCAGTCGCTCGAAGCCGCACTTAATTTCCTTTCTGAGCGCGATAATTCTCAGGAGCGGGCAAAGCAGTATCAACAGGTCATTGATGATTTCCCGCGGCTCGGGCGTGAACTGCGCCAGCAAATCGCCTCGCTAAACGATAGTCCTAAACCGGTCCGCAGTAATATGAGCAGCACCGAACTGGATCAGGAGATTCTGCAGGTCAGCAGCCAACTGCTGGAAGAAGGACGACAGGCGCAGCAAGAACAGGATCGCGCCCGCGAGATCAGCGATTCGCTGTCTCAGCTGCCACAACAGCAAACCGAAGCACGCCGTGCAATGACGGAAAGTGAGCGTCGCTTACAAAGCGCGGATACCGGTGGTGCCGCCCCACAATCTCAAACGCAATTAGCGGCACATCAGGCAGAAAATGCCGCTAATAAAGCACGCGTCGATGAGCTGGAGCTGGCGCAACTGTCAGCCAATAATCGTCAGGAACTGGCGCGTATGCGCGCTGAAGTTCATCAACGCAAAGCAGCCCAGCTGGATAACTATCTACAGGCGCTGCGCAATCATCTTAACGATCAACGTCAGCGTGAAGCTGAACTGGCGTTAGCGCGAACTGAGCAACTGGCGGAAAACAGCGGTGATCTGCCTCCGGCAATCAGCGATCAATTCCGCGTTAACCGTGAACTTTCCGGCGCGCTAAACCAGCAGGCGCAGCGTATGGATTTAGTGGCTTCCCAGCAACGTCTCGCCACCAATCAAATCATTCAGGTACGTCAGGCGCTTACCACGCTGCGTGAACAGTCACAATGGCTGGGTGCCTCAAGCCTGTTGGGGGAAGCGTTACGTGCTCAGGTGGCGCGGTTGCCGGATATGCCTAAATCCCAGCAGATCGATAATGAAATGGCGCAGCTACGCGTACAGCGTCTGTATTACGAAGATCTGCTGGGACGTCAGGACGCATTGCGCACAAAGCATCAGGCTAATGGTCAGCCATTTACCAGTGAACAGAAACGGATACTTGACGCCCAGCTGAAAACGCAGGGCGAGCTGCTTAATTCGCTGATTTCGGGCTGTGATACGTTGATCCTTGAGATTACCAAATTAAAAGTGGCGAACACGCAGTTGCAAGACGCACTGACGGAAGTTAAAGACGCAACGCATCGCTACCTGTTCTGGACCGCCGATGTCAGCCCTGTTAGCCTGAGCTACCCGCTGGATCTGGCGAAAGATCTGTCGCGCCTGCTGTCACTCGACACCCTGGGTCAGCTTGGCAAAGCGCTGGCAATGATGTTTACCAGCCGAACCACGGTGCTGCCTATCATCGGCGCTGTTTTACTGGTGGGATTCAGTATCAGCTCACGTCGCCATTACCATGCGTTTCTTGAACGATCGGCGGGTAAGGTGGGTAAAGTGACTCAGGATCGCTTCCGCCTGACGATTCGCACCGTGTTTTGGTCGATTCTGGTATCACTGCCGTTGCCCGTGTTGTGGGGCGCGCTGGGGTACGGTTTACAAAATGCCTGGCCTTATCCTATTGCAGTGGCGATTGGCGATGGCATCACCGCCACGCTGCCCTTGCTGTGGGCGTTTATGATCAGCGCCGCGTTTGCCCGTCCAAACGGTTTATTTATCGTGCACTTCCGCTGGCCGCAAAGCCGCGTTGCACGTGCGATGCGTTATTACACGCTGAGTATTGGCCTGATTGTCCCATTGATTATGCTGCTGATCGCTTTTGGTAATCTGGAAGATCGCCAGTTTTCCTCATCATTAGGTCGTCTGTGCTTTATCCTGATTTGCGGCGCGCTCAGCCTGGTTACGGTTAGCCTGAAGCGTGCCGGTATTCCGCTTTATCTGGATAAAGAAGGCAACGGCGAAAACATCATTAACCGTATGTTGTGGAATGTGATGATTGCGATTCCGCTGCTTGCTGCCTTCGCCTCGGCGATTGGTTATCTGGCAACCGCGCAGGTGCTGCTGGCACGTCTGGAAACGTCGGTGGCAATCTGGTTCTTACTGCTGATTATCTACCATATTATTCGTCGCTGGATGTTAATTCAGCGTCGGCGTCTTGGCTTTGATCGTGCGCGGCAACGCCGTGCCGATATGCTGGCAAACCGTGCGCGTAGTGAAGAAGAGAAAGAACAAGCCCCGCAGAATGTGGATGCGATCGAGATAGAAGAGCCGGTGATCGATCTCGATGCAATTAGCGCGCAATCACTGCGGCTGGTGCGTTCGCTACTTACGCTGGTTGCGCTAGTGTCAGTGATTGTGTTGTGGTCGGAGATTCACTCCGCCTTCGGCTTCCTTGAAAATATTCACTTGTGGGACGTCAACTCGTCGGTACAGGGCGTAGACAGCATACAACCGATTACGCTTGGCTCGGTGTTGATTGCGATTCTGGTGTTTATCATTACCACTCAGCTGGTACGCAATATGCCCGCGCTGCTGGAACTGGCGCTGCTCCAGCACCTCGATTTAACGCCCGGCACCGGTTATGCCATTACCACGCTGACGAAATATTTGTTGCTGCTGATCGGTGGACTGCTCGGTTTCTCGCTGATTGGCATTGAATGGGCGAAACTGCAATGGCTGGTAGCTGCGTTGGGTGTAGGTTTAGGCTTTGGTTTGCAAGAGATCTTTGCCAATTTTATCTCTGGCCTGATTATTCTGTTTGAGAAACCGATTCGTATCGGCGATACCGTTACTATCCGGGATCTCACGGGCAGCATTACCAAAATCAATACCCGTGCCACTACCATTACGGACTGGGACCGCAAAGAGATTATCGTGCCGAACAAGGCGTTTATCACCGAGCAGTTTGTTAACTGGTCATTGTCAGATTCGGTCACGCGCGTGGTACTGTCTATTCCGGCACCCGCTAAAGTGAATAGTGAAGAAGTGACGAATATTCTGAAGCAGGCCGCTGAGCGTTGCAGCTATGTGTTAGATACCCCGCCGCCGGAAGCATTTCTGGTTGATTTACAACAAGGGATACAGCTATTTGAGCTGCGTATTCACGCGGCGGAAATGGGACACCGTATGCCGCTACGTCATGAACTGCATCAGCTGATTCTGCAAGGCTTTGACCAACACGGCATTGAAATGCCCTTCCCCCCGTTCCAGATGCGTATGGAAACGCTGGGTAAGAAAGCGCCTGCAACTAACGGCACGCCCGCTACGCGCACCTTTAAATCGGGCGGCCTGTAAACAAAACGACAGCGCCCGGACATGCCGGGCGCTTTACCGTTTACCTTTCGCTTACTGCTTCACAAACTCTTCGCCCTGCACAATATCTTTCTTCAGCGTCTCAAGCATGTTATGCAGAGCCTGCTGCTCAAAAGTGCTTAATGTACCAGGCGATTTGCGTTCTACAACGCCATTTTTGCCCAGCAACAACGGTTGCGAGAAGAAGCGTGCATATTCGCCCTCTCCTTCCACATAAGCACATTCCACCACGTTGGCATCACCCTGTAACGCCCGCACCAGCGATAAACCAAAACGTGCCGCAGCCTGCCCCATCGATAATGTCGCTGAACCGCCACCTGCTTTGGCTTCCACCACTTCAGTCCCGGCGTTCTGAATACGTTTGGTTAAATCCGCGACTTCCTGATCGCTAAAGCTGATGCCTTTAACCTGAGAAAGCAGCGGCAGGATGGTCACACCTGAATGGCCGCCAATCACCGGTACTTCAATCTCATCCGGCGACTTGCCTTTCAGTTCAGCCACAAAAGTATTAGCGCGAATAATATCCAGTGTGGTAACGCCAAACAGACGATTTTTATCGTAGACGCCATGTTTTTTCAGAACTTCCGCAGCAATCGCCACGGTGGTATTAACCGGGTTAGTGATCACACCGATCAGCGCTTTTGGTGCCGTGCGGGCAACCTGGTCAATCAGATTACGCACAATGCCGGCATTCACATTAAACAGGTCGGCGCGGTCCATGCCGGGTTTACGCGCTACGCCAGCCGACATCAATACCACATCGGCGCCCTGTAGCGCAGGCGTGGCATCTTCGCCGCTAAATCCCTGAATTTTCACAGCGGTAGGGATATGACTGAGATCGACCGCGACGCCCGGCGTTACCGGGGCAATATCATAGAGAGAAAGTTCTGAACCTGCAGGAAGCTGCGTTTTGAGTAAAAGTGCAAGCGCCTGGCCAATACCGCCAGCAGCACCGAGAACGGCAACTTTCATTCTTAACTCCTTATTAAGGTGGGCAGAGAAGAGCCGAAATTCCATCTGTGTCAGACCTTAATCAACTGCTCAGGCGATGACAATTATCCGCGCTTATTTTACGTAATGACGCGCTTAAGCGCTGGATTCTATCCTTACTTATCATCTTATTCCTGAATGACCGGCAATTTTTTTGCCGTCTGCAGACAGAGAACAGCTATATTCGTTATCTGTTGTTGCATCTCCTATAGTATAACAATTTTACAACCTTTGCCCCGATGCGTACCCAGGCAGACTTTTTGGTCTGCTCATTATTCTTTGCTATTATTCCCGCCCGCTAATCGGCTTCTCCTGCTCGATTTTCAATCAATTGCATAACCATTCATTATTATGCATAATAATCGTTATGCCGTGGGCCGAATCCCGGTTATTCCCCTTTTTTATTGGATGCCTATGCGAAACCCATCAAAACAAGACGATCTGATCAAAGCGTTCAAAGCTTTATTAAAAGAAGAAAAATTCAGTTCCCAAGGTGAAATTGTTCAGGCATTGCAGGATGAAGGCTTCGAGAATATCAACCAGTCCAAGGTTTCTCGTATGCTGACCAAATTTGGCGCAGTGCGAACCCGTAACGCCAAAATGGAGATGGTTTACTGTTTACCCGCTGAATTAGGTGTGCCAACCACGACCAGCCCGCTGAAAAATTTGGTGCTGGACATTGATTACAACGATGCATTGATAGTGATTCATACCAGTCCCGGCGCGGCGCAATTAATTGCGCGCCTGCTGGATTCGCTGGGAAAATCAGAAGGCATCCTTGGCACCATTGCGGGTGATGACACCATTTTCATTACGCCCGCACGGACCTTTGCGGTTAAGCAGCTGTACGACGCTATTCTGGTTTTATTCGAACAAGAGCTATAAATCCCGCTTTGGCTACCGGCAGTTAACCTGCCGGTTACGCTTTATCCCTCTTCGCATCCGTCAGAAAAAAGCAGCCTTTTTCCGCTTAAATTCAACGGTTTACTTCACATCCCTCATTCGTGTTGAAAAGTAAAATATTGGTCATACCTTTTGGTAAACTCTACCATCATCGATATATTGCACTGGTTTAAATGCTAGAATTAGCTTCTTCTGTCAGGCAAAAAACAATTACCAGCTATATCCACCTGGATTTTTCGCACAAAAAGATAAAGTGACGTATGTCACTGTTTTAACATCAAAATAACTACTAATGGTCACTTTATCACCGGTTTTTATAACGTCCGGTTATTAAAACCAGCTATAAGGTTAAAGAATCACAAAAAAACATTATTAGCAGAGTATTAATTTCTGACGTTATTAGTTATATACTTATTTTCGTGATGCAAATCACACCAACTAAAAGATAAAAACAGACGACGAGGATATATAAATGAACGTTAAAACGACTATCGCCACCCTGAGCATTCTGTCTGCATTGTCATTCGGTGCTGTTGCAGCAGATTCTATCAATGCTGCCCAGGCGCAAAATATGCAACCTGTAGGCACCGTGAGTGTTAGCGGTATAGCTGGCTCACCAATGGATATTAATCAGAAGTTGAGTGATAAAGCCGATCAGCAAGGCGCAAAAGCCTATCGCGTCATTGAGGCTTATAACAACGGTAACTATCACGCGACTGCCAAACTGTATAACTAAGTTTAAATGAACCCGATAACTGGTAACTGGCGGCCTTTTTGAAGCGCACGCATGCACTTCGGGTTGCCGATACCAAATTTCAGGAGAATGCCCATGAAAACTAAATTGATTTTTGCCGTACTGAGCCTGGCTTCCGTTGTTTCATTTGGTGCCAGCGCCGCCAGCCTGGTTACCAATACACAGGCGCAGAAAATGAATCTGCAACCCATGAATCAGACTATCAGCGTCAGTGGTCGCGAAGGCGATCAGACAAATATTCATGAAGTGCTTTCTCAGAAAGCCGATGCGCAAGGGGCCAGCCACTACCGCGTCATCGAGAATAATCAGGACGACACTTACCACGTAACCGCTGAGCTGTATAAATAATTAACCGATCCGGCGCATGGCGCCTGGTAAACATCGACGACCCGCTTTACCTTCGAAATCCGCAGGTTGTTGATTGTAATAAGGAGACGAATTATGAAAATCAAAACAACCCTCGCTACAATGAGCCTGCTTTCAGTTATCGCATTTGGCGCTTCTGCCGCGCAATTGGTCACTGGGCAGCAAGCAAAAAACATGCAGCCTGCGGGTACAGTAACGATTAGTGGTACTGCTGGCGCGCCGATGGATTATCGTGCGGAGCTTTCTCAGAAAGCCGATGAGCAAGGCGCCAGTGCTTACAAAGTGATCGAAGCACGTACCGGTGATAATTATC
>NZ_JASUAZ010000032.1:0-39371 GCF_030283135.1 Mixta mediterraneensis | reverse complement strand
TCAACCTCTTTCTGAGAAGTTTTTCTCCGGCGGCTCAGTCTCCCGAACCTGCCAGCACGTCATACCGTAAGCCGGTGTGCCGTGTCAGTGGAGGCGCATTATAGGGAGTTCTTACGGGCTGACAAGCATTTCTTTAAATAAATTTACCGAGCGTCTTTTTTTTAACCGAACGCGTTAAAAGCAGGCGTTTCTTGTCGAAATAACGCCCAGAAAAGCCAGCCACACAGTAAAAAGCCGCATACCGCACCCTATAGCCAATGCTATCCTTTTTACTCTTACCGCTGGATAACTATTAAAAGGACACTCAATGATCCGATCCGCGCGCAGTATGGCCGGTCTGCCATGGATAGCTGCCATGGCATTTTTTATGCAGGCACTGGATGCCACCATCCTCAACACTGCTTTACCGGCTATTGCCACCAGCCTTGAGCGCTCCCCGCTTGCCATGCAATCCGCCGTTATTAGTTACACGCTCACCGTCGCTATGTTAATTCCGGTCAGCGGCTGGCTCGCCGACCGTTACGGCACACGCAAAATATTTATTCTCGCGGTTTCTCTCTTTACTTTAGGTTCGCTGGCGTGCGCCTTATCGCCGACACTTTCGATATTAGTGATCTCGCGCGTTATCCAGGGTGTCGGTGGAGCGATGATGATGCCGGTAGCGCGCCTTGCCTTGCTACGCGCTTATCCCCGCAGTGAATTGTTGCCGGTACTTAACTTCGTCACCATGCCGGGATTAGTCGGACCGATATTAGGCCCACTGCTTGGCGGATTGATGGTGACCTACGCCACCTGGCACTGGATTTTCCTGATTAATATTCCTATCGGCATTCTCGGCATATTTTACGCACGTAAATACATGCCTGATTTCACTACACCTAAACGTCGTTTTGATTTCCTGGGCTTTTTGCTGTTTGGCGTTGGGCTAGTAATGATTTCGATCGGGATTGAGTTGTTCGGCGAGCGCATTGTTTCTGCCTGGCTGGCAGCAGGCGTATTGTTTGCCGGCGTAGTCTTGCTTCTTCTCTATATAGTGCATGCGCGCCGCCATTCTTCGCCGCTCATCAACCTGCCAATGTTTAAAACCCGCACTTTCTCTGTTGGCATTATTGGCAATATCGCTTCGCGCCTCGGCACCGGCTGCGTACCGTTTCTCATGCCATTAATGTTGCAGGTCGGTTTTGGCTATTCAGCGATTATTGCTGGATGCATGATGGCGCCTATTGCCGTAGGTTCGATTTTGGCAAAGTCAACGGTGACGCAACTATTGCGCTGGTTTGGTTATCGCCGCTTGCTCGTCAGCATTACCGTTATTATTGGTTTGTTGATCGCCACATTTTCGCTGCAGTCCCCCACAGAAAACATTTTCGTTTTACTCATACCGCTATTTATTCTTGGAATGGCCATGTCGACACAGTTCACGGCTATGAATACCATCACCCTGGCCGATCTGAATGATGATAACGCCAGTGGCGGGAACAGCGTGTTGGCGGTGACGCAGCAGCTGGCGATCAGTTTTGGCGTGGCCGTCAGCGCTGCGGTGCTGCGTTTCTATCAGGCATTTGATACCAGCACGGTACAGCAATTTCACTCTACCTTCCTGACCATGGGCGTGGTGACGGTGTTGTCGGCGCTGATGTTCATGATGTTGCGTCATGGCGATGGTCGCAATTTGATCAGCAATCGCGATAAAAAGAAGAAGGCGTCTTAAGCAGAACCGCGCACAATCAGTTCCGGCGTCAGCACCAACGTTTGCTGACTGACGTCGGGATGGCGCAGGCGATGAATCAGCGTATCAATCGCCAGCTCGCCCAGTTCATTTTTAGGCTGATGAATCGTACTTAACGGTGGTGACAGATAGCGCGCCAGTTCAATATCGTCATAACCCATCACCGCCATATCCTGCGGAATCTGTAAACCTGCCTGATACAATGCATGATAAACGCCAACTGCCATCGCATCATTACTGGTGAAAACAGCCTGTGGCGGCGTTTTCAGCGCCAGCAGTTCAATCATAGCGTTGTAACCGCCCTGAAATTCGAAGTCGCTCTCCACCACGTAACCAGGCAAAACATCCAGTCCGTTTTTTTCCATGGCATTTTTATAACCTTCAAGTCGCATACGTGCCGGCGTTTTATCCAGCGGGCCTGCAATACAGGCAATACGCGTATAGCCGCTGTCGATCAAATGCTGTGTTGCCAGCTCACCACCGAGCAAAGCATTGTCCTGTATAATATCACCCCGTCCTTCGAACGGTGCCCAGTCCATCATCACGGTAGGGATAGAAGGATAACGATTAAGAATATCTGCGGAGGGCAGATGGCTTTCCGTACACATTAATAGCAAGCCATCGACGCGCTTTTGTAACAGCGTTTCCAGGCTGCGGTTCATGCGATCCTCATCGCCTGCCGTGTTCCCAAGAATCAAGCTGTAGCCACGCTCATAGCAGCTATCCTCAACGCCACGCACAATTTCTGCATAAAAAGGGTTACTGCTCGCAGTAATCAACATCCCGATAGTGTGGGTTTGGTTGATCTTCAAACTACGCGCCAGTGCTGATGGCGCGTAGTTCAATTCCCGAATTGCCAGTTCAACTTTTTCTCGTACACCGACGCTAACAAAACGATTTTTATTAATGACGTGGGAAACAGTGGAAGTCGAAACGCCCGCTTTACGGGCGACATCTTTCATGGTGGTCAAGCGCTTAATCCTGCTGTTGCAAAAAATCGTCGATTTCCGGGCGCCACGGCACGGAAGGCTGCGCACCCGGACGCGTCACCGCAATCGCCGCAGCGGCATGAGCAAAACGCACCGCGTCGTGCATCGTTTTACCCTCCAGACGTGCCGTAATAAACGCACCATTGAAGGTATCACCCGCAGCAATAGTATCCACTGCCTTCACGCTGAACCCCGCGATACGCTGACCATTGTTCTGTTCACTCAGCCATACGCCGCGACGGCCCAGCGTGATCAAGACTGTTTTGATGCCTTTAGCATGCAGTGCTTCAGCCGCGCGGGCCGCATCTTCGTCGCTATTAACCGCAACACCGGTCAGAATTTCCGCTTCGGTTTCATTGGGGGTGATAATGTCGATCAGAGCCAGCAGTTCATCTGACAAGGTTGTGGCCGGCGCAGGGTTAAGGATCACCTGCGTTTGGTGCTGGCTGGCAATGGTCGCGGCCGCCAACACGCTTTCCAGGGGGGATTCAAGTTGCATGAGTAACGCATCAGCCTGAACAATCACTGATTGATGGCGTTCCACATAAGTCGGGGTTAATGACGCGTTAGCTCCTGCATAGATTCCAATATTATTTTCGCCTTCGCCATTAACGAAAATCATCGCCACGCCGGTTGATTCATTTTCAATACATTCGACTGGCGCAACGTCAATATTGTCCAGGGTTAATTGTCGACGAATACGCTCGCCAATATCATCTCCTCCTACGCAGGCAATAAATGCAATATCCGCACCTGCGCGGCCGGCGGCGACCGCCTGATTCGCGCCTTTGCCGCCAAATGCAACCTGATACTGCTTCCCGATCACCGTTTCGCCAGGGCGAGGAAAGTGCGTCAAATTAAGGATGTGATCAGCATTGATGCTACCAAGAACGGCCAGTTTTGCGTTTTTGCTCATAGGAAATAATCCGGAAAGAGTGCGCCACCGGAAGGGTGGCGCAATGCCCTGCTTTTCTTTGTGTTACTGGATAACCAGTTTCAGGTCAACGGGGTTGATAGCCTGTACTTTCTCACCCTTCAGCACTTTATCAGCGGTGTCCACGCCGATCATGCCAATTTTGTCTGGCATCTGCGCAACGGTTGCTGACAGTTTGCCTGATTCAACGGCTTTAACGCCATCAGCGGTGCCGTCAAAGCCGACCACCATCACATCTGTTTTACCGGCGGTTTGCAGCGCGCGAAGTGCACCCAGCGCCATTTCATCATTCTGGGCAAACACCGCCTGCACATCAGGATGCGCCTGCAACAGGTTCTGCATTACGTTCAGCCCTTTGGTGCGATCAAAATCAGCCGGTTGGCTGGCAAGTATCTGGAATTTATGGGCATCGGCAGCTTGCTTAAAGCCTTCACCACGCTCGCGCGCCGCAGATGTGCCAGCGATACCCTGCAATTCAATGATTTTTGCGTTTTCGCCAACTTTCTTCGCGATATAATCGCCAGCCATTTTACCGCCAAAACGGTTATCTGACGCGACGTGGCTCACCACGCTGCCTTGTGTCGCAACGCGATCCAGGGTGATAACGGGGATATTAGCCTGATTCGCCATTTTTACCGCATTGCCGACCGCATCGGAATCAGTTGGGTTGATCAGCAGCAGCTTAGTGCCGCGAACCGTCAAATCCTGCACGTTAGCCAGTTCTTTTGCCGGGTTGTTCTGCGAATCCAGCACCACCAGGTTGTAACCCAGCTTATCGGCCTCTTTTTGGGCGCCTTCTTTCAGAGAAACAAAGAATGGGTTATTCAGCGTAGAAACCACCAACGCGATAGTGTCCTTTGCCATTGCGCTGGCACTTAATGTGGCGCCAAGAATGACGGCCAATGCGGTCAACTTTTTCATCTAATCATCCTGTGTATAGGTCAGAGTTATTTACTGCTTTTATTATCCACCAGCACCGCCAGCAGGATTACCACCGCTTTAACGATCATCTGGTAGTACGAAGAAACACTCATCAGGTTAAGGCCATTGTTCAGGAAGCCGAGGATCAGCGCACCGATCAGCGTGCCCATAATGCGCCCTTTGCCACCGGCCAGGCTGGTTCCGCCCAGGACCACGGCAGCGATAGCATCCAGTTCATAACCGGTGCCCGCCGTCGGTTGTGCCGAAGAAAGCCGCGCTACTTCGATGGTGCCGGCCAGCGCCGCCAGCATGCCGCACAAAGAATAAACAATGACTTTGACACGATTTACATTAATTCCGGATAAGCGTGTCGCGGCTTCGTTGCCACCCAGCGCGTAGATATAACGACCCAGACGCGTGTGATGCAGCATGTACCAGGCAAGGATAAACACTATCGCCATGAGCCAGACCGGCGTAGGAATACCCAGCGGCCGGCCAATACCGAACCAGCCAAACAGATCGGCGTTGTCATTAAAGCCGGTATTGATCGGGCTACCGTTGGTATAAACCATGGTAACGCCGCGCAACAGAAGCATCATTACCAGGGTTGCGATAAAGGCCTGCACTTTGCCGCGGGCCACAATCGTGCCGGTCACCGCGCCAATGGCTGCGCCCAGCGCCAGCGAAGCGGCCACTGCTACCAGCGCATTGACTTCCAGCCCCACCAGCGAGGCGGCTACCGCGCCGGTAAGCGCCAGTAACGACCCCACCGACAAATCAATGCCTGACGTTAAAATCACCAGCGTCATACCCACCGCCATAATGGCGTTCACCGAGGTTTGCTGCAGAATATTGAACAGATTGGCCACGGTGAAGAAATTCGGGCTTTGGCTTGCCACCACGGCAATCAGCACAATTAACGCAATCAACGATTTTTGTTCCAGCAGCCAGGTTTTGCTAAACCAGCGGCGACTGGAAGGTAAGGTTTGGGTACTCATACAACTAAATCCTCGCTGTGTTGCTTGCCAACGGCTGCCGCCATCAGGTTTTCCTGGGTAGCATGTTCATGGGTAAATTCGCCGCTTAGATAACCTTCGTGCATCACCAGAATGCGATCGCTCATGCCTAACACTTCCGGCATTTCCGACGACACCAAAATGATGCTCAGCCCTTCGGCCTTGAACTGATTAATTAACTGATAAATTTCTTTCTTCGCGCCGACATCAACGCCGCGCGTCGGCTCGTCAAGGATCAGCACGTCAGGCCGCGTCATTAATCCGCGCGCAATCGCCACTTTTTGCTGATTACCACCAGACAGCAGGCCAATCGGCTGCATCATTGACGGCGTTTTTACATTAAACAGGCGGATAAAATCGTCTACCGCTAACGCTTCTTCGGCATGCTTCAGGCTGCCACTGCCGCGACTGAAATAGCGCAGCGCAGTCAACGTCATGTTCTCTTTTACCGACATGCCCAAAATTAAACCGTCACGCTTACGATCTTCAGAGATATACACGATGCCATTTGCCAGCCCGTCCTGTGGCGAGCGCGTCACCACTTCGCAGGCATCCAGCCATACTTTGCCTTTGCTACGTGGCAAAGCACCGTACAGCACTTTCATTAATTCGGTGCGGCCAGCGCCCATTAATCCAGCCACGCCAAGAATTTCGCCTTTGTGCAGCGTAAAACTGACGTTATGCCCCCCCGGCCCGCACAGATTTTCCACTTTTAAACGCACATCGCCTGGCGCTTGTTCAAGACGTGGATATTGATCTTCCAGTTTGCGTCCGACCATCATCTCGATCAGGCTCTCTTCTGTCAGATCGTTGACTGCACGTTCGGCAATGAACTGGCCGTCGCGAAATACCGTGACGTCATCGCAAATCTCGAAAATCTCTTTCATACGGTGCGAGATATAAACGATGCCGCAGCCTTGCGCTTTCAGCTCGTTAATCACATTGAATAGCGAGAGGGTTTCGGTGTCGGTGAGCGCATCGGTCGGCTCATCCATAATGATTACCTGCGACTCAAAACTGAGCACCCTGGCGATTTCCACCATTTGCTGATCGCCAATGGAAAGCTCGCCCACCAGCTTGTGGCTGTTAAAGCGCAGGTTAAGCCGTTTCAGTAACGCGTCCGCTTCGGCATGCATACGTTTCCAGTCAATGCGGCCAAAACGGCTGACAAATTCGCGGCCGAGAAAAATATTCTCCGCCACGCTTAATTGAGGGATCAGATTCAGTTCCTGATGAATGATACCGATGCCTGCATCCTGCGACGCTTTCGGTCCGCTAAATGTGGTTTCTTCACCGAGCCACTTTAGCGATCCGGCATCGCGGCTGTAGATGCCGGTCAGCACTTTCATCATGGTAGATTTACCCGCGCCGTTTTCACCTACCAGCGCCATCACGCGCCCAGGGTAAACCGCCAGCGACGCACCTTTTAACGCTTTTACGCCAGGAAACGATTTTTCAATCCCAATGAGTTGCAATAATGGTTGCATAGCGCCCTCAGAAGGTTACACCGGCGCTCAGGATGACATTCGCATACGGAGAACGCTCTCCGCTGCGAATGACCGCCTGACTACGCTGAGTATATTGTTTGAACTGTTCATGGCTGGTGTAACGTACAGCGATGGTATTCCCCTGGTGCTGTTGCAAGGCTTCGAGCACGGCGAGCAGCGCACTATGGAGCTGCGGATTGTGCAGCTTAATCTCTTCTGCAATCAGGGCGCTTTCTACCTGCATCTCAAGCGTGACAGCATTGACCACGTGGATAAAATCGGGCATACCCGGCGTAAGCGCCAAATCGACACGCTGCGGCCCCGCCGGAATCGGCAAGCCAGCATCGGCGATCGTGAGCGTATCCGTA
This sequence comes from Mixta mediterraneensis, assembly GCF_030283135.1. NCBI lineage: Bacteria > Pseudomonadati > Pseudomonadota > Gammaproteobacteria > Enterobacterales > Erwiniaceae > Mixta > Mixta mediterraneensis. Next base: position 31,927 of record NZ_JASUAZ010000032.1, on the reverse strand, counting down.
TGTCCCAGACGGGCAATCACATGAGAGAGTTCAGCGTTTAACAAGCGACCTTTTTTCATCTATTCACTCCACAGCGAAACGTTTCGCTGGCGGCAGTGTATAAAAAGTAAGAAGCAACTCAATCACCAGATAAAAGAAGTGTGATCGCTATCGAAACGTTTCGCTTCCGCAGGAGAGAATTTGGCTTTAGGGAAGGATTGAAATTAAAAACTGGACCGCCGAAGCGGCCCTGAATCCAGGTTTTAAGGCAGTTTCCTGACGTGTTTAACGTCCAGCTCAATGCTGTTGAAATCTTTATCCAGCTCGCCGGTTAGCTCTACATGGTCTTTTGGCGAAATGGTTTGCCCGTCCCAACGCTTGTGGTCGATTTCTACCTTCATCGTGCCGGTTTGATCGCGGAACTGGTAATCTTCATCACCAAGCTGTTTTACCAGCTGGCCGCGCACGGTGATCCAGCTGTCATCCTTCATATCTTCAGCCTGCTTAACAGTCACTACACTGGTGTGATCGGCGCTAAATCCACCTTTTTTGACCTGGGCGGCCGGGGCATCAGGATCAACAAATCCGCCATTTTGTGCAGCCAGAACGGAGGTAGATGTCAGCATCACAACGGCTAATAGTACGGCTTGTTTTTTCATACAGTTTCCTTTTTTCCATGAACAGTTTTTTTGATGTATACAGTTAAGCACAAGGTTCTTAGCAGGATCGTATCGATTAAAAACAGGCGAAGTTAATGAAAGCCGCGCTATAAGCTGCGCGGTACTTCGTATAAAACGCTTTCCAACTGCGAAAAATCGATAAATGTTTTATTCACTGAAGGCGATCACGTAACCGGCGATGGCTGCAAAGCGGGGCTGAACCAGCCGGGATGAAGCATTAATGGGTTTATCACCAGCGAAGCGGGATCAGTCCTTAACGGCTGCGGCACGAGATTACCTTTTGTGCGTCACATCGCGCCATTGTATGGCAGGCAGGTTGTTTTTTTACCCGCGGCAAGGCGGTGGTTATGCGCCACCTTGCGCGAGTCCGAGGCGTCCAGCGTGCAGGCGAATCCGGTTAAATCTCGACCTGGGTGCCTAGCTCAATGACACGGTTCGGTGGTATCTCAAACTGATCCGGCGCGCGCAACGCATTGCGTTGCAGCGCCAGGAACAGCTTGCCGCGTAACCGCAGATACCAGGGCCGTTTACCCATGATGAGCGACTCGTGCGACATAAAGAATGAGGTTTCCATCATGCGACAATTCAGCCCTTCCAGCCCGCAGCGATGGAACACTTCTTCTACATTCGGGGTTTCGCGCCAGCCGTAGCTTGCTACCACGCGCCAGAAGGTCGGCGACAGCTGTTCGATGGTCACGCGACGCACGTTATGCACGTAAGGTGCATCTTCGGTGCGCAAAGTCAGTAACACGACGCGTTCATGCAACACTTTGTTGTGCTTAAGATTATGCAACATCGCAAATGGAATGACGTTCAGCGCACGCGACATATACACCGCCGTGCCTGGTACACGAACCGGTGGCGATTTCTCCAGCGAGACAATCATCGCCTCTAATGAATTACCATGTTCATGTAGACGACGCAGCAGACGAAAACGCTCGCTTTTCCAGGTCGTCATAACGATAAACATCACCAGTCCAAGACAAAGCGGCAACCAGCCGCCGGAGAAAATCTTAATCAGGTTAGCGGTAAACAACGGAATATCGATACACAGCATCAGTAACAGGATCAATCCAACCATCAGCTTCTGCCAGTGCCAGTTTTTAATCGCCACCGTACAAGACAGAATCGAGGTCAAGACCATAGTGCCGGTCACCGCAATTCCATACGCCGCAGCCAGATTACTGGAGTGTTCAAAGCTAACGATGACAATCACCACCGCAAAATAGAGCGCCCAGTTAATCGTCGGGATATAGATCTGGCCAGACTCTTTCTCTGACGTGTGGATAATGCGCATACCCGGAAGATAACCGAGACGAACCGCCTGGCGCGTCAGCGAGAAGACGCCAGAAATCACAGCCTGCGAGGCAATTACCGTCGCCAGCGTGGCAAGGATCAACATGGGAATTAACGCCCATTCAGGTGCCAGCAGAAAGAACGGATTTTTAATCGCGGCAGGATCGGTGAGCAATAATGCACCCTGACCGAAATAGTTCAGTCCCAGCGATGGCAGCACTACCGAGAACCAGGCAAGACGAATCGGCATTTTGCCGAAATGGCCCATATCCGCATACAGCGCCTCTACACCGGTAATGGCCAGCACTACCGCACCGAGCGCAAAGAATGAAATAGACTTGTAGTGGATAAAGAAATTAACCGCATATGCTGGATTTAACGCCTGCAACACCTCGGGATTCTTCATAATACCGCTGATGCCAAGCGCCGCCAGTACCAAAAACCATAGCAACATCACCGGCGCAAACAGCTTACCGACAATGCCGGTGCCGTGCTTTTGAATCATAAACAGCAGGGTTAACACCGCGATGGAAAGCGGTACGATAAACCGCTCAAGTGACGGCGCGGCAATTTCCAGCCCCTCAATCGCTGACATCACAGAAATAGCGGGCGTGATCACCACTTCACCGTAGAAGAAGCTGCCGCCAACCAGCCCCATAATCACCAGCACCGCCGTAGCACGCGCGCCGGTATGGCGGCCCGCCAGCGACATCAAAGTTAAAATTCCACCTTCGCCGGCATTATCGGCACGCATCACATAGCTGATGTATTTAAGTGAAACCACCAACACTAATAGCCAGAAAATCAATGATAAGAAACCCAATATGGCTTCGTGTTCTACCCCGAAACCAAACTGACCTGACAGGCATTCACGCAAGGTATACAGCGGACTGGTACCAATATCGCCATAAACCACACCAATAGCGGCCAGCGTTAATCCACCGAGCGACTGCTTATTTTCCGAGCTCATAGAGTTGTCTTTTGTTGGAGCCTGAGAGGCATAAAACCTCTCGCTCAAGCCATCAAAAAGCGCACAGTATGCACCTATTCGCAAAAAATCCTATCCCTGTAAACCGTATGGTCATCCACCATCTGGCTGTTTTTCTCGTAAAAATAGTGATTTAAGGGCGTTTTTAACGCGGTAGAACCTTCTGAAACAAAAAAGCTGACAGCTATCAACGCTTTCACGCATCATAATCTATAAAGTATTGCGTTCGCTAAAGCACGGCGGCTCGACGATCGTAAGGACAATGATGTGATTATGGTTCAACCCCATCTTTTGGCTGAAAGAATTTCTCGCCTCAGCAACGCGTTAGAAAAAGGCTTGTATGAACGCCATCACGCCATTCGCCTGTGTTTGCTGGCCGCTCTGAGCGGTGAAAGCGTGTTCCTGCTGGGGCCGCCAGGCATTGCTAAAAGCCTGATAGCTCGCCGCCTGAAATATGCTTTCCAGAATGCCCGCGCCTTTGAATATCTGATGACCCGTTTCTCCACACCGGAAGAAGTGTTTGGCCCGCTATCGATTCAGGCACTCAAAGATGAAGGACGCTATCAGCGGCTTACTAAAGGCTATTTGCCTGACGCTGAAATCGTTTTTCTTGATGAGATCTGGAAAGCCGGTCCGGCAATTTTAAATACCTTGCTAACCGCGATTAACGAACGCCGTTTCCGCAATGGCGACAGCGAAGAAAAAATTCCCATGCGCCTGCTGGTCGCTGCGTCCAACGAACTGCCAGAAGCCGACAGCGGGCTGGAGGCGCTCTATGATCGCATGTTAATCCGCCTGTGGCTGGACAACGTGCATGAGAAGCAAAACTTCCGCAGCATGTTAACCCACCAGCAGGATGAAAATGCCAATCCCGTCGCGGAATCGCTGCGTATCAGCGACGATGAATACCGGCAATGGCAGCAGAGCATCAGCCAGGTCAATTTGCCGGATAATGTCTTTGAGCTGATTTACCAGCTGCGCCAGCAGTTAGAAAATCATCCGGAAGCGCCTTATATCTCCGATCGTCGCTGGAAAAAAGCCATTCATTTGTTGCAGGCCAGCGCGTTTTACAGCGGCCGCAGCACCATTGCTCCCATTGATCTTATTCTGCTGAAGGATTGCCTGTGGCACGATGTCGCCTCCATGCAGCTGCTGGATCGTGAGATCGACCAGTTAATGACGCAGCACGCATGGCAGCAGCAATCCCTATTGTTCAAACTGCAACAAATTAAAGCGCGCCGTATGGCATTACAGCAGCAGCAAAGCGTGGCGCAAGCGATCACGCTTGAAAAACACAGCGGTATGTTCAGTCGTAAGCCCCATTACGATTTGCCCGAAAGCTTCACTGATGAACAGTTAACGTTAATGCTGCAACAACCGCTGACGCTACATGACATGCAGGTGACGCACCTTGTTATTGCCCGTGACGCGTTGAATCAATGGCTACAAAAAGGCGGCGATATTCGCGGCAAACTCAATGGGATAGGTTTTGCCCAGTCGCTGGATTTACTGGTCGATAACCAACATTGCCTGGCGGTACGCGACGTTAGCTTGCAGACCGTGCGCCTGACGTTACCAGGAGCCAGCAGCAGCAACGAACTGCCGGAGGAAATTATCAGCGCGCTGGACGAGCTTGATGCCCAGTTACGCGCCCAGCGTCACCTTTTTAGCCAGCATCAACGCTGTTTATTTATCAGCGACGACTGGCTGGCACGGGTTGAGACCAGCCTGCAGGATGTCGCGGAACAGCTGCAACAGGCGCGTAAATGATTTCTCTGGAAGCGCTCAGCACACTGCTTTCCATCGGGGAAGCCGAATTAATTGAAGAATTGATTATCGCGCTGCTGGCAACGCCACAATTAACGCTGTTTTTTAAAAAATTTCCGGGTCTGAAGCAGGCGCTGCTATGGGATGTGCCACGCTGGAAAACAGAAATCATTGCAGAATTAAAGGCCACGCCAGTACCGGAAAACTTGTCACAGGAATTTCAGCTTTTTCAGCGTGTGCAGTTATACAGCCATGCTGAATTTAATCACCAACTCGCTGATACGTTGACTACGCTGGAGCAGCTCTCCTCCCCGTTCCTTGATGAAGCAAACCGACTTCTCCATCACACCAACGCTCAGCAACTCAGCCCGGCGCAATATACGCTTTTTTTGCAGCGCCGGCGGCTCAGCCTTACGCTCCAGACCCTGACGTTAAATGAGCAATTGCTGGAACAGCAGCGTGAGCGCCTGATGACTGAATTGCAGCAGCGCATGGCGCTGAGTGGTCAACTTGCACCGATACTGAGTGACGATGAAACGGCAGCGGGCCGCTTGTGGGACATGAGCAAAACGTCGCTGCAACCCAGTGATTATCAGTTAATGCTGCAATACGGTGAATTTCTGGCCCAGCAGCCGGAGCTGATGAAGCTGGCTCAGCAGCTGGGCCGCAGCCGCGAGGCTAAATCGGTGCCGTCGAAAGATGCGCCTGTGGAAGCCTTTCATTATCTAGTGCATGAACCGGCTGCAGTACCAGAAGAAGTTAGCGGTATTCATCAAAGCGATGACATGCTGCGTTTGCTTCCTCCCGAACTGGCAGCGCTTAGCATTAGCGAGCTGGAACTGGAATTTTATCGCCGTCTGGTAGAAAAACGGCTGCTGACTTACAAGCTGCAAGGCGATGCCTGGCATGAAAAAGTGTCGATGCGTCCGGTTGCCCACCAGCATCATGAGGAGCAGCCACGCGGCCCGTTCATTGTCTGCGTTGATACATCCGGCTCGATGGGAGGCTTTAATGAACGCTGCGCGAAAGCTTTTTGTCTGGCATTACTGAAAGTCGCGCTGGCCGATCGCCGTCGTTGCTACATTATGCTGTTCGCCCATGACGTGATCGGATATGAATTAACGGGGGACGATGGTCTGGAGCAGGCTATTCGCTTTCTCAGCCAGCGTTTTCGTGGTGGCACCGATCTCGCCGCTTGCCTTTCGTCAACCGTAAAGCGTATGGAAGGCCCTGCCTGGCAGGAAGCCGACGCGGTGATCATTTCTGACTTTATCGCCCAGCGTTTGCCGGAAGAGGTCGTCAGCGCCATTAAACAGCGCCAGCGCCATCATCAACAGCGTTTTCATGCCGTCGCGATGTCCACTCACGGCAAGCCCGGCATTTTGCGTATCTTTGATCATATCTGGCGTTTCGATACTGGCATGAAAAGCCGCCTGCTGCGTCACTGGCGTCGCTAAGTCATCTGGCAGAAACCCTTATTTGCTATAGTGAATACTTGCTTTTACTCACTCAGCAATCTGGAGCTTCTTGTGACAATGGTCCAATCTCATCGCGATCTGCCTGCACCGACGCGTACTTTGCTGCTGTCTGGTCATAATGTCGAACAAAAACGTGCTGAGCTGCTGGCATATTTTACGCAAACCTGGGAACTGTACGAAAATCTGTTTACCTGTCTCGCGGATCAACGCGCCTGGTTTACCAAAGCAATCCCGCTGCGTCATCCGCTGATCTTCTATTTTGGTCATACCGCCACCTTCTTCATTAATAAGCTGATGGCTGGCCGTTTTATTGATTCACGCTTAGACGATCGTATTGAAGCAATGATGGCGATCGGTGTTGATGAGATGAGCTGGGATGATCTTGATGACAGCCATTATGAATGGCCGACCGTTGAAGCGGTCCGTGATTATCGCGGCAGCGTCAAAACGCTGGTCAGTGAATTTATCCAAACCATGCCGCTGGAATTGCCCATTGACCGGGACAGCCCGGCATGGGTGATTTTAATGGGTATTGAGCATGAGCGTATTCATCTGGAAACCTCCAGCGTACTGATACGCCAGTTGCCGGTTGAATGGGTCAAACCACAACCGCAATGGCCCGTCTGTCCAGATGCGCGCCACCTTCGCAGTGACGTTCCCGCTAATACCCTGGTAAACATGCCTGGTGGTCGTATCGCTTTAGGAAAAACCGATGATACCTACGGCTGGGATAATGAATACGGCACGCAGTATGTGGAGCTGAAACCGTTCAAAGCCAGCAAAATGCTGGTAAGTAATGCTGAGTTTTATGAATTTATCAGTGCGGGTGGGTATCAGGATGCGCGCTGGTGGGATGAGGAGGGTTGGGGCTGGCGTGAATTTGCCCAGGCAGATAGGCCAACCTTCTGGGTCGGTAATCCAGAGATACCCGATCAGCTAAAACTACGTCTGATGACTGAAGAAGTGATGATGCCATGGGACTGGCCCGCTGAAGTCAATCAGCTGGAAGCTTCGGCTTTGCCGCTGGAAAGCCGATCAGACAGGAAAATCTATCCAGCTTCCCTGCGAAGCAGAATGGGTCCAACTGCGCGAACAGGTCGAAGGCGATCAGCCAAACTGGGAAAGTGCGCCCGGCAACGTCAATCTGGCGTACTGGGCCTCTTCAAATCCTGTCGATCAGTTTCCACAAGGTGATTTTTTCGATGTGGTTGGCAACGTCTGGCAATGGACAACCACGCCAACCAACGGTTTCGAAGGCTTCAAAGTCCATCCTTTATATGATGACTTCTCTACGCCAACCTTTGACGGTAAACATTCACTTATTAAAGGTGGCAGCTGGATTTCCACGGGTAATGAAGCCCTGAAATCAGCGCGTTACGCTTTCCGTCGTCACTTCTTTCAGCATGCAGGTTTCCGTTATGTCGTGTCTTCTCATGAAGAAACCATGATGCTGAATCCTTATGAAACCGACAGCATGGTGTCCCAGTACCTTGATTTTCAGTATGGTCCGCGCTATTTCGGGGTGGAAAACTACGCCAAAACGCTGGTGAAACTGGCGCTGCAGCATACGACACAGCGCGGCACGGCCTTAGATATTGGCTGCGCTACCGGTCGCGCCAGTTTTGAGCTGGCACGGCATTTTGACCGTGTAGTCGGCATGGATTATTCAGCTCGCTTCATTGATGTCGCACTTCAACTTACCACTGGCGAAGACTTCCGCTATGTAGTGCCGGAAGAAGGCGAGCTGGTGGAATACCGTCAGGTCCGGCTGAAAGATTTTAATCTGGATAGCGAGATAGCGCAACGGATTCAGTTTATTCAGGGCGATGCCTGAAACCGCAGCCACAATGCTACGATCTGGTACTGGCTTCTAACCTGATTGATCGCCTGCGTCAGCCAAAGCGTTTTCTGCAAGACATTACGCCAATGCTACGTTCGGGCGGTATCCTGTTGCTCTCTTCACCCTATACCTGGCTGGAAGAGTTTACGCCAAAGGAAAACTGGCTTGGTGGCATACGCGAAAATGGCGAGGCGCTGACCACTTTGCAAGCGCTACAGCGGTTACTGGCTGCCGATTTCGAGCAAACCGGTATGCCGCAGGATGTGCCTTTTGTCATTCGTGAAACCGCGCGTAAATTCCAGCATACGCAGGCACAAGTGACGATCTGGCGTAAGCGTTAACCGATCAGGCAGCGGCATTCGCCGCTGCCGATACATTGCCTAATCCCGCATTTTACTGCACATTCTCCTCTGTTCAATGAAGAATAAACATAACGAGGGTGAAAATGGCCGAACATCTGCAACTGGATAATCTGGATCGCGGCATTTTAAATGCGCTGCTCGATAACGCACGCACCGCGTATGCTGAGCTGGCAAAACAGTTCAACGTAAGCCCCGGTACTATTCATGTCCGCGTGGAGAAGATGAAGCAGGCCGGGATTATTTTGGGTACGCGTGTTGAAATCGATCCACGACAACTGGGTTTCGACGTGTGCTGTTTTATTGGCATTATCCTGAAAAGCGCCCGAGATTATCCTGCTGCACTTAGCAAACTCAATGCGCTGGACGAGGTGGTAGAAGCCTGGTACACCACCGGCCATTACAGCATCTTTATCAAAGTGATGTGTCGCTCCATTGACGCGTTGCAGCAGGTGTTAATTAATAAGATCCAGACCATCGATGAAATTCAGTCCACCGAAACGCTGATCTCCCTGCAAAACCCGATCATGCGCACGATCAAACCCTGATTATTCGCCCGCCCTGTGTATAACCTTATCCCACGTGAATTCGCCGTCTCCCAATGGTTGTGTTCACCTTATTTGATCTATTAACCCTGTTTTCCACAGGTGGATCACGGCTTGATCACAGCGTACAATGCTCGCCTTTAGTTCGGGAGAGCATGATGGCCGATATTACGTTAATCAGTGGGAGCACGTTGGGCAGCGCCGAATACGTTGCTGAACATCTGGAAGAAAAGTTGCAGGAAGCTGGCTTCTCAACGCAGCTGCTGCATGGACCGGAACTGGATGACGTGCCGCAGAAGGGTATCTGGCTGATTGTGTCATCTACCCACGGTGCAGGTGAGCTGCCGGATAACCTGATTCCGTTTTACGATGCTATTAATGAAAGCCAACCCGATCTCTCTGCGGTGCGCTTTGGCGCTGTTGGTATTGGCAATCACGAATACGATCTGTTTTGTGGCGCGATCCGTAATATAGACGCGTTACTGATCGCACGTGGTGCTCAACGTATCGGCGATCGACTGGAAATTGATGTATTAGAGCATGAGATTCCTGAAGATCCGGCAGAAGAGTGGGTCGCAGGCTGGAAAACGCTGATTTGATCCGACAGAGGATCGGGAAATATCTGCGATCCCTGGTGGAAAATGCTGATTTAATCCATTTGAAAGCGGATCAGTTGTGGATAACTCCCCTTTATTCCTGCGTATAACCGGTAGTTATCCCACGAACAACCCAAGTATGTTTTTTGAGCTGTGGATAAGGTGCGGTTTTGATCTCAGGTTATACGGATCAGGATCACCGATCATTCACAGCTAACGATCGTTACCATGCTTTTGTTTTAACACTCTTTTTGGCAGATACCCACAAGAGAGCGCGATCCTAATAAGAGATCTAACAGAAAGATCATATACAGAATAAAGATCTTTTCTTTTAAACCCTGACGATCCCACCGCTTTCACCCTGTCCTGAATTTAAGTAGAATCCACGGCCCAAGGACAACGATCCCTGACCGTTCATCAACGAGGTACCACTCCATGTTTTATCAAGATCCTTTTGACGTCATCGTAATCGGTGGTGGTCATGCGGGTACAGAAGCCGCAATGGCCGCTGCCCGAATGGGTCAGCAAACCCTTTTACTCACCCATAACATTGATACGCTTGGACAAATGTCCTGTAACCCGGCGATCGGTGGTATTGGGAAAGGACATTTGGTGAAGGAAGTGGATGCCTTAGGCGGTTTGATGGCCAGTGCGATCGACCAGGCCGGTATTCAGTTTAGGATACTAAACGCAAGCAAAGGCCCTGCGGTTCGAGCGACCCGCGCACAGGCCGATCGCGTGCTTTACCGCCAGGCAGTGCGTACCGCACTTGAACATCAACCGAACCTGATGATCTTCCAGCAGGCGGTTGACGATCTGATTGTTGAAAATGATCGTGTGGTGGGTGCGGTGACGCAAATGGGACTGAAATTCCGTGCTAAAACCGTAGTGCTTACAGTCGGGACTTTCCTTGACGGAAAAATTCATATCGGGCTGGATAATTACAGCGGTGGCCGGGCTGGCGATCCGCCATCCATCCCGCTGGCAAAGCGTCTGCGTGCTTTGCCTCTACGCGTAAATCGCCTGAAAACCGGGACGCCACCGCGTATTGATGCCCGTTCTATCGACTTTAGCGTGCTGACGCCACAGCATGGCGACAACCCAATGCCGGTCTTTTCGTTTATGGGTAACAGCGCGCAGCATCCACAACAGGTACCATGCTGGATCACCCACACTAACGAAAAGACGCATGATGTGATCCGCAATAACCTTGATCGTAGCCCGATGTATGCCGGGATCATTGAAGGGATCGGTCCGCGCTATTGTCCATCGATAGAAGATAAAGTGATGCGTTTTGCCGATCGCAATGCGCATCAAATCTTCCTTGAGCCGGAAGGCTTGACCAGCACCGAAATTTATCCAAATGGCATCTCCACCAGCCTGCCGTTCGATGTACAGATGCAAATTGTTCGCTCAATGCAGGGCCTGGAAAATGCCAGAATCGTTCGCCCGGGCTATGCCATTGAGTATGATTTCTTTGATCCGCGCGATCTTAAGCCAACGCTGGAAAGTAAATATATCCACGGTCTGTTCTTTGCCGGGCAGATCAATGGCACCACCGGTTATGAAGAAGCCGCTGCGCAAGGTTTACTGGCGGGTCTGAATGCAGCGCGTCAGTCTGCCGATAAAGAAGGCTGGGCACCGCGCCGCGATCAGGCTTACCTCGGGGTTCTGGTTGACGATCTCTGCACCCTTGGCACTAAAGAACCGTATCGCATGTTTACCTCGCGCGCGGAATACCGTTTGATGCTGCGTGAAGACAATGCTGATCTGCGTCTGACGGAAACCGGTCGTGAACTTGGGTTGGTCGATGATGCTCGCTGGACACGATTTAATCAGAAACTGGAAGCCATTGAGCAGGAGCGTCAGCGTCTGCGCGACATCTGGGTTCATCCAAAATCTGACAATGTTGCTAACGTGAATACTGCACTGAGCGCGCCGTTAACCAAAGAAGCCAACGGCGAAGATTTGCTGCGTCGCCCGGAAATGACTTATCTGGCAATGATGACCCTGGATGGCTTTGGCCCGGCACTGGCTGATCAACAGGCGGCGGAACAGGTTGAAATTCAGGTAAAATACGAAGGTTATATTGCGCGTCAGCAGGAAGAAATTGATCGCCAGCAGCGTAATGAGAGTACTTTGTTGCCTGTCGATCTGGATTATCGTCAGGTCAATGGCCTGTCGAATGAAGTAATCGCCAAGCTGAACGATCATAAACCGACAACCATTGGTCAGGCTTCGCGCATTTCCGGTATCACACCGGCTGCGATTTCTATTTTGCTTATTTATTTGAAAAAACAAGGGCTGCTGCGCAAAAGCGCCTGACCTGGAACGGGGCGAGGCAGCTCGCCCCCGCTGACTGGACTCACGCTGTGATTAACAAACTCACCACGCTGCTGCAAGCGGCCAATATTACCCTCTCCGATCAACAAAAACAGCAACTGCTCGCTTACGTTGCATTGCTGGATAAGTGGAACAAAGCCTACAACCTGACCTCCGTGCGCGATCCACAGCAGATGCTGGTACGTCATATTCTCGACAGCATTGTTGTCGCGCCACATCTCAAAGGTTCACGCTTTATTGATGTCGGCACCGGTCCCGGCCTGCCTGGTATACCGCTGGCAATTGTGATGCCTGATACCCATTTCACACTGCTCGACAGCCTGGGTAAACGGGTACGTTTTCTGCGTCAGGTCCAGCATGAACTTGGACTGGAAAATATTACGCCCGTGCAGAGTAGGGTAGAGGCGTTTTCTGCTGAACCACTATTTGACGGCGTCATTAGCCGCGCATTTGCCTCACTTGAGGACATGATTAACTGGTGTCATCATTTGCCCGCGCCAGAAGGCCACTTTTTTGCGTTAAAAGGCGTTCGTCCTGATGAAGAGATCGCTACGCTGCCATCAGGGTATCACCTGAATGCCCTTGTTGAGTTGAAGGTGCCACAGCTGGACGGTGAACGCCATCTGGTGATCATCGGCCGCGAATAATCTTTTAAACAGTGTGGATTAAGAGCCGGTTCACGATTTGGCTTAGCAAAATCACCGGCTAAAAAAACAGCAGTTAGTTTTTTTGTCTCATGCTTTTTTTATTACACCTGCGAAGAAATAAGGTAAAAAAACCGACGGAAATTATCCGAAAAAGTCTGTTACATTTAACTTTTAATTCACAATTTTTTATCAGAAAAAATACTTATAGCCCTGTTTATTGGAATACAGATAGTCACGCCCGTAAATATATCTCAGTAATAACCTGACGTGCGTAATATCAATTACACACTTTTATTGTCCTCTTTGGTGTCAATAGCGTGTTTTCATCGATAATAAGCTGCGTGAAAGCGAGTATTATATTTAACTGATTGATTGTTAATATATTGTTCTAATATCAAAAATGACAATTCTTGTTCAGTCGTAAAAGTATGAGCGGAATAAATGCTTATTATGTGATCTAAAGCACGCTTTAAAAGCCACATACAAGCCTGTTTTCGGCTGCCTGCCTGGACATTCCATCGGACAAAGGTTTGGAAAAATAGCCGTCCGGAAAGAAATTTAAATAATTGTTCACCTTTTCGCTACTTAGCGATTGAAATCGCAGGTGCGGCCCGTATAATTTGCACGGCTTTTGCTGCTTGACTCAAATGAGTAAAGGCAGTCTTATACGACACGCGACATACCCCTAACGGGGCAGGAGAGTATTAGCGTCATGTCAGTGTCTCTTTACAGTGTGAAATACGCCCGAACCGTGCTGATTATTCAGCTGGTGACGTTTGTCATCATCGGCGCACTCTTTGCCCTGAAAGATGTCATCTGGGGCGTTTCAGCTCTCGCTGGCGGAGCGGCAGCCTGGCTGCCAAATGTGTTGTTTTTGTTTTTAGCCTGGCGCCTGCAAGGGCAAACCCCGGCTTCGGGACGAGTTGCATGGAGCTTCGCTTTGGGTGAAATAGCCAAAGTGTTTGCGACCATTACTCTGCTCATTGTGGCGTTAGGTGTGTTCAGAGCGGCCTTCTGGCCTCTCGGCATAACCTGGTTATCGGTGCTGGTGATACAGATGTTGGCACCGGCGGTAATTAACAACAAAGGGTAAGAGGCATCATGGCTGCAGGAGAAATCTCTACTCCGCAAGAATACATAGGTCACCATCTGAATAACCTTCAGCTGGACCTGCGTACTTTCGAGTTAGTGAATCCCCACGACGCTCCCGCGACGTTCTGGGTATTAAATATCGATTCCATGTTTTTCTCTCTGGTGCTGGGGCTGGTTTTCCTGGTGTTGTTCCGTAAAGTGGCGAAGACCGTCACCAGCGGTGTGCCAGGGAAATTACAAGCGGCTATCGAGTTGGTTGTCGGCTTCGTTGATGACAACGTGCATGACATGTATCACGGTAAGAGCAAACTTATCGCCCCGCTGGCTCTGACAATTTTTGTCTGGGTCTTCCTGATGAACTTCATGGATCTGCTGCCTATCGATCTGTTGCCCTATATCGGCGAGCATTTCTTAGGCCTGCCGGCGCTGCGCGTCGTGCCGTCTGCAGACGTGAACATCACGTTGTCTATGGCGTTGGGCGTATTTATTTTGATTCTGTTCTACAGCATCAAAATGAAAGGGGTAGGCGGCTTTACGAAAGAGCTGACGCTGCAACCTTTTAATCACCCGATCTTCATCCCTATCAACCTGATTTTGGAAGGTGTGAGCCTGCTGTCTAAACCGGTTTCTCTTGGTCTGCGACTGTTCGGCAACATGTATGCGGGTGAGCTGATCTTTATCCTTATTGCCGGTCTGTTGCCGTGGTGGTCGCAGTGGGTTCTGAATGTGCCGTGGGCCATTTTCCACATTCTGATCATTTCGCTACAGGCTTTCATTTTCATGGTCCTCACGATTGTCTATCTGTCGATGGCATCTGAAGAACATTGATTTTTTTCTCAACAACTTAAGCGTTTAACTGAAACAAACTGGAGACTGTCATGGAAAACCTGAATATGGATCTGCTGTACATGGCTGCCGCTGTGATGATGGGTCTGGCGGCAATCGGTGCTGCGATCGGTATCGGCATCCTCGGAGGTAAATTCCTGGAAGGCGCTGCTCGTCAGCCTGACCTGATTCCTCTGCTGCGCACGCAGTTCTTTGTTGTAATGGGTCTGGTGGATGCAATCCCGATGATCGCTGTTGGTCTGGGTCTCTACGTGATGTTTGCTGTCGCCTAAAGCCCTTTGTTCACTCACTGCCTTTTGTGCACGGGTGAACGGATTCTGCCGCTTATCGCTGATAACGGCAGAAAAGTTAAATACTTAATTAGAGGCATTGTGCTGTGAACATTAATGCAACAATCCTCGGCCAGGCCATCGCGTTCATCCTGTTTGTCGCGTTCTGCATGAAGTACGTATGGCCGCCGATTATGGCTGCCATCGAAAAGCGCCAGAAAGAAATTGCTGAAGGCCTTGCTTCTGCTGAACGCGCGAAGAAAGATTTGGATCTCGCGCAGGCTAATGCGACCGACCAGCTGAAAAAAGCGAAAGAAGAAGCCCAGGTCATTATCGAGCAAGCGAACAAGCGTCGTGCGCAGATTCTGGACGAAGCCAAAACCGAAGCTGAAAACGAACGTAATCGCATCGTTGCACAAGCGCAGGCCGAAATCGAAGCTGAGCGTAAACGTGCCCGTGAGGAATTACGTAAGCAAGTCGCGTTGCTGGCAATGGCTGGCGCCGAGAAGATCATCGAACGCTCCGTGGATGAAGCTGCTAACAGCGACATCGTTGATAAACTGGTCGCTGAACTGTAAGGAGGGAGGGGCTGATGTCTGATCTGATTACTGTAGCTCGCCCCTACGCCAAAGCAGCTTTTGACTTTGCTGTTGAGCATCAAAGTATTGAACGCTGGCAACAGATGTTAGCGTTTGCCGCAGAAGTGGCTTGCAATGAACAAATGGCAGATCTCCTTTCCGGTGCTTTGGCGCCGGTTGCTTTGTCTGCTTCGTTTAATGCAGTCTGTGGTGATCAACTGGATGAACCCGCACAGAACCTGATTAAGGTGATGGCGGAAAACGGACGTTTGACAGCGCTTCCGGCTGTACTGGAGCAATTTATTCAACTGCGTGACGCCTATGAAGCGATCGCGGAAGTTGACGTAATTTCTGCCAGTACGCTGAGTGACGACCAGCTGACTAAAATCAGCGCCGCGATGGAAAAACGTCTGTCACGCAAAGTTAAGCTGAATTGCAAAATTGATAAGTCTGTGATGGCAGGCGTGATCATCCGATCGGGTGATCTGGTGATTGATGGCAGCGTACGCAGCCGTCTTGAGCGTCTGGCAGACGTCTTGCAGTCTTAAGGGGACTGGAGCATATGCAACTGAATTCCACCGAAATCAGCGAACTGATCAAGCAGCGCATTGCTCAGTTCAATGTCGTGAGCGAAGCTCACAACGAAGGTACTATTGTTTCTGTAAGTGACGGTATCATCCGCGTACACGGCCTGGCCGATGTGATGCAGGGTGAGATGATTGCCCTGCCGGGCAACCGTTACGCTATCGCCCTGAACCTCGAGCGTGACTCTGTAGGTGCGGTGGTGATGGGTCCGTATGCTGACCTTGCCGAAGGCATGAAGGTTAAGTGTACTGGCCGTATCCTGGAAGTTCCCGTTGGTCGTGGCCTGTTGGGCCGCGTGGTGAACACGCTGGGTGCACCTATTGACGGTAAAGGCGCAATTGACAACGACGGCTTCTCGCCAGTTGAAGTAATTGCACCTGGTGTTATCGACCGTCAGTCAGTCGATCAGCCGGTTCAAACGGGTTATAAATCTGTCGATGCGATGATTCCAATCGGCCGTGGCCAGCGTGAGCTGATCATCGGTGACCGTCAGACCGGTAAAACCGCGATGGCAATCGATGCCATCATCAATCAGCGCGATTCAGGCATTAAATGTGTCTACGTTGCGATTGGTCAGAAAGCCTCAACCATCTCTAACGTCGTGCGCAAGCTGGAAGAGCATGGCGCGCTGGCGAATACCATTGTGGTTGTGGCTTCTGCTTCTGAATCTGCTGCACTGCAATACCTGGCTCCTTACGCAGGCTGTGCAATGGGCGAGTATTTCCGTGACCGCGGTGAAGATGCGCTGATCGTATACGATGACCTGTCTAAGCAGGCTATTGCTTACCGTCAAATTTCACTGCTGCTGCGTCGTCCGCCAGGCCGTGAAGCCTTTCCTGGCGACGTGTTCTATCTCCACTCTCGTCTGCTGGAGCGTGCATCACGCGTAAGCGCTGATTACGTTGAGCGTTTCACCAAAGGTGAAGTGAAAGGCCAAACCGGTTCTCTGACCGCGCTGCCAATCATTGAAACCCAGGCGGGTGACGTTTCTGCGTTCGTTCCGACCAACGTCATCTCCATCACCGACGGTCAGATCTTCCTGGAATCCAACCTGTTCAACTCCGGTATTCGTCCGGCAGTTAACCCTGGTATTTCCGTATCCCGTGTGGGTGGTGCAGCGCAGACCAAGATCATCAAGAAACTGTCCGGTGGTATCCGTACCGCGCTGGCACAGTATCGTGAACTGGCGGCGTTCTCGCAGTTCGCTTCTGATCTGGACGATGCAACCCGTAAGCAGCTGAACCACGGTCAGAAAGTGACCGAGCTTCTGAAGCAGAAACAGTATGCGCCGATGTCTGTCGCGCAGCAGGGTCTGGTTCTGTTTGCAGCTGAGCGCGGTTACCTGAACGACGTTGAAATTGCAAAAATCGGCAGCTTTGAAGCTGCACTGCTGGCCTTTGCTGATCGCGATCATGCCGAGCTGATGCAGGAAATCAACCAGGCTGGCAACTTTAATAACGAGATCGAAGAGAAGCTGAAAGGTCTCCTCGACACGTTCAAAGCAACCCAGTCCTGGTAATGTCTGGCGGCTTGTCTGAAAAGGCAAGCCGCAAGGCTTTGAGGAGAAGCTAATGGCCGGCGCAAAAGAGATACGTAACAAGATCGGAAGCGTAAAAAATACGCAGAAGATCACCAAAGCGATGGAAATGGTCGCCGCCTCCAAAATGCGTAAAACGCAGGAACGCATGGCGGCCAGCCGTCCGTATGCAGACACCATGCGCAAAGTGATTGGTCACCTTGCGTTAGGTAATCTGGAATACAAGCACCCTTACCTGCAAGAGCGTGACGTCAAGCGCGTCGGCTACCTGGTCGTTTCTACTGACCGCGGGCTTTGTGGTGGTTTGAACATAAACTTGTTTAAAAAACTGCTGGCAGATATGAAATCCTGGTCTGATAAAGGCGTTCAGAGCGATCTGGCGGTTATCGGTTCTAAAGGGATGTCATTCTTCGGCTCTGTTGGTGGCAACATCGTGGCGCAAGTCAACGGCATGGGAGATAACCCTTCTCTGTCAGAACTGATTGGCCCGGTAAAAGTGATGTTGCAGGCTTATGATGAAGGCCGCATCGACAAGCTGTATGTCGTCAGCAACAAATTTAATAACACCATGTCTCAGACTCCGACTATTACCCAACTGCTGCCGTTACCGCCAGCGGAAGGTGAAGCAGAGATGAAGGCGAAGACCTGGGATTACCTGTACGAACCCGATCCGAAAGCGCTGCTGGATACCCTGCTGCGTCGTTATGTCGAATCGCAGGTTTATCAGGGTGTGGTGGAAAATCTGGCCAGTGAGCAGGCCGCACGTATGGTGGCAATGAAAGCCGCAACCGATAACGGCGGAAATCTGATCAAAGAGCTGCAGTTGGTTTACAACAAAGCTCGTCAGGCCAGCATCACCCAGGAACTTACCGAGATCGTCTCGGGGGCCTCCGCGGTTTAACCAGGTTTGGAATTAGGTAGAGGATTCAAGATGGCAACTGGAAAGATTGTCCAGATTATCGGCGCCGTTGTTGACGTCGAATTCCCTCAGGACGCGGTACCGAAAGTGTACAGCGCCCTCGAGGTTCAGAATGGTGATGCTCGTCTGGTGCTGGAAGTTCAGCAGCAGCTGGGTGGCGGTGTTGTACGTACTATCGCAATGGGTACGTCTGACGGCCTGAAGCGTGGTCTGGAAGTGACTGACCTGCAGAAGCCAATTCAGGTTCCCGTCGGTAAAGCGACCCTGGGTCGTATTATGAACGTGCTGGGCGAGCCTATCGACATGAAAGGTGAGCTGAAAGAAGAAGACGGCAGCGCTGTAGAAATTGCCTCTATTCACCGCGCCGCGCCTTCTTATGAAGAGCAGTCAAACTCGCAGGAACTGCTGGAAACCGGCATCAAAGTTATCGATTTGATGTGTCCGTTCGCTAAGGGCGGTAAAGTCGGTCTGTTCGGTGGTGCGGGTGTAGGTAAAACCGTAAACATGATGGAGCTGATCCGTAACATTGCGGCTGAGCACTCAGGTTATTCGGTTTTTGCCGGTGTAGGTGAACGTACTCGTGAGGGTAACGACTTCTACCATGAAATGACTGACTCCAACGTTATCGACAAAGTTGCGCTGGTGTATGGTCAGATGAACGAGCCGCCGGGTAACCGTCTGCGCGTCGCCCTGACCGGCCTGACCATGGCGGAAAAATTCCGTGATGAAGGTCGTAATGTTCTGCTGTTCATCGACAACATCTATCGTTATACCCTTGCCGGTACGGAAGTTTCTGCTCTGCTGGGTCGTATGCCTTCAGCGGTAGGTTATCAGCCAACGCTGGCAGAAGAGATGGGTGTGTTGCAGGAGCGTATTACCTCCACCAAGACGGGTTCAATCACCTCCGTACAGGCCGTTTACGTGCCTGCGGATGACCTGACTGACCCTTCTCCGGCAACCACCTTCGCCCACCTGGACTCAACCGTCACGCTGAGCCGTCAGATCGCGTCTCTGGGTATCTACCCGGCTGTTGACCCGCTGGACTCCACCAGCCGTCAGCTGGATCCACTGGTTGTGGGTCAAGAGCACTATGACGTTGCTCGTGGCGTGCAGTCTTTGCTGCAGCGTTACCAGGAACTGAAAGACATCATCGCCATCCTCGGTATGGACGAGCTGTCTGAAGAAGATAAATTGCTGGTGGCACGTGCGCGTAAGATTCAGCGCTTCCTGTCTCAGCCGTTCTTCGTAGCCGAAGTGTTTACCGGTTCTCCAGGCAAATACGTGACGCTGAAAGACACCATCCGTGGCTTTAAAGGCATCATGGAAGGTGAGTTCGACCACCTGCCAGAGCAAGCCTTCTACATGGTTGGTGCCATCGAAGAAGCCGTGGAAAAAGCGAAGAAACTGTAATAACAGTTTCCCGGGAGGAAAGATATGGCTATGACTTA
Source organism: Mixta mediterraneensis (assembly GCF_030283135.1). NCBI lineage: Bacteria > Pseudomonadati > Pseudomonadota > Gammaproteobacteria > Enterobacterales > Erwiniaceae > Mixta > Mixta mediterraneensis. The sequence continues at coordinate 12,135 of NZ_JASUAZ010000032.1, read as the reverse complement.
TCACCTGGATGTGGTCAGCGCGGAGAAGCAACTGTTCTCTGGTCTGGTACAGAAAATTCAGGTGTCAGGTAGCGAAGGTGAACTGGGTATTTTTCCAGGACACGCCCCGCTTCTGACTGCCATTAAGCCTGGAATGATCCGTATCGTGAAACAGCACGGCGAAGAGGAGTTTATTTATCTCTCTGGCGGCGTGCTGGAAGTGCAGCCGGGCAGCAGCACCGTTCTGGCCGATACCGCCATTCGCGGTAGCGAACTTGACGAAGCGCGTGCGCTGGAAGCAAAACGTAAAGCAGAAGAGCACATGAACAGCAGCCACGGTGACGTGGATTATGCTCAAGCCTCTGCCGAGCTGGCGAAAGCCATTGCAAAACTGCGCGTGATCGAGCTGACCAAAAAAGCGATGTAATCCGGCTTTATGCGTCATGAAATGCCAGCCCTTTGGGTTGGCATTTTTTTTGTCTGAACGCCCTGAGTAAGCGTGCGCCTAATTTCGACCTGAGAAAAATGTAGTAATCTCAGAACTAAACCGTTTAACTTTCACCCGTAAAAATTCAGTCAGGATAGTTATGTCTAATTGCGCAATGAGTGTCGTGATCCTTGCAGCCGGCAAGGGTACACGTATGTATTCCGATCTGCCGAAAGTTCTGCATACGCTGGCAGGTAAACCCATGGTTCAGCATGTAATTGACGCCGCCAGGGGCCTTGGGGCGCAGCAGGTCCACCTGGTTTATGGTCATGGTGGTGATCAACTCAAAGCGACGTTAACCGATAGCGCATTAAACTGGGTCTTACAGGCAGAACAGCTTGGTACAGGACATGCGATGCAGCAGGCGGCACCTTTTTTTGCCGACGATGAAGACATTCTGATGCTTTACGGCGATGTGCCATTAATTTCAGAAGCCACTTTGCAGCGTTTGCGTGAGGCAAAACCAGAAGGCGGCATCGGATTACTTACCGTCGTATTAGACAATCCCACGGGATATGGCCGCATTGTGCGAGAAAATGGCACAATCACCGGTATCATTGAACAAAAAGACGCCAACCCCGAACAGCTTGTGATTACGGAAATTAACACCGGCATCCTGATTGCCAACGGCGGCGATCTAAAACGCTGGCTGGCGCAGCTCACCAACAATAATGCCCAGGGTGAATATTACATCACCGACGTGATTGCGCTGGCGCATCAGGAAGGACGGACAATCAATGCAGTCCACCCGGCGCGCATCAGTGAGACTGATGGTGTAAATAATCGTCTGCAACTCGCGAAGTTAGAGCGCACTTTTCAGGCCGAACAAGCTGAAAAACTGCTGTTAGCGGGCGTCATGCTGCGCGACCCGGCGCGTTTTGATTTGCGCGGTACGCTGAAGCACGGTCGCGATATTGAAATTGACACGAATGTGATTTTTGAAGGCCAGGTGACGCTGGGCAATCGTGTCAAAATTGGCGCCGGCTGCATTATCAAAAACAGCGTGATCGGTGATGATTGTGTCATCAGTCCTTATTCGGTGATCGAGGATGCAAACCTCGCCCAGGAATGTACGGTTGGCCCGTTTGCCCGCCTGCGCCCCGGTAGCGAGCTGGCGCAAGCTGCGCATGTCGGTAACTTTGTCGAAATGAAAAAAGCCCGGCTGGGGAAAGGCTCTAAAGCCGGACATCTTTCCTATTTGGGCGACGCTGAAATAGGCGCCAGCGTGAACATTGGCGCGGGCACCATTACCTGTAATTATGACGGCGTGAACAAATTCAAAACGGTTATCGGTGACGATGTGTTTGTCGGTTCCGACACGCAACTGGTGGCACCGGTAACGGTAGCGTCTGGCGCCACCATCGCCGCAGGCACCACAATAATGAAAGACGTTACTGGCGCTGAGCTGGTGTATAACCGTAAAGAACAGAATCAAAAAGCCGGCTGGCAACGTCCGCAAAAGAAAAAGTAATTTTTACGGCTCGCCCTGTGCGAGCCGTTGCAGTACCAAAACTATAATCCCCACTCTCTACAAGGCTCGGGGAACCGGCAAAGCCGGAAATCAGGTTGTATGACAACGAAAGTGGCGAAGCGCCATACCGTCAGGAAAATATTATGTGTGGAATTGTTGGTGCAGTAGCACAACGCGATATTGCAGAAATTCTGCTGGAAGGTCTGCGCCGTCTGGAATACCGCGGCTATGACTCGGCAGGTCTGGCCGTGGTCGATCGTCAAGGGCACGTCACGCGCCTGCGTCGTTTAGGAAAAGTACAAAAACTGGCGGAAGCCGCAGAACAGCAACCGCTGATTGGTGGTTGCGGGATCGCACACACGCGCTGGGCGACCCACGGCGAACCCTCAGAAGCCAATGCGCATCCGCATATTTCTGAGCACATCATCATCGTGCACAACGGTATTATTGAAAATCATGAACCGCTGCGCGAAGCGTTGATTGAGCGTGGCTACCAGTTTGCCTCAGAAACAGACACCGAAGTGGTGGCGCATCTGGTACATTGGGAACAGAAGCAGGGCGGATCGCTGCGTGAAGTGATTCTGCGTGTGATCCCCCAGCTGCGCGGTGCGTATGGCATGGTGATTATGGACAGCCGCGATCCCTCGCTGCTGGTGGCCGCGCGCTCGGGTAGCCCACTGGTGATAGGGCGCGGCGTGGGTGAAAACTTTATTGCCTCCGATCAGCTGGCGCTGCTGCCAGTGACGCGTCGTTTTATCTATCTGGAAGAGGGCGATATTGCTGAAATCACCCGTCGCGAAGTCACTATCGTGGATCGTGCAGGCCAGCCAGTGTCCCGCCCAGAGATTGAATCAAACGTGCAATACGATGCTGGTGACAAAGGTATTTATCGCCACTATATGCAGAAAGAGATCTACGAGCAGCCGATAGCGATCAAAAACACCTTAACCGGTCGTTTTAGCCACAGCGAAGTCGATCTCAGCGAGCTGGGGGCGCAGGCCGAAACGCTGTTGAGCCAGGTTGAGCACATTCAGATCATTGCCTGTGGGACTTCATACAATTCCGGTATGGTAGCGCGTTACTGGTTTGAATCGCTGGCTGCTATTCCGTGTGATGTAGAAATTGCCTCTGAATTCCGCTACCGCAAATCGGCGGTGCGTAAAAACAGCCTGCTCATTACCTTGTCACAATCCGGTGAAACCGCTGATACGCTGGCGGCGTTGCGCCTGTCTAAAGAGCTGGGTTACCTCGGCTCGCTGGCGATATGCAATGTGGCGGGTTCTTCGCTGGTGCGTGAATCCGATTTAGCGCTGATGACCAAAGCGGGCACAGAAATCGGTGTGGCGTCCACCAAAGCCTTTACTACGCAGCTCACGGTATTGCTGATGCTGGTGGCGAAACTGGGACGTCTGAATGGTATGGCGACTGAAATTGAGCATAACATTGTGCACGGTTTACAGGCGCTGCCAGGTCGCATCGAACAGATGCTGGCGCAGGATACGCTGATTGAAAATCTCGCGGAAGGTTTCTCTGATAAGCATCACGCGCTGTTCCTCGGTCGTGGTGATCAATATCCCATTGCCATGGAAGGGGCGCTGAAACTCAAAGAGATCTCCTACATTCATGCGGAAGCTTACGCGGCGGGCGAACTGAAGCACGGCCCGCTGGCGCTAATTGATGCTGATATGCCGGTTATCGTCGTGGCGCCGAACAATGAACTGCTGGAAAAGCTGAAGTCGAATATTGAAGAAGTGCGCGCCCGCGGCGGTTTGCTGTATGTATTTGCCGATCAGGATGCCGGTTTCAGTGACAGCGAAGGGATGAAAATTATCCCACTTCCGCATGTAGAAGAGGTCATTGCACCCATCTTCTACACCGTTCCGTTGCAGTTACTCTCTTATCATGTCGCGCTGATTAAAGGCACTGACGTTGACCAACCGCGTAACCTGGCAAAATCGGTTACGGTGGAATAAAAAAACGGGCCCGGTAAGGGCCCGCTTCAGTTTTACGCGCTGTCATACAACTGTCATATTTTCTACATTTAGCTGTCATCAAACTGTCCTATTTTCCCTCCTGCAGCAATCACTGACTCTTTCTAAAACGGCTTTGAGCCTGAGATAAACTCCCCTGGAGGGAACATGACACTGATGCGTAGCACCGTAGCCCGAATTCTTGCCGCCACCTTCGTCGTAAGCGCGGTATCTGCTTATGCAGCCACCGATCTGACTGGCGCAGGCGGGACATTCCCGGCGCCGGTTTATGCCAAGTGGGCAGCAGAATATCAGCAAGCCACAGGTAGCAAAATCAACTACCAGGGCATTGGTTCTTCTGGCGGCGTAAAACAGATCATCGCTAAAACCGTCGATTTTGGCGCGTCAGATGCACCCCTGAAAGATGAAGACCTGCAAAAAAATGGCCTGTTCCAGTTTCCAACCGTGATCGGCGGTGTTGTGCTGGCGGTTAACCTGCCGGGTATTAAATCTGGCGAACTGACGCTGGATGGCAAAACCGTAGGCGACATCTATCTGGGCAACATCAAAAAGTGGAACGATCCTGCGATCGTTAAGCTGAACCCTGACGTAAAACTGCCTGCAACTAACATTAACGTGGTTCGCCGTGCTGACGGTTCCGGCACGTCATTTGTTTTCACCAGCTACCTGGCGAAAGTGAATGAAGAGTGGAACAGCAAAATTGGTAAAGGCAATACCGTTAACTGGCCGACCGGTCTGGGCGGTAAAGGTAACGACGGTGTAGCAGCATTCGTGCAGCGTCTGCCAGGTTCAATCGGTTACGTTGAGTATGCTTATGCCAAACAGAATAACCTGACTTACACCAGGCTGATGGATGCCGATGGCAAAGCCGTTGAGCCAGGCGAAACCAGCTTCAGCAACGCAGCTAAGGGTGCAGACTGGAGCAAATCTTTTGCGCAGGACCTGACCTTCCAGAAAGGCGAAAATGCATGGCCGATCTCTTCCACCACCTTCATTCTGGTTTACAAAGATCAGGCGAATGCCAGTAAAGGTAGCGAAGTGCTGAAGTTCTTCGACTGGGCGTACAAAAACGGCGGAAAAACAGCCACCAGCCTGGATTACGCAACGTTGCCTGACAGCGTAACCGAGCAGATCCGTTCTGCCTGGAAAGCCAACATCAAAGCTGATTCTGGCAAAGCGCTTTACCAGTAAGTGAACGACCCTGACCCGACACCCGATTTGTTCAGACATCCTGGGCGGAGTTAAGCCGCCCTGATAACCTCTGAAGACTGAGACTTCTATGGCTGCAACGAAGCCGGCATTCAAAGCCCCAGGCAAACAAGGCGACAGAATTTTTGGCGCGCTGGTCAAACTGTCCGCGCTCATTGTGCTGCTGCTGATGGGCGGCATCATCGTCTCCCTGATTTTCTCCTCCTGGCCAGGCATGCAGAAATTTGGTTTCTCTTTTTTATGGACCAAAACCTGGGATGCGCCAAACGAACAATTTGGTGCGCTGGTACCGATTTACGGCACCATCGTAACGTCTGTTATTGCGCTGATTATTGCGGTTCCGGTGAGTTTTGGGATTGCGTTATTCCTGACGGAACTGTCGCCGAACTGGCTGCGCCGTCCGCTCGGTACTGCCATTGAGCTGCTGGCGGCCATTCCGAGTATTGTTTACGGCATGTGGGGATTATTTGTTTTCGCCCCGCTGTTCGCAGAATACTTCCAGACGCCCGTCGGTGAGGTGCTGTCCGCTATTCCATTTATTGGCGAGCTGTTCTCCGGCCCGGCTTTCGGTATTGGTATCCTCGCCGCAGGGGTAATCCTTGCCATCATGATTATTCCTTACATCGCCTCGGTAATGCGCGACGTATTCGAGCAAACGCCGGTGATGATGAAAGAGTCTGCTTACGGCATCGGCTGTACAACCTGGGAAGTGATCTGGCGTATCGTGTTGCCGTTCACCAAAAACGGCGTGATTGGCGGTGTTATGTTAGGGCTGGGCCGCGCGCTGGGTGAAACCATGGCGGTGACATTTATCATCGGCAACACCTACCAACTCGACAGCGCATCGCTGTTCATGCCAGGCAACAGTATCACCTCAGCGTTAGCAAACGAATTCGCTGAAGCGGAATCGGGCGTACACGTCGCTGCTCTGATGGAGCTGGGGCTGATCCTGTTTGTTATCACCTTTATTGTGCTGGCATTTTCGAAGCTGATGATTATGCGTCTGGCAAAAAGTGAAGGAGCGCGCTCATGACAACGATTGAATTGCAGGCGCGTGCTGAGCTTGAACAGTCACGCCGCAAAATGCAGGCCTGGCGCAGTACCAAAAATAAGATAGCGCTGACGCTGTCGCTACTGACGATGGCTTTTGGGCTGTTCTGGCTGATTTGGATCCTCTACACCACCGTTTCACGCGGCCTTACGGGCGTGTCATGGGAGCTGTTTACCGAATCTACGCCGCCACCTAATACCGCAGGCGGCGGTTTAGCCAATGCGTTAGCGGGCAGCGGATTGCTGATTTTTTGGTCAGTTTTTTTCGGTACGCCGCTGGGCATTATGGCGGGCGTATACCTGGCGGAATACGGACGCAAACAATGGCTGGCAGAAGTGATCCGCTTTATTAATGACATTCTGCTGTCAGCGCCGTCCATTGTGGTAGGGCTGTTTGTTTACACCATCGTAGTGGCGCAGATGCAGCACTTCTCTGGCTGGGCCGGGGTGATTGCGCTGGCGTTGTTACAGATTCCGATTGTGATCCGCACCACCGAAAATATGCTGCGTCTGGTGCCAGACAACATGCGTGAAGCGGCTTACGCACTTGGCACGCCAAAATGGAAGATGATCTCGGCCATCACGCTGAAGGTGTCGGCATCGGGGATTATCACGGGTGTGCTACTGGCAATCGCCCGTATTGCCGGTGAAACCGCACCGCTGCTGTTTACGGCACTGTCGAACCAGTTCTGGAGCACCGACATGATGCAGCCGCTGGCTAACCTGCCGGTCACTATCTTTAAGTTCGCTATGAGCCCATTTGCCGAATGGCAGAACCTGGCCTGGGCTGGCGTTCTGATTATTACCTTGTGCGTACTGCTGCTGAATATCGTAGCACGTATGGTTTTCGCCAGGGGTAAACACGGTTAACTTCCGGTGCTGCCTTGCGCGGCATCGTTTAAGAGAGACGAGCAATGAGTATCGCGACTTCATCTTCCGGTAAAATTCAGGTCCGTAATCTGAACTTCTATTACGGTAAGTTCCACGCGCTGAAAAACATCAATCTGGATATTGCCAGGAATCAGGTAACGGCGTTTATCGGGCCATCGGGCTGCGGCAAATCCACGCTGTTGCGCACTTTCAATAAAATGTATTCGCTCTATCCGGAGCAGCGTGCTGAAGGCGACATCCTGCTGGACGGCGATAATATTTTGGCTTCGCATCAGGACATCGCACTGCTGCGCGCCCGCGTCGGCATGGTGTTCCAGAAGCCCACGCCGTTCCCGATGTCTATCTATGACAATATCGCCTTTGGCGTGCGCCTGTTCGAGAAGTTATCGCGAGCGGATATGGATGAGCGCGTGCAGTGGGCGCTGACCAAAGCGGCATTGTGGAATGAAACCAAAGACAAGCTACATCAGAGCGGCTACAGTCTTTCCGGCGGTCAGCAACAGCGCCTGTGTATCGCACGCGGCATCGCTATTCGCCCGGAGGTGTTATTGCTGGATGAACCCTGTTCGGCGCTCGATCCGATCTCCACCGGACGTATTGAGGAGCTGATCACCGAGCTGAAACAGGATTACACTGTGGTGATCGTAACGCACAACATGCAGCAGGCGGCTCGTTGCTCTGACCATACTGCATTTATGTATCTGGGCGAACTGATTGAGTTCAGCGATACCGACACGCTGTTTACCACACCAGCACAGAAACAAACTGAAGATTACATTACTGGCCGCTACGGCTGATTGCCAGGAGATTGCCATGGACAATTTGAATCTGAATAAACATATCTCCGGTCAGTTCAATGCGGAGCTTGAGCATATTCGTACCCAGGTCATGATTATGGGCGGCATGGTTGAGCAGCAGCTAACTGATGCCATCACCGCGATGCACAATCTGGACGGCGAACTGGCGCAGCGCGTGATCGACGGCGACCAGAAGATCAATATGATGGAAGTGGAGATTGATGAAGCCTGCGTACGCATCATCGCCAAACGTCAGCCAACCGCCATTGATCTGCGTCTGGTGATGGCGATCATCAAAACCATTTCTGAGCTGGAACGGATTGGCGACGTGGCAGAAAAAATCAGCCGCACCGCACTGGAGAATTTTGGTCAACAGCATATGCCGCTGCTGGTAAGCCTGGAATCGTTAGGCCGTCATACCGTACAAATGCTACATGACGTGCTTGACGCCTTCGCGCGTATGGACCTCAACGAAGCGATCCATATCTACCGCGAGGATAAAAAGGTGGATAAAGAGTACGAGGGAATTGTACGTCAGTTAATGACTTACATGATGGAAGACCCGCGAACTATCCCAAGCGTTTTGACCGCGCTGTTCTGCGCCCGCGCCATTGAGCGTATCGGCGATCGCTGCCAGAATATCTGTGAAATCATTTTTTACTTCGTTAAAGGTCAGGTTTTCCGTCACGTGGGCGGCGATCGGCTGGATGAACTGTTGTCTGGCGATGACGGCAGCAACAAGCCGTTCTGATAAGATTTGCCCCATGCGCTGTTCCGGCGCATGGGGTTCCCGTTGCAGCTCACTGTCCCGCCTCTTTATACTTGCAGCACTTTTCACTGTCAGGTGCTGATTAATGTCTCCTTCCCCCCACCCTAAGCAGAGCGTCACGCCTGCGAAAGCGATGCTGGCTGCCGTTAGCGGTTACGCCATGGACGGATTCGATTTGCTGATCCTGGGTTTTATGTTGCCCGCCATCAGCGTGTCGCTGGCGCTCAATCCTTCGCAAGCCGGGTCGCTAGTGACCTGGACGTTAATTGGCGCGGTTATCGGCGGCATTGTATTTGGTCATCTCAGCGATCGGTTTGGCCGCGTTCGCGTGTTAACCATTACCATTCTGGTGTTCTCTGTGTTCACCGGGTTGTGTGCTGTGGCGCAAGGTTACTGGGATTTACTGATTTATCGCACCCTGGCAGGGGTGGGATTGGGCGGAGAATTTGGCATCGGCATGGCGCTGATTGCCGAAGCCTGGCCTGAAGAGAAGCGCAATCGCGCCTCGGCATGGGTGGGCATTGGCTGGCAGTTTGGCGTATTGCTGGCAGCCTTTATCACACCGCCATTACTGAGCCTGATTGGCTGGCGCGGTATGTTCCTGGTTGGTCTGCTACCGGCGATTGTCTCATTTGCTATTCGCCGCAGTATGGGGGAGCCGGAAGGTTATACCCAGCGGGTTAAACATGTGCCGTCACTGTCGTTTCCAGCACGACTCAGGCTGCTGGTGCGCGATCGCACCACGGCAAAAGCCAGCCTCGGCATCTTTATTCGTAAGCGTCACATCCGAACCGTCTTTTATTTTTGCCCGCGTTTCCTACCATGGACACTTTCGCGAACATGGACACTACCGTGGACAAAAATACGCCTTATAACAGAAGACCCTGGATATTCGCTGCGCTGAGCCTTCGGTTTAATGAGGCTCTGACTTACCGTGAAATTGCTGAGCAACTGAACATTAGCTCATCAGCAATACATAAGATGTTTACTCGCTTCCGACGCACCGGTATTAACTGGCCATTGCCGGAGGAATACACCCCTGAACGTCTGGAGGAAGAGCTCTATGCCTTCAATCTTGAGACAAATCTACCTGTAAAAAAACGCCGCCCGGACTGGCCTATAGAATTTAAAATTCGCATGGCGGAGCTGACCCTGCAGCCAGACGCCTGTGTGGCTCAAATTGCGCGTGAGCATGGTATTAACGATAACCTGCTGTTTAACTGGCGCAATCTGCATCGTCAGGGGCTACTGGATCCTGCCAACAGAGCGGCGCTTATCCCGATTACGATGGAGCCTGTTGTCCCTCCACCCAGGCAAAACGGTGTCGTAGCTACAGATATGCCACCGGTCATCAGCTGCAGGCTGACGTTGCCGGGTGGAAGCCTCAACCTGACCGGCCCGCTGACTCCTGAACTTCTGCGCGCAATGATCATCGAGCTCAGGGATGGTGAGTCATGATTAGCTTTCCGGCAGGTTCGCGCATCTGGCTGGTTGCTGGCGTGACAGATATGCGCTGTAGCTTCAACGGGCTGGCAGCGAAAGTACAGAACACACTGCGCACTGACCCGTTCAGCGGCCATCTGTTTATCTTCCGCGGACGGCGGGGCGACATGATAAAGGTGTTGTGGGCGGACCGGGACGGCCTGTGCCTGTTTACCAAAAGGCTGGAGCGTGGCCGCTTCGTCTGGCCGGTGACTCGCGATGGAAAAATCCACCTGACGCCTGCGCAGCTGTCTATGTTGCTGGAAGGCATTAACTGGAAGCGCCCGCAACGGACGGAACGCCCTGGAATACGCATATAGCCTGCTGTAAAGTGGGGCTATGGACGCCTCATACCCCGATGAAAACGCCCGGCTCAGGGCACTGCTGCAGGAGCAGCAAACGACCATCCGCAAAATGGCGGAGTATAACCGCCTGCTCTCACAGCGGGTGGCGGCGTACGCCAGCGAAATAAACCGGCTGAAGGCGCTGGTCGCTAAGCTGCAGCGCATGCAGTTCGGCAAAAGCTCCGAAAAGCTGTGTGAGAAAACGCAGCGCCAGGTGCGCGAGGCAGAGGAGCGCATCAGCGCCCTGCAGGAGGAGATGGCGGAGGTGCTGGGAGAGCAGCATGACCCGGTACTGCCGCAGCCGCTGCGCCAGTCTTCCTCCCGCAAACCGCTGCCAGCCTCGCTTCCCCGAGAAACCCGCACGCTGTCGCCGGCAGAAACCGCCTGCCCGGAATGCGGTGGCGAGCTCAGTGCTCTGGGCTGCGACGTATAGGAGCAGCTGGAGCTTATCAGCAGCGCCTTTAAGGTTATCGAAACGCAGCGGCCGAAGCTGGCCTGCTGTAGCTGCGACCACATCGTTCAGACAGCCATGTCCTCAAAACCCATTGAGCGCAGCTATGCGGGTCCCGGTCTGCTGGCACGCATCGTCACGGCGAAGTTCGCCGAACATGTGCCTCACTATCGTCAGTCAGAGATATACCGTCGTCAGGGTGTTGAGCTGAGTCGTGCCACGCTGGGGCGCTGGTCCGGCGCGGTCAGCGAACTGCTGGAGCCGCTGTACGACCTGCTGCGCCAGTACGTGCTGATGCCAGGTAAGGTGCATACCGACGATATCCCTGTGCCAGTGCAGGAGCCGGGCAGCGGTAAAACCCGCACGGCCCGGCTGTGGGTGTACGTGCGGGATGATCGCAACGCAGGTTCACATCTTCCACCGGCGGTGTGGTTCGCGTACTCGCCGGACCGGAAAGGTGTACATCCGCAGCAACATCTTGCCGGGTACAGCGGTATCCTGCAGGCGGACGCGTACGGTGGCTACAACGCGCTGTACGAAGACGGCCGCATCACTGAAGCGGCCTGCATGGCGCATGCCCGGCGAAAAATCCACGACGTGCATGCCCGCACGCCGACCGACATCACAACCGAAGCCCTGAAGCGTATAGGAAAACTGTATGCCATCGAGGCGGAGATACGCGGCAGCCCGGCGGGCGAGCGGCTGGCAGTACGAAAAGAGCATACCGTTCCGCTGATGCAGTCGCTGTATGACTGGATACAGGGACAGACGAAGGTGCTGTCGCGCCACTCTGATACGGCGAAGGCGTTCGTATACCTGCTGAAGCAGTGGGACGCGTTAAACCTGTACTGTAGCAACGGCTGGGCGGAGATCGACAACAACATCGCGGAGAACGCGCTGCGTGGCGTAGCCCTTGGTCGGAAAAACTGGCTGTTCGCCGGTTCAGATACGGGTGGGGAGCGAGCTGCAGTGCTGTACTCGCTTATCGGCACCTGCAGGTTGAATGGTGTTGATCCGGAGGTGTGGCTGCGCTACGTCATCGGCCATATCCAGGACTGGCCGGTGAACCAGCTGCGCGATCTTCTGCCATGGAAAGTTGATCTCACCCAGACCAGATAGTCAATACGGTCAGTATGTGACGCTTACTGGAAGGCCGCGAGAACGTGCAGATCGTCTGTCAGGACATGTGGAAGCCATACCGCGACGTTGCCAGC